>JBBDOA010000111.1:0-91625 GCA_040877275.1 Rhodospirillales bacterium | reverse complement strand
TCGGCCCGAAAATCACGCACCCCAAAAACGTTGTTATCCTTGATGATGACGATCCGTATCTTGTCGTTGCCGCCGACAAGGGCACGGCGACATTTTCCGATATCGCCAACGGGGTCTCTATTGAATACGGACACTGGCTGGGCGATGCTTTCGCCTCTGGCGGCAGTCAGGGGTATGACCACAAGAAAATGGGTATTACCGCTCGCGGCGCGTGGGAATCGGTGAAGCGGCATTTCAGGGAAGTCGGCGTCGATATCCAGTCCGAAGATTTCACCTGCGTCGGTGTCGGCGATATGTCGGGCGACGTGTTCGGCAACGGCATGCTGCTGTCCCGACACATCAAGCTGCTGGCGGCATTCAACCATATGCACATCTTTGTTGATCCCGATCCCGATCCGGCCAGCACCTGGATTGAGCGCAAACGCCTGTTCGACATGGGCCGCTCGTCGTGGAGTGACTACGATACAAGCAAGCTGTCGAAGGGTGGCGTGATCTTCGAACGCAGTGCCAAGTCCCTGAAGCTGACGCCGCAGATCAAGGCCCGTTTCGGTATCGAGAGCGATACGGTGACGCCGAACGAACTGATGAAGATCATCCTCAAATTTGAGGCCGATCTGATGTGGTTCGGTGGCATCGGCACCTACATCAAAGCGACGCATGAATCGGCAGCTGATGTCGGCGACCGGGCCAACGATGCGCTTCGCATCAACGGTGCCGATGTCCGCGCGAGGGTCATCGGTGAGGGTGCCAATCTTGGTGCCACACAACTGGGACGGATCGAGTTCGCGGCGCATGGCGGTCGCTTGAATACGGACAGCATCGACAATTCCGCCGGTGTCGATTCATCGGACCACGAGGTCAACATCAAGATCCTGCTGGGACAGGTGACACAGTCCGGCAGGCTGGCCCAGGCAGCCCGCAACAAGCTGCTGGCAAAGATGACGGACGAAGTCGGCGGGCTGGTGCTGCGTCACAACTATGACCAGAGTCAGGCGATCACACTGATCCAGGCGCGCGGTCTGAATGCGCTCGATAACCAGCACCGGCTGATGAAAACATTGGAGCGGGCCAACCGCCTGAATCGGGCCGTCGAATATCTGCCGGACGATGAAATGATGGCGGAACGCGCCGCCGGTCGGCACGGATTGTATCGCCCGGAAATTGCCGTGCTGCTGTCCTATGCGAAACTCTGGACCTACGACGAGTTACTGGCGACGGACGTCCCGGACGACCCTTATCTGTTCAACGATCTGGTCCGGTATTTTCCGACGCCGCTCCGGGTTGCCTATCGTGATGACATTGCGAAGCACCGGCTGCGCCGGGAAATCATCGCCACGCGCCTGACCAACAATCTGGTCAACCGGATGGGCGGCACCTTTGTTAACGAGGTTCGGGAAAAAACCGGCCTCGGTGTCGCCACCATTGCCCGGGCCTGGTTCATCGCCCAGGAAATTTTCGAGATGCCGAAACTGTGGGCGGAAATCGAAGCCCTCGACAACAAGGTGCCGGCGAAAACCCAGACGGCGATGATGATCGATACCCATCATCTGCTGGAATGGGTAACACTGTGGTTCCTCAGGCACGGCGACAAGGGGCTCGACATCGGCACGCATTGTGATGCCTTCGCCGATGGCATGCGGAAGCTGGCGCAAAATCTGACGCAGACCTTGCCGAAGCATTACGTCAGCGATCTCAAATCACGGGCCCAGCCGTATATTGAACACGGCGTGCCGGAAGAACTGGCGCTCCGGGTATCCAATCTGGTCAATCTGTATTCCGGTTGCGATATCGTCCGGCTGGCAATGAAGCGCAAGGCGGATGTGCTGACGGTTGCACAGGGCTACTTCGCCATCGGCACCCGGTTCCGTATGGGACGGTTGCGGGCGGCCGCAGAAGGCCTTGATTCCGAAAACCACTGGCAGCAACTGGCCATCGCCGCACTGGTTGAGGAAATCTACAGCCATCAGCTGCACCTGACTGAAGCGGTGCTTGATCTCACCAATAAGGGCCGCTCGCCGCTTGATGCGGTGGCGGCATGGATTGCCGCCAACCCGGCGCTGGTCGAGCCGACCGAGCTGATGCTGGGTGAGCTCTGGAATGTTGACGTCAACGATCTGTCGATGATCGCCGTTGCCAGCCGCCAACTCAGGACCATGGTTGACGGTGCGACCAGCTAAGCCGGGCAGCGGCCTCGGGATTGCCGCCTGGTGTCTGTATGACTGGGCCAATTCGGCATTTCCGACGGTCATCGTCACATTTGTCTTCGCTGCCTATTTTACGAACGGCGTTGCGGCGGATGCCATCAGCGGCACGGCACTGTGGGGTCAGGCGATCGGGTGGTCGGCGCTGGTCGTCGCCATCATCAGTCCGATTGCCGGTGCCGTTGCCGATCATACCGGGCCGCGCAAGCCCTGGCTGATGGCGGCGACCGTCGCCTGCATCATTGCCAGCGCCCTGCTTTGGGTGGTGACGCCGGAACCGGGTATGATCGTCACCGGGCTGATCCTGGTTGCCGCCGCCAATATCGCTTTCGAGAGCGGCATGGTTTTCTATAACGCCATGCTGCCGGATCTGGTCAGTGACGACAGAATCGGGCGGGTATCGGGCTGGGGCTGGGGAACCGGTTATATCGGCGGTCTGATCTGCCTGGCGCTGATTCTGGTGCTGTTTGTGCAGACCGACACGCCGATGTTTGGTCTCGACAAGGAAAAGGCCGAACACTTGCGAGTGGTCGGCCCTTTTGTTGCGATCTGGATGGCCGTCTTTGCGGTTCCGTTGTTTCTGTTCAGTCCGGACCGGCCCTCGACGGGTATTCACGGTATGCAAGCGGTCCGGCGCGGTTTTCAGGAACTGCTGAACACGGTCAGGAAAGTCCGCGCGCACGCGATGATTTTCAGGTTTTTGCTGGCCCGGATGATCTATACCGATGGCCTCAACACACTGTTTGCCTTTGGCGGGATCTATGCCGCCGGCACGTTCGGCATGAGCTTCGAGGATCTGATTGTCTTCGGGATCGGCATGAACGTGATGGCCGGACTGGGTGCGCTTGCCTTTTCGTGGCTGGATGATCGTTGGGGGCCGTTGCCGGTAATTTATGTTTCGCTGACGGCGTTGACGTTATTGGGCGGTGCCATTCTGGTGGTCACCGAAATCAGCCATTTCTGGATCATCGGCATGGCACTGGGCCTGTTTGTCGGGCCGGCGCAGTCGGCAAGCCGCTCGATGATGGCGCATCTGGCACCGGCTGAAATCAGGACCGAAATGTTTGGCCTTTATGCGCTGTCCGGCAAGGCGACGGCATTTCTGGGGCCGATGCTGGTTGGTGCGCTGACCGTGGCTGGCGACAGCCAGCGGGTCGGGATGGCCGGTATTCTGATCTTTTTTATTGTCGGCGGCTGCTTGCTCAGGGGCGTTCAGTATCGTCGCGGGCCGGTTGCCTGAGGGGGGTAAACGGGATATAGGAAAGCATGACATTTCCCGATAAATCCTTCTCCGGCATCGCCGCATATATTGACGCCTATGCTGAACAGGTGGCCCGTGCATTTGCCTCGGTTGACCGGGTGCAGCTTGAAAGGGCCTGCGATCTGCTGGATGTAACCTACGCCCAGGGCGGCACCGTCTATGTGTGCGGCAACGGCGGCTCGGCGTCGATTTCCAATCACTTCCACTGCGATCATCTGAAGGGTGTCCAGACCGATACCGCGATCAAGCCGCGCGTTGTCTCGCTGGCATCGACGGTTGAAACGCTGACGGCGATTGCCAACGATATTTCCTATGCCGAGGTTTTCGCCTATCAGCTGCGCACCATGGCCGGTCCGGGCGATGTGCTGATCACGGTTTCCTCGTCGGGCGACAGTGAAAACGTGGTCCGTGCCGCATCATGGGCTACGGATAATCACGTTCAGGTGATTGCCTTCACGGGCTTTGCGGGGGGCCGGACGGCGGCGATGGCCGACGTCAATCTGCATGTCGAGGCGGATAATTACGGCGTTATCGAGGATGTCCATCAATCGATGATGCATATACTGGCGCAGTTCCTGCGGCTCAGATACATGGACCCGGCGCTGCTTGGGTCGAGAAAATTCTAGATGCGGATTGTGCCCGTCATTCTGTCCGGTGGCATGGGTGCCCGGCTGTGGCCGCTGTCCCGGCGGGCCAGGCCAAAACAGTTTCTTGAACTGACCGGTCCGGAAAGCCTGATCGTCGCCACGACAAGGCGGGTTGCCGACCAGGAGGTCTTCGCGCGCCCTGTTTTCGTCTGTAACGACGAGCACCGCTTTATGGTTGCCGAACAGTTGCGCGATGCAGGCCTGGTGCCGTGTGATATTCTGCTTGAACCGGAAGCCAGAAACACGGGGGCCGCAATCGCTGCCGCTGCGGCCCACGTTGCTGCTGTTCATGGCGGCGATGCGATGATGCTGGTTTTGCCGTCGGATCACCTGATCCGGGATAATGCGGCGTTCCTGGCAGCCGTCGATACCGCCCGCAATGCCGCTGCGGCGGGGCGCATCGTCACCTTCGGCATTCACGCCGATACGCCGGAAACCGGGTATGGCTATATTGAATCCGGCTCTCCGGTCGCGGGTTTTTCTGGCGTTCATGACATTATCCGCTTTACCGAGAAGCCGGATATGCAAACGGCGACCCGCTTTATCGAAACGGGTCGCCATTTCTGGAACGGCGGGATTTTTGTGCTATCGGCAGCGACGGCGCTCGCCGCCTTTGAAGCGGCACAGCCGGGGATGGCATCCGTGGCCGGCCGTGCCGTTGCCGACAGCCAGCGCGATCTTGATTTCATCCGCCTTGATGCGGATGCCTATGCGGATTTCCCGGTCGAATCCTTTGACAGGCTTGTCATGGAAACATTCAGCAAGGGGGCCGTTGTCCCGGTTGCCATGGGTTGGAGCGATATCGGTTCGTGGGATGCGATCTGGCGGGTTCTGCCCAGGGACGCCGACGGCAATGCCAGTGTCGGCAATGTTGTGCTGAGCGATAGTCGAAACTGTCTGGTGCAGGCCGAACATGGTCTGGCCACTTTGGTAGGGGTTGACGGCCTGGTGGTGGTGACGACCGACGATTGCGTGCTGGTGATGGACCGCAGTGTGTCGCAGGATCTGCGCGGCGTTGTTGATGATCTGCATGCGGAACGCCGGGCGGAAGTCGAAACCGCCAACAAGGTGCATCGCCCGTGGGGCTCGTATCAGGACATTGACCGGGGCAACGGTTTTCGTGCCAAGCGCATCACGGTGCGCCCGGGTGGGCGGCTGTCATTGCAGCGTCATCAACACCGGGCCGAACACTGGGTCGTGGTTGACGGCACGGCGATGGTGACCAGGGGCGAGCAGGAAATAGAACTGAGCGCCAATCAGTCGATCTATATTCCGGCCGGCGAAGTACATCGGCTGGAAAACCGCGGCGATGCGGACATCCACCTGATCGAAGTGCAGACCGGCGATTACCTGGAAGAGGACGATATCGTTCGGCTGGAAGATTCCTACGGGCGGCTGCCTTAGCTTATTGCTTGCTCTTCCCTATCGTTTCCGGCCCGCGACCGAGCCACGTTGTGGCGAACGTAAAAAAATACCAGCGCAGGTATGGCTTGATCCAGGGCAATATCTGGAAGCGGCTTTCGCCTTCCCGGCGCTCGTACCATTTGGCCGGGATCTCATCAATACGGAGACCAAGCCTGTGCGCTTTGGCAACAAGCTCGATGGCATAGGTGAAGCCTTCCGTCGATTCCAGCTCTACCACATCAAGCAGTTCACGCCGGAACAGCTTGAAGCCGTTGGTATTGTCACGGATCGGTGAGCGGCCAAGGGCGTACATCGAGTAATTAGCGGTGACGGTCAGTAATTTTTTATACCACACACAGCCGTCCATGCAGCCGCCCGGCACAAACCGGCTTCCTGCAACGACGGATGCGCCAGCTTTGGCCCGGTCGATCATTTTTTCAATGACGTCGGCGTTGAAATCATCGTCGGCCATATGTGTCAGGACGAACGGTGCCGTTGATTGGCGGATACCGGAAACGACCGCCATATTGGGGCCACGCCCGATGTTTCTGACGAACGCAAGCTTCGTTGTATCCTTGTGCTGATAGGTCTCGATCGCTGACAATGTGTCGTCTTCGTCGAAGTCGTAGCAGATCAGCACGCGATACGGGGTTTCGACATGACGGCGCACATCTTCCAGCAACGAGATGATGTTTTTTCCCTCGTTATAAACGGGGACAACGATATCTAATTCTACCATATGCCTATCACATTATGTCAGGGACGGATCACCGGCTTTGGGACTGGGACAATGAATTTGCCTCCGCGTTTGATGAAAGGAGAGGTTTCAAGAAAGAAATCGGCGTAGTTCCACGCCAGCAGCAGCGCATGGGTATAACCGCCGGCCAGAAAGTCGTCATCGGAAATAATTGGCAGATGCGTGCCGGGGGTCACCCTGCCGATCTTCAATGCGTTATTTTCGGCCACAACATCAATCATTGAGGTATCGGCCTTGATGAAATTGAGCAGCGTATTGCCTTTTGCCGGCGCGCCATAGGCGGCGATTTTTGCACCATCTTCCCTGAGTGATTTTATCATGGCGACAAGCTCATCGCCGATTCCCCGGACGCGTTCTGCGAATTGCTCATAGGCCTTGATATTTACCACGCCCCATGCCGTTTCGGTAGCGCGCAGTGACGTGATGCTCTCGCGTTCGCGATGTGGTGCGTCAGATCGGCAGACAAATAGCCTGAGTGCCGGACCGGAGGCGCCGACTTCGGTGCGTTCCACATGAAACGCACGCAGGCCGGTTTTGGTGAAAAGTACATCTAGCGGTGTGATGGCCAGATAAGACAGGTGCTCATGATAGATGGTGTCGAAATAAAGAGCATCAATCATGTCGACAAGATAGGGAAACTCAATCACGAAAACGCCGTCATCAGCAAGTAACGCACGGACACCCGCAGCGAATCCGGTGATGTCGTCGACGTGGGCGAAGACGTTGGTGGCGGTGACGATCTTTGCCGGTCCGTGGGATTTATGGATATCGCGCCCGCATTGTTCATTAAAGAAGCGATTGATGACTTCAAAGCCGCGCCCCTTCGCATATTGCCCCGCGCTCGACGGTTCGATCCCGAGTACCCGGTATGTTTCGGATGGATAGCAATTCAGCGTTATGCCGTCGTTGCAGCCAATGTCGACAACCAGGCTTTTGGCGGGCGGCTTAAGATCGTTCAGAACCCTGTTGATCATTTCCTGATAATGCTGACAAAGCGCGCGCGACGACGACGACAGATAAATGTAATCGTCGAAAATGTCTTCGGCAGAGACGATATCAAGCAATTGCGACAGGCCGCACCCCGTGCACAGATAAACGTCGAGCGGAAAAGTCTGTTCATCCTTTATTGCACCCGCATCAAGAAACGAATTTGACGGCGGCTGGTCGCCCAATGAAAGGTATCGGACGAGGTTCTGGCCGCCGCAGATGCGGCAGATGGTCCTTTTTGCGGCACTGAAATGAACAGTCATGAAACGCAAATCCTTAAACAGGTTTGGGGATGCTTGCCGACACAGTACATCAAGTGCAAGTAAAGAATCATGGCCGGGCTCGGCTCCAAATTGACAGCGCACCACATTTTGTCGGCTGAAGGGTATAATTCAACAAATCAGCCCCATCATAACCTCCGTTCGGGCTGTTTCTGGAGATCGCCAGTGTTGCAAACTCGCCATTGTTTATGCGTCCGCCGATTCCGTCTTTTTCATGCGGAATGCCGGATTTTCTGGCGCGAGAATAGGTGTAGGAAAGCACAAATGGTTCGGCGCTTTCAGTCATCCATGGGAGTGACAAATACGTGCCCTCGGTGAAAATTGGTTTTGGCAGCTGATTGATGCAGCGCGCCGTATCAACCCATTGCCTGTGTGTTTTCGTTCCGTCCAGAACCCCGATAACGCCTGCCAGAACCAGACAGCACAGCAGCGCCTGAACGCCGGTGGTGGTCAGCAGCACAGCGTTGAAAGACGACATTCCGGATAGTTGTGACCGGCTAGCGGCATGACCACAAACCAGAAGTCCCGAGGCCAGGAAAAGAGGTGTGAACAGATAATTCTCAGCGCTGCCGTTCTGTATGGTCATCAGGAAAATGATCAGAGATGAAGTGCCCAGATTGATCAGGAAAAATCTGCAAATCCAGTTACCGAGAAAGAACGTTCGAAATGTTTGGTTTTTGACGAGGACCACGAAAACGACGGCCAGAGGGCCAACAATCGGCAGGCTTTTGGAAAGTCCGTTACTCCAGACCCTGGCGCTGTGTGACAGTGAGTATTCCAGCTGTATTTGCGTAAAAAAGATGCTGTGTCGATAAAGCTCACCGCCCAGATAAATGATGGTGGTCCAGACGGCAATGAATAACACCGTATAGATTGCCAGAAGCCGCCATTGCCGCTCAAACAGCAGAAAAAGGCCAATCCCGGCGATAACACCGATTGAGGCCTGCTTGAACGACCAGCCGAGTAGTAAAAAAACCACCGCCAGCAAGACGGCAGTGAGGTTCTTCTCTGCATAAAGTCTGACGAAGGCGAGTACGGCAATGATCTCGAAAACCAGCGCCCACAAATCCGGTCTGACGGTAAAGGCCCAAAATCCCATCAATGGCCCGATGCACAGAACGCTGGCGCAGGCAGGGGGCATCAGACGCGATATTATATCTGTATTTCCACATACGCGCGCGCCGCTAATCTGCAACAGGCGCGTCAGACTCAACCATGCAGCAGCGACGCCGAGCAATGAAAAAAACCGGCTTACCGTCGGCAACCAGCTATCAGAAAGGGAAAGTGTGGCCAGCCAGAAAGATGTCCATAGACCGTATGAATAATAAAACAGACCGTTGAAAAATGACATCGTGTACGGACTGCGCGTTGGGTCTGTATAAACCGCCTGATCGTTGACGGCTTTCCAGACAGAAAACAGCGAGGCCTGTTCGTCGCCGCTGGTAATGATCTGTAATGGTTCTGCAAAGGAAATGATGAGATACAGTCGCACCGCCATGAGCAACCCCATGAGTCCGATAGCAGCCCAGAAGGCTGCGATGGAGAGCTTTTCAATCTTCATCAGGGTTCACAGGAATATCACTTGGGGCGTCGCGCGATGACTACCAGCGATGCGCCGAAGGGATAGTTCACGCCCATTTTGACCGGAATTTGATCAATTTCAAACAACAACCTCAGGACCAGGCCGGTCAGGGGTGAAACTTTTAATTCAAGATAATCCGCCATCTTTTCACCCTTGCGGAACCGCTGCAGAACTTTTCGTGACCAGTATTGCAACGGCAGCGTCAGAGCGCCGAATGAAAATGTCCGGACAATCTCGTAGCCGGCCAGCTTTACCCGATCCTCAAATTGTCGACCCCCATAACGCCTCTTGTGGCAGGCAAGGTCATCCATGATGCTCCACATGAACATATGCCGGGGTACAACAAAAATTGCGCCGCCACCGGGTTTCAGTGTCTGCAGCAGTTCGCGCATGGCACCGACATCGTCATCAATATGCTCAACAACATCAAACGCACCGATGGCATCGAAGTGATTTCTGAAAGGAATGTCATGGGCACCGGTCTGCAGCAGCTCATCGACGCTTTCGCGCAGGCGCTTGTGCGCCTCGTCCAGTCCGGTGGTATAGATGTCACTACCGGTCAATTTCAGATTTGGATTGGCATCATGCAATCCCTTGAGGACAATGCCAGTGCCGCAGCCCAATTCATAAAATGTTTTGGCGTTCGGAAAATATTTACGCAGAGCCCATGCTATCAGATTATTTCTTGGTACATACCAAAAGCTGGAGTCTTCAGACTCCGCAAGATCGCCAAAGCTTTCGTCATCGAAGGCGGTTTTGTTGTCTATAAGCTCAGGCGCAAATGCGTGATAGCCACCGACAACGTCGGGGGTGTTGTCGCAAGACGGACAGGTCCATGTCGCAGAATCGAAAAGCGTTTCACAGGCAAGGCATCGTTTCATGAATTCGTTATCCTGTGTGGGCTGTCAAGGTGGTGATCTACATACCAACGGGCGAGCCTGGGAAAACCCTCGCTCAGCATCACACTGGGCTCATAGCCAAGCGCTCGTAACTTGCTGATATCCGGGCAGCGTCTCGGCGTGCCGCCCTTCTGCAGGGCTTGCGGCACGATCTCGATTTTGCGGCCGAAATAATTACCGACTAGATGTGCGACATCATAGATGGCGATTTCTTCCGGGTTGCCGATATGAAAAATCTCACCGCCGGCACCTTTGTCATTCATGAGAATGACGCCGTCAATAAAATCATCGATGTAGGTGAAGGCGCGGGTTTCCCGGCCATCACCCTGAATCGGGAACGGCAGCGGATCGGCGTCGGACGCCTCGCAAAGCTGCTTCATGCGCAGAACGAACTGCGGCAACACATGCTCCCAACCCATGTCCGGTCCATAGACGTTATGCGGCCGGAAAATCTGCACCTTGTCCATGAACGTTGTGCCCGTGTGTAGCGCCAGCATTTCGCCGATGATCTTGCCGGCACCATAGGAATAACGCGGGTTGGTCGGATCCGGCACAATCATCGCGACGTTTTCCGGTGTCGGCACCACGTCGGGGGTCTGGTAAACTTCTGACGTCGAGGCGTAGATCAGTTCAGCGACGCCGTGTGCCCGACATGCATCAATGACGTTGACCATACCCTTGACGCCGACATCAAGCACCAGGTCCGGCTTTTCATAAAAAAACTCGGTACCGTTGACATAGGCCAGATGCCACACGGCATCCTGTCCGGCCAGTGCGGCACTGACGGCATCAGCATCACGGATATCGCCATGGATGATTTCAATGTCGGATTTTATGTCGTCGAGACGTGTCGTCCGGCCTCGGGAATCGTTATCAAGAACGCGGACGTGATGGCCGTCGGCGACCAGTCGCCGGACCAGCGCCTGGCCGATAAACCCGGTGCCGCCGGTGACGACGACTTTTTTGCTCATACCGATCCCTTGATGACCGGAGCGGACGATGGTCTCACGATATGGTTCCAGACATCGAACACAGGTTTACCCAGTGTGTCCAAATCACGATACGCCGCATGCGGTGCGCACACGACCAGAATGTCACTATCCTTGAGTACCTGCTCAAGCGGCAGCAGATTTGGATCGTCCATAACGTGCGGATCGGTGGTCAGCACGCCCTTGCACCGCATCATCAGATGCTTCTTCATTTTGTAACTGAGCGAGGCGCGAATATCATCGCTGTCGGCCTTGAAGGCCATGCCGAGCAGGCCGACGGTGATGTTGGTGAGGTCGTATTCAGCGGCAATTTTTTCAATCACATACAAAACCAGTCCTTCATTGACCAGCATTGCTGAGTTGCCGAGCGAAAACTGGTTTCGGGCGAAAGCGGCAATCTGCATGGTGTCCTTGAACAGGCACGGGCCGGCAGTAAAGCCTGGTCGCGGCATGTTTCGGGCGCGCTCATATCCGTGTGTCATGCCGAAGTGGATTTTAGAATAATCAGCCCCGGCCTGATCCGCGAGCATGTAAAACTGGTTGGCGATGGCGAACTCGATATAGCGATATGAATTATCGAACAGCTTGACGAATTCGGCCTCTAACGGTGAGAGTTCGATCATTTCCGGCACAACGGGCGCGAAGAATGCCCGGGCTTCGCTGAGGGCGGCGTCTGAAGTGGCACTGATAATCTGCGGCAATTCCGACAATTCGCGAATGGCCCGGCCCTGAACGGACCGCTCCGGGCAAAACGAGACGCGGGGTTTTTTGCCGGACTGCTTGAGGTAACGATCCAGCCATTCGGTGGTGCCCGGATACAGGGTCGAACGCAGCACAATCAGATGTGCGTCCGTTATGTGCGGGATCAGGGTGTCGATGGCGGATTTAACCTCACCATGGGACGGGTTGAGAAATTCGTCGACCGGTGTGCCGATGGTGATCACCAGGGTGCCGGTCGGTGTAATGTCTTCTGGGTTCGCGGTCAGTGTCAGCAGATCATTGTCGAGCGCATGACGCAGATAGGCATCCGCACCCTCGTCAACAAACGGCATGGTGCCGGATGCGATGGTCGCCAGGGTTTGCTTGTTGATGTCGTAAATCTGTACCCGGGACCCGGCGTTGGCGAAGGACAGCGCCATCGGCAGTCCGACGTGACCGGCACCGCCAACGATGCAGACATCTGCAGGTTTCTTATCTGTCATCGCTTGTGCTTTCATCCTTTACTCAGGCAAACGTCCAGGCGGGTTCAAAAGCCTTGATATAGGCCGCGTTGCCGCATGGAAACCCTTTTCCGATCAGGCACCGGCCATCAGATGCGGGCTGCTCGGGACATTCAGAATGCGGTTATACAGATCGCGCGTCCCGGCAAGGTCCATCTTCGGGCAATGCGCATACATCGGCAGCTCGGAAATAGGCACCCAGGCGGCACGGCAGCCAATCCCGACGGTATTTGCAGCCTCGAGTATCGGCACCCTGAGCGCCTCAAAGCCGGGCTCCAGAAACAGGATGTTGATCCAGTAGTTGCTGATGCAACCGGCCGGTTCGGTGGCATGATGAATGCCTTCGACATCGGCAAAGACGCTGGCATAGCGCTCGGCCAGTCGGCGCTTTTGCGCCAGATAACCGGGCAAGCGCTGCATCTGACCGCAACCGACCGCTGCGTTCAGGTTCGGCATACGGTAATTGAATGCGATCTCGTCGTGGGTGAACTCGTACGGATGCGCGACGCGCGACGTGGTTGTCATTCGCCGTGCCCGTTCCGCCCGCGTATCGTCATTACACAGGATCGCGCCGCCGCCACCGGTGGTGATGACCTTGTTGCCATTGAAGCTGAGTGCAGAAAGATGCCCCCGATTGCCGACGTGCTGCCCCTTGTAGAACGAGCCCAGGGATTCCGCGGCGTCCTCGATCAGGGGAATGTCGAAGCTGTCGCAGACGGCCGAAAGCGCGTCGAGGTCGCTCGGATGACCGAACGCATGCATGCACATGACGGCGGCGATGCGACGTCCGCTTTCCTTGTTGTACAAACCGTCGGGTCGGCGTGCCGAAACCGTGTGCAGATGCCGGGCAAGCTTCGCGGCATCGATGCCGAAAGTGGTCGCTTCGGCGTCGACGAAATGCGGGACAGCGCCGGTATAGGCAATGGCATTGACCGAAGCGATGAAGGTCAGTGACGGCACCAGAACCTCGTCACCGTGTCCGATCCCCATCATGTGAATCACGGCATGCAGGGCGGCTGTGCCGCTGACCGTGACGATGGCGTGTCTGGTGCCGCAAAAGGCTGCCAGCTCGTTTTCGAACTGTGTGACAAACTTGCCGTGATAGGAAACCCAGCCGTCACGCAGGCAGCTCGTTACATTCTCTATTTCCGCCTCGCCAAAGCGCGGTTCGTGCAGCGGTGCCGGCGGCGGCGCGATTTCGCGCAGACGTTCGATAATATCGGAAACATGTGTGTCCATCAGGACCCCTCTCGGTGCGAATATCAGTGGCGGAAATGGCGCATGCCGGTGAAGACCATGGCCAGGCCCTTGTCGTCGGCAGCGGCGATCACCTCGTCATCGCGGACGCTGCCGCCGGGCTGGATGATCGCTGTGGCCCCGGCATCGGCCGCCGCGATCAGGCCGTCCGCAAACGGAAAAAAGGCATCGGAGGCCACCACCGAACCGATGGCCCAGCTTTCCCCGTCGCCGGCGACGCGGGCCGCATCGGCGGCTTTCCAGGCGGCAATGCGTGATGCGTTGACGCGGCTCATCTGTCCGGCGCCGACGCCGACCGTGGCACCGTCTTTGGCATAGATGATGGCGTTTGATTTGACGTGTTTGCAGACGGTGAAGGCGAACAGCAAATCGGCCATTTCGGCGTCGCTCGGCTGGCGTCTGGTGACCACCTTCAATGCATCGGATGTCAGGGCCGCATCGCGGTTCTGCAGCAGATACCCGCCGGCCAGCGAGCGCATTGTCATGCCGGCGGCCTGTGGATCAGGCAGTGTCCCTGTTTCCAGCACGCGGAGGTTTTTCTTTACACTGAAAACGGCTTTTGCGGCTTCGGAAATTTTCGGCGCAATAATCACCTCGGCAAACAGCTCGGCGGCCAGCTTTGCCGTTTCTGCATCAAGTTCGCGGTTAAAGGCGAGAATGCCGCCGAACGCACTTTCCGTGTCGCAGGCCAGCGCCCGGCTGTAGGCCTGCGCCAGACTGTCGGCAACGGCAACGCCGCAGGGGTTGGCGTGTTTGACGATAACACAGGCCGGGCGGTCGGCGAATTCGGCGACCAGCTCAAAGGCGGCGTCGGTGTCGTTCAGGTTGTTGAAGCTGAGTTCCTTGCCCTGCAGTTGCGTGGCGGTGGCGATGCCGGGGCGGTTTTCCGAATTGGTATAGAAAGCCGCCTGCTGGTGCGGATTTTCACCATAGCGCAGCACCTGCCGCAGCGATCCGGCCATCACTGTGCGGTCCGGGAAGGTATCGCCCAGCTGGTCGGCAAACCAGCCTGAAATGGCGGCGTCGTAACTGCCGGTCCGGGCATAGGCTTTGGCTGCGAGACGGGTTCTGAAATCCGCCGTGGTGGCACCCTCATTGGCCGACATTTCTTCAACAAGCCGGTCATAATCGCCGGGGTCGACGACGACCGTGACAAAAGCATGGTTCTTTGACGCGGCACGGATCATGGCCGGGCCGCCGATGTCGATGTTCTCGATGCAGGTATCAAAACCGGCACCCCCGGCCACGGTTTCCTCAAACGGATACAGATTGACGACCAGCAGATCAATCGGCTGGATGTCGTGTGCCTGCATTGCCGCTTCGTGCTCGGCATTGCCGCGAACGGCCAGAAGGCCGCCGTGAATTTTCGGCTGCAGGGTTTTGACGCGACCGTCCATGATTTCCGGAAACCCGGTAAAATCCGAAACCTCGATGACGGCAACTCCGGCATCGCGCAGCGCCCTGGCCGAGCCGCCGGTCGACAGGATCTCGACGCCGGCTTTGGTCAGGGCCTGGCCCAGTTCGATCAATCCGGTTTTATCGGATACGCTGATGAGGGCTCGGGAAATTCTGGCATTGGTCATCTTGTGATCGGCTCCTTGTCGGCTCGGTTCTCAAATGGTCCGGCTGCGGACCTGCGGCTGTATGCGGTCCGCTTCGGTGTATTCCGGGATAATGTCGTGCAGAATTGAGCGAACAGTCGCGTCATCGCCGCCCTCGCCGGCCCGAAGCAAGGGGGCTAACTGGCGGTTCAGCTCTTCGATGGCGACAACCCTGGGTGCTGCCAGTAAAAGCCCGGCGTGCGCGGTCTCAACGGTTGTTTCATGATCATGAAACACTTCTTCATAGAGTTTTTCGCCGGGGCGGATCCCGGTAAATTCAATGGTAACGTCCTGATCCGGCACCTTGCCGGACAGCCGGATCATCTGGCGCGCCAGATCAACGATCCGGACCGGCTCACCCATATCGAGAACGAAAATGCGTCCGTCTGTGTGCGCGCCGGTGCTGCCCAGCGCCGAGGCTTCGAGCACCAGTTCGACCGCTTCACGGATGGTCATGAAATAACGTGTCATTTCCGGGTGGGTGACGGTCAGCGGGCCGCCTTTTTCAAGTTGCCGCTGAAACAGCGGCACGACAGAGCCGGTTGATCCGAGCACGTTGCCGAAGCGGACCGTAACAAACCGGCAGCCCTTGCCGCCGCCGGCCAGATCAAGCGCCTGACAATACATTTCGGCCGCCCGCTTGGTCGCGCCCATGACGCTGGTCGGGTTGATCGCCTTGTCCGTTGAAATTTGCACCATCGCCATGACACCGGATTGCTGGCAGGCATCCGCAACGTTGATCGTGCCGCTGATATTGGTTCTGACGGCCTCGGCCGGATTACCTTCGACCAGCGGCACATGTTTCAGTGCCGCCGCATGGAAGACGATATCGGCGTCAAGCCCGGCAAACACGTCAAGTACCCGTTGCTTGTCGCGGACATCAAGGATGATGGCCTGACGCTGTAGCTCCGGGTGCGTTTCTTCAAGCTCCTGGTCAATGGTGTAGAGCGCGAACTCGTTATTCTCGATCAGGCTTACCGAAGCCGGATTAAAGCGGGCGATCTGGCGCGTCAGCTCCGAGCCGATGCTGCCACCGGCACCGGTCACGACGACGCGCTTTCCGGCAATCAGGCCCTGCATCACATCGCGATCAAGCGGCGTCTGCGGACGGCCGAGCAGATCTTCAATGGCGACCGGCTTGATTTCAATGTGATCCAGATCGGCCTGCTGGAAATCTGTGGCGCGCGGTGCGCGTGCCAGGGTGAGGCCGAGCTTGGCGCTGCGTTCGAGCAGATCACGGACCGGTGCGCCCTTGATTTCATCCTTGGTCAGGACCAGCCGCTGCGGGGTCAGTCCCTGGGTCTTCAGTGTGGCGAACACACTTTCCAGATTATCAACGGTGCCGAGAACATCGACGCCGCGAATGGTCCGCCCGACCCGTTCGGGGTGTTCCGATAAAATGCCGACGACGGCATAGGGGTGGCCCGTACTTTGGCGCAGCCCGCGCAGAAACTGATCGGCACCGTCGGATGCCCCGATCAGCAGCACAGGGATTCGCGACGTGTTGCCGAGGATGGTCAGGTCGATCCGACGATCTTTCCAGAAACGATAAATGAACCGTGGCCCGCCGAGCAGGGCCATCAGTACAAGCCAGTTGATAAACGGAACGGACCGGGGAACGGCACCCATCCGCGACCACGTGAACATGATGACGATAAACACCAGCATGCTGATCGTCGTCGCCTTGGTAATGGCCATCAGGTCGTCGATTGATGCGTATCGCCAGACACCCCGGTAAAGGCCGGAAATCCAGAAAACAACGGCACCGATCAGGGTCAGGGCGATCGCGCCTTCGGCCAGCAGTTCGGTGCTGATGGTATAATTGGTTGCACCCAGACGGAGATACATGGCGACGACGAATGAAAGCCCGGCCATGACGATGTCATGGCTGTAGGCAATCAACCCGCGCCCGGAAATCCGATTGAGCCACTTCACGCCGATTTTTTCTCCACTTGTATGCTGTCCTGCCGGAGCCTGGCACATTCGGCAAGGCCGTCCGGCATGTTATACGGTGGCTGCCATCCCGCGTCACGGCGGAACGGCATGCCATCGACCTCAAAATTCTCGATCAGGCGGGCGACCATCGCCGAGCGGCCGGTCATTGCGCCGCAAACCCGCAGCATCCAGACCGGCATATATATAAGTCGTGCCGGTCTGGCAAATGCACGTGCGACATGGGCAACAAATTGCGGCGTGGAAACCGGCGCATGGTCGCAGATGAAATAAGGCGCCTCGCCCAGCCCGGGGGCAATACAGGCCTGCCTGATCGCGTCTGCCAGATTGCCGACATAGGTCATGTCACGCCGGTTTCTGATACCGCCCAGCGGCAACGGTATTCCTTTAAGGACCGCACTCAGCAGCATCCTGAAATTGCCGACGGCCGGCCAGCCGTAAACGAATGTCGGCCTGAGGATGATCAGCCGACAGGAACTCCCCATCGCCAGCCTGCGCAGTTCAACTTCGGCATCGCGCTTGGAGCGCCCATAGGCATCTTCCGGCCCGGGGCTGGTCTCAACCGTCAACGGGGCCGCTCCGGAGCGTTCGCCGGCGGCTTTAGCCGAACTCAGATAAACAAACCGCTGCACGCCGCCGGCGGCGGCCGCTTCAAAGAGACGGCAACTGCCGCCGATATTGATATCGCGGTACTCCGCCTCGCCAAGCGAGTTGTCCATAACATGGACGCTGGCGGCCAGGTGCACGATGCCCTCAAGGCCTTCAAGGGCGGCCACCAGGTCGGCAGCATTAGGATTGCCCTCAAGACTCGGGATGCGGACGATCTCGCTTGCTGCCGCCGTCATTCTTTCGGGATCGCGCACCAGCGCACGGACAGAATGTCCTGCTTGTGTCAGGCACGCCAGCAGATGGCCGCCGATAAAACCATTGGCACCGCTAACCCCGATTTTCATGACGGTTTAGTGCTTTCGGGCAGGATTGTCCCGACCGCGCCGCCATTACCGGCGATCACGGCCTCCAGTACACACAGCATGTGCTTTGCTTGCGTTTCACGGCTGAAGCCGGGAGCGGCGTTCCGGCTCTGCTTCGCCACGCGGGTGCAAAATTCCGGATCGTCGGCGATTTGCCTGACCGCGCCGGCCAGGGCTTCCGGGTCTTCCGGGGGAACAACCAGACCGGCACCGGCATCGCTGACAATGCGACTGCCTTCGCCGACAGGTCCGGTAAAGATGATCGGCAGCCCCATGCCCATGGCTTCGAATATTTTCGACGGAATGACACCTTCGAAGACCGGGGAATCTTTCAGGTGCACAAGGGCGACATCACAGAGCGACCAGACGTCCGGCATACGGTCTTTCGGTTGCGCTTCAAGAAACCGGACGTTCTTCAGCCCTTCTGTTTCAGCTCTGGCCAGCAGGGCGTTGCGTTCGGCACCGGCACCGACCAGAAGGAAGGCAATATCCGTGCGTTCCAGCAAAAGCGCTGCCGCATCAAGCACGTTGCCGAGCGCATGGGCCATGCCGTGCGTGCCGATGTAGCCGATGACACAGCGGGCGTCGGTGGTGCCGGCCCGGGCGGCGAGCGCTGCTGTTCGCGGTTTCGGCGCATAGCGCCACAGATCCACACCATTGATGACGACGGCGATTTTGTTTTCCGAAATGTGCCGCTGCACAAGGTTCTGCTTGAACGATGCGGTCAGTGCCACCACCGCATCCGCATCGCGGTACATTTTCAGCTCCAGCTTTTCAATCAGGCGGAGCGCCAGATTGGCCTTCATGGCGCCGACGGCGGCAATGGATGCCGGCCACAGATCACCAAGTTCAAAGACGTATCTGTATGCGTGCCGTTTGGCGAACCACCAGGCGGCGACGGCGGCAAAAAACTGTGGTGATGTCGATATCACGACGTCGGGCGCGGGCTCCTGCCCCGCCGCACGGTAACCGTTGACCATGAAGCTGAGGAAGTCGGCAACCCGCCGGATGACACCCTGATTGGGCGAGATATAGGTACGCACGCGCACCACGCGCAGGCCGTCCATCGTCTCGGTGCTGGTGCGGTTCTGATACCCGTCAAACACCTTGCCATGCGGAAAGTTCGGCTGGCAGGTAATGATGGTCACCTGATGACCCCATTTGACCCAGTACAGGGCGCGTTCGTAGACGCGGGTGGCCGCGGCGTTTGTCTCGGGCGGGAAGTTATCGGTGAAAAACAGAATTCTCAACGGGGAGCGCTTTCCTCAGGCGTGGTCGGTGCAGGCGATTGAGATTGTATTGCGACAAAAGCCGCAGCGATGGCGATGCAGACAATCACCGTCGCCAGCCACCAGCTGGACGATATGCTGAAACTGAAGCCGAAAAAACAGGCCAACAGGGTTGCGCTTGCGGATACCCAGATCCGCTGCCAGGGCTCGGTTAAATAACGGTCGGCAATCGCCATGCCGCGCGCGATCAGGATAAAAACAAACAAGGCTCCGAAAAATCCGAACTCCAGCCAGACCTGTAATATGCCATTGTGGGGATGCACCGGTATCGGTTCGCCAAGGGTGCCGAACTTGGGATCCGTAAGGGTGTCGACGGCGTCCGTGCCCAGCCGTTTCGAAGCCCCGGCACCCCACCCGAGCAAAGGCTTTTCCGTAATTTTATCGGCGACGAATTCCCAGATATGCAGGCGATAAACAATGGAATTCGAACCCGGACTGGCTTTGCTCAAATGACTGCTGATGTGGCCGGGCGAGAAGCCGAGCAGGTTCATGACCGGGGGAATGGCAAAGGCAATCGCCAGGATGAAAACGATGAGCTTGAGCCTGTGCCTGCCCATAAAGTGGTAGAAAACACCGACGCCCATGGCGAGCATTGAGCCATAAAAGGCCGTCCGGTTGCCGACCCAGTAACACAATCCGGCACTGCAGACGGCGAGCAGGATTGCGGCCACCCTGTGCCCGGTCCGGTGCAGATAAATGCCGGCAATCAGCGACAGGATCAACGTCACGGTGGCTGCCGGCTTGAACCAGAAGTAACCGTAATAGCTGATCCTGTTCAGATGATCCTCGATCATTGCGGCTGAATGTGCGCTGCCTGTGTACAGGGCGATGTCGTGCAGGATATAGATCGCGACCCAGCACAGGGCGAACAGGATCGCGCCGATCAGGGCACAGGCAATCCACTTGAGATCAGTTGCGCTGAGCCGTGCTTGCAGCGGAATCACGATGATCGCAATCAGCGTCAATCCCAGCAGCTTGCCCAGCGAAACGGCACCTGTGATCCAGGTATCCCCGAGGATTGAGGAAACCAGAAAAATGCTCAGATAGCCGGCCAGGCCAAGCCATAAAAACCGGTCAAGCCGCTTGATGACATCGAGCTTGCCGTCTCTGGCGGCGATCACGAAAAGCGCCAGCGCTGCAACAATCGTCAAAGGCACAATGGCCTTGGTGTTGAACAGCGCCAGCACCGGCAACGCGGCGGCAAGGAACAGATAGACAAGGCCATACCGGCTTGGTTTTGCCGCAGGTAAATGGAGCATACGGAACATCTTCAGGTGTGACCGATCAGGATTTTATGCGCAGCAGAGTGCACTGCAGCAGAGCGACGACCAGACAGGCCGCAATGCCGCCCGGCCAGGGATGGTGAATGCTGACGACGGCAAGGCCGATCAGGACGAGCCCGCCAGCGCCGATGCGGATAGACACTGCGCCGTGTGACAGGCCGTTCTGGACCGCGCGTTGATAGGCGTGCTGCTTGTGTGCCTGCCAGATTTTCTCGCCGCGCTTCAGGCGGGACAGCAGCGTTATCGTCGCATCTGCCAGGTAATAGCCGGGCAGGATCAGGGCCGCCAGCAGATAACCGGCCTCAGCCGTCTCAAGCAGTAGCCAGCCGATGATAAACCCGAGCGGTACGCTGCCGACATCGCCCATGAAAATCCTTGCCGGCGCCCAGTTCCAGATCAGAAACCCCGCAGCCGCAGCGGTGGTGACCAGCGCCGGACCCTGAAGGGTGTCGAGGCCATCCGTAACAAAGGACAGGGTCATGATGCCCGTGGTGATGACAAGGGTTTCGATGCCGGTTATGCCATCGATCCCGTCCATGAAATTATACAGATTGATAAACCATAGCCAGGCAAGGCCGAGCAGCAGAGTCCGGGCCCAGTCGGGCAATCCGGACAGTGCGGCAATCCCGGTTATCGGCAGATAATGAAGAACGGCTGCAACGCAGATGATCTGGGGGATCAGGCGGGCAAGGGCGGGCAGGCCCCGGACATCGTCGACCCATGAAACCAGAGCCAGGATCAACGCTGCCAGACCGATAGCGCCGAGACCGTTCGGCAGTTCATGGTCGCCGATGACCAGAACACCCGTTCCGGCGGCAATGGCGGCAATTATGGCGATGCCGCCGCCGCGCGGTCTGGCAAGCTGGTGCGAGCTGCGCGCGTTCGGCTGATCGATGATCCCGCGAACGGCAAGCACCCGGCAGAGCACACCGGTACCGATCACGGCGATCAGAAAGCTTGTGCCGAGGGCGGCAAGGACGGGTCCATAATCAGACACGTTTGCGCCCGACAATCAGCAGGCTTTTCCCGAACGGGATCGGCATGACCGCTTCAATGGCGCGGGTTAGCGGGACGAAGGCCGTGTCATACAGCGCGGCCATTTTCGGGTTCAGGCTGGTCGACCCGATCACGGTATTGATCAGCCCCCAGGCCGGCACGCCGAGTATATCCATATAGCTGGACTGGACGATCTCGTAACCGGCAGACGTAATTTTCTGCTCCAGTTCATCGCGGGTATAGCGGCGGTAATGTCCCAAAATCCGATCGAGTTTGCTGTATAAAAAGGGCAGTGCCGGCACGAAAATGCAGACGTGACCGCCATCTTTCAGCATGGCTGACATATCGCGGAGTGCCTGCGCGTCTTCTTCAATGTGTTCCAGAACGTTGACCAGACAAAAACAGTCTCTGGACTGGTCGCCAACCACCCGGCGGTACTCATCGATGGTGCTGGAAAAAATGCGGACAGCCGGATCATCACAGAATCGGGCGGTGAGGGCAGGTTGCTGATTGGGGGACGGCTCGACCACATCCATCGCCGAGAAATAAGGCCGGATATATTGGGAATATGTGCCCAGACCGGCACCGATTTCAGTGCCGGCACCCTGCAGATAAGGACGGAAACAATCCGTGATCCATCGGTAATAATTGACAAGGTTGGCGGCCGCTTCCAGTTCGCGACCTTCATAGGCATGCTCGGTTTGCGTCACGATTATTCCAGTTCCTGAGATCATGCAGTTGTATGACCCTGATGGTTACAGGACCAGCCAGGTCAGCCCACGAACCGCCATTTGACCAGACTCCAGATGCTGGTGAAGAAATGCCACCAGCGGACCTTCTTGCCTTCATCATAGCCGCGCGCCGCATGGGATATTGGGACTTCGTAGATATTCAGACCGGCCTTGCAGATTTTTGCGGTAACTTCCGGCTCGATCTCGAAACCTTCAGAGACCAGATCAAGTTTCATGATGGCGTCACGGCGAAACGCCTTTATGGCTGTTTCGATGTCGGTGAAAATACGATTGAACAGGACATTGGCGGTCCAGGTCAGGATCTTGTTGGCAAAATAATTCAGCGTCCCGTAAACCTTGCAGTATTTGGCACGAGCCAGTCGCGAGCCGTAAACGACATCGGCGTCGGTTTCAAAAAACGGCTCCAGCACATCGACATAGTCCTTGGGGTTGTATTCCAGATCCGCGTCCTGCCAGAGCACGATGTCGCCGCTCGCATGGGCCAGGGCGGTGCGCAGGTTGGCGCCCTTGCCGGAATGCTTGTCGCGAAAAACCACCTTGATTCTGGGATCATCGAATTTTTCTAGAATCTGCCGGGTGCCGTCCGTCGAGACGTTGTCAGAGATGACGATATCCCAGTCGAGCCCGCGTTTATCGGCTTCCACCACCCGGCGCACGCACTCGGCAATGGTCTGCGCCTCATTATAGGCGGGAATGATAATGGTCAGGGTTTTGGGCGCAGTGGACATGAATACTCTCGGCTATGGATCAAAAAAGGCGCAGCAACGGACCGATCCCGCTAACGGCGTTCATGTCCTAGCAACAATTGCCGTTTTTGACGAACAAAAACAAGGTACCCTCAGCGCCAGGCGTCCCGGCAAAACCTGAGCAGTCCGTCGATTTCCTGCTCAGGGGGCACGGACAAACGGAAGCCGGTCTGCAGCAGTTTTTGATTGTCGATGACGAGTGCCGGCATGTCCGGCCCGGCGTCGTCCAGGACGATGTGAAGCTGCATTTCGGGGTCAACCAGCAGACGGGCGCGATCAAGGATCCGTTCCGCCATCTGCCGGATGGTCATGCTGTTGCCCCGGCTGAGGTTGATGATGTCGCAAGGTGCGGCCTGCGGCCTCTTCAGCAGAAACGATACCGCCCGCGTGACATCACCAAGCGGCACGAAATCACGCCATTGCCGGCCGCTTGAATTGAGGGTCAGGCTGCCCTCTGAGACCGCCTGGCGGCAAAGATCGTTGACCAGCAATGTCCACCTGTCAGCCAGCGTGTCGGCCGGTGCACCAAAGCCGTTCGACAGCCTGAGGACAAGCGCCTGCAGGCTTTTGTCGGCGGCGGCCCGGACGCGCTGTTCGGATTCAAGGTGCGCAATCGCATAGGGGTGGACCGGGGCGGCCGGTGTCTGCTCGGTGATATGTCCGGCCAGACGGCCATAGACATGCACGGTTGAAAAATAAATAAAGCGCCCGACGCCGGCCTTGCGGGCGGCGGCAATCGCCTGCTCTGTCAGCCGGATGGTGTCACTGATCGCCCGTTCCGGTTCTGCGGTGGCGAGGGTCTCGTTGGGTGCGGCCAGATGGATAAGGCAATCGGCACCGTCGCAGAGGGCGTCGAGATCGCTTCCCCATTGCACACGGTCTTTGCCCCAGTCAGGAACCCGATCACGGGTGCGTCGGGTTGAAACACCGACAGTATAATTTTCGTCAAGCAGTGCCTGCACCAGACGCCCGCCGACATAGCCGAAGCCGCCGGTGACGACAATCCGTGTCATCCCTGCGGCCAGCTATAGGGGATGGCCGGATCGTTCCAGTCCATGCCTTCCGCTTCGTCCGGATCATGCGGCAGCGACGCGCAGTTGGCGATGATCGAGAGCGTATCGGCAATGCCGCGAAAGCCGTTCCAGATGCCGGGCGGTATGGATAAAAGCGCATAGGTGTCGGCGGAGCGGGGCGACAGCGTTATCGTCTGCACAGCGCCGTTGCTGGTGCTGCCGGGTCTGGCATCAAACAACACAACCTCGACCGCGCCGGACGGGACGCAGAGTTGCATGGTCATCCGCGTGTGCCGACGCCAGGCCTTGATGGCACCGGGCTCGATGCAGGAAAAATAAATCTCGCCGAAACCGGCGAAGCCGGGGCTGTCGCTGCGCAGCATGTGCATGATTGGCCCGCGGCTGTCGGGAATAATTCTGAGTGGACGGATCAGGACGCCGTCGATCATTCGCCACTCATGTAAGCGTCAATCTGCCGCGTGCTGGCAGTATAGGCATCGGTGCCGCCCAGCACGGAGCTGTACCAGATCGCACATTCCTTGATGGCCCGGTCAACGCTCCACCGGGGCCGCCAGCCGAGACGGTTGCGGGCCTTGTCGATGCTTAAATGCAGCAGGGTTGCTTCATAGGCCAGATCCTTCGGCTGATCGACAATGATCTCACCGCTGCCCCAGTCGGCCACGAGTTGGCTGGTCAGTTGATGCACGGTGCGGACCGCATCTTCGCCCGGACCGAAATTCCACGCACCCCGATAGCGCACCGGGTCTTCGAGCATTCTGGCGGCGAGGCACAGATAGCCGCTCAGCGGTTCCAGTACATATTGCCAGGGGCGGGTTGCGTGCGGCATGCGGATGCGGATCGGCTGGTTGTTTTCGAGCGCGCGGATGCAGTCGGGCACAATCCGGTCGGCCGCCCAGTCGCCGCCGCCGATCACATTGCCGGCACGGGTTGTTGCCGCACCGAGTTTCTGATTGGCATCAAGATACGATGCGGCATAGGCCTTGAAAGCGATCTCGGTCGCCGCCTTCGATGCGCTGTAAGGATCAAGTCCGCCCAGCTCGTCGGTTTCCCGATATCCCCAGTCCCATTCCTTGTTCAGATAGCATTTGTCCGACGTGATGAAGACCAGTGCTTTAACGCCTGGCGCATCCCGCAGCACATCAAGCAGATTGACGGCGCCGCCGAAATTGGTGTCGAAGGTCAGCTTCGGGTCGGCGTACGAACGCTTGACCAGCGACTGTGCCGCCAGATGAAAGACGATTTCCGGTTTGGCGGCATCGACGGCAGCCTTGATATCATCCCTGTTGCGGATATCCCCGTCCCGGTGCGTGATCCGCTCGGAAAGCCCCAGCATCGCGTAGTGGCTCCGTTCGCCATCGGGCGGCAGGGCAAAGCCCCAGACTTTGGCGCCCATGCGATCCAGCCACAGTGCCAGCCAGGAGCCTTTGAATCCGGTATCGCCGGTGATCAGGATGCGCTTGCCGCAAAAAACAGCGGGATCAAACGGCAAATTCATGTCCAGTTTTTCCAGGGCGGGGTATCGGTTTCCCAGAGGCCGCTCAGATATTTGAAATCACGATAGGTATCCATGCACTGCCAGAAGCCGTCGTGGTGATACATCATCAGTTGATTATCGGCGACCAGCTTGCGCAGTGGAGCCTCTTCAAGAACAAGGCCATCGTCATCCGGCAGATAATCGAAAATCTTGCGATTGAAGACAAAGAACCCGCCGGAAATCCGCCCGCCGGTGGCCTGCGGCTTTTCGTTGAACTCGATGACCTGGCCGTCTGCACCGGACTCCAGTTCGCCGAACCGTCCGGGCGGGCGCACGCCGGTCACCGTCGCCACCTTGCCGTGCTTGTGATGAAACGCCAGCAGCGCCTTGATGTCGATATCGCTGAGCCCGTCACCATAGGTCAGCATGAAGGTTTCGTCATCGGCGACATATTTCCTGATCGCCCTGACCCGGTCTCCGGTCATGGCATGCAGACCGGTCTCGGCAAGCGTCACCCGCCAGTCTTCATGGGTGGCTCGGCTGTTGATCTCAAGGGAATCCGGCTTGCCCAGCGTCAGCGTGAAATCGTGCGTCAGCATGTCGTAATTGATGAAGAAGTTTTTGATGATCTGGCCGCGATAACCGAGACAAAGGACAAAATCGTTGTACCCGAAGCCCGAGAAATTCTTCATGATGTGCCACAGGATCGGTCGTTCGCCGATGGGAATCATCGGCTTTGGAATATCCTCGGCGACATCGCGAATGCGCGTACCCTGACCACCGCACAGTATGACAACTTTCATCCACTTAAATTCCCGGGTCGTTGCTGTTCAATCTCAGAACTCAGTTTATAACGAAGGGTATCGGCTTGCGCACCCTCAATGATCACCCGCGGGCTTCAGGAAGGGCGGCAGGTGTCCGGGCTGATCGCCAGGATCACATAAGGATTCTCGACATTGCCAAGACCGGGCAGGGTTCTTGAATTGATCGACAAGGCCGGGCGTTCCGCAATTTTACGGATACAGCCGGACGGCTCCAGCTCTGTCAGGAAACGTCCGATGGCCGACAGCGACTTGCCCCTGACTGTGGATTTCGGAATTGCCAAATACGTAATGCCTTGTGCGGCCATCTCTGCAATGAAGCGATGCGTATCTGTTGCTTCCGGATAGATCGATATGAGACCCTGATTGGCGGCATGGGCCATGAAATAGGGAACGTCCAGAACAAAAGACCATTCCCTGTTCAATATCAGCACCCGGTCATCTGCAGAAAGATTCCGGTTGAGCCAGGCGACGATATTGTAGCCTGTGATGTTCGCCTCGAGAAAATCGGCCGGCTGTTCATCTGTGAGCAGATACGTGATGAATTTCTTGCTGAAGACACCCTGGCCGGCGATCTGCACGACCAGCAGAATGGCGATGCCGGCGGACACGATCCATTTTGTGACATCGCGTCCTGCAAGGAATTTGCTGACACCGGCGAGGCAGCACAGCAGGACCAGCGGATAGATTGGCAGCAGGTGGCGAACGCGCAGCGACGGGCCGATAAAATACCAAAGCGTATAGAAAATGAATGCGACCAGCAGTACTCGAAACGACAGGGTGGTATGCACGCGTCGGGTTTGGATCATCGCCAGTGCAGCGAACGGCAGCAAAATCAGCACAGCCGGGCCGAGACCGGTGCGCAGGGATTCAAATGACGGCAACGGCGCGATGATGGTTCTGAAGGGATAGGCCAGATACCACATCAACGAGACCGGCTCCGGTCGCTCGCTTTGGCGGAAGCTGTCCAACTGCGCGGCGAGAAATTCATTCCACGGGTAGTCAGGTGAGAGCCGGACATGCTGCCAGAACAGGGGATACAGCGGGTCGCCTGTTTCATACCAGTTGAATAAATACCATTGTGTGCCAGCGACCGCGACGACAATTGAAAACACCATCGCATGCCGGATACGGTTTTGCCCGAGAAGCAGCACCAGACAGATGGTGAAGATAAAGAGCAGACCGGTGATCTTTGCACCGGCAAAAAATCCGGCGGCCAATCCGGCCAGGATCACCCAACGGATACGCAGCGGGTTATCGGCTTCTGTGCCAAGTGCTCTGGCGGCGGCATAGGTACCGAGCAGGGCAAACGCGGCAAGCCGAACTTCAACCTGACCGGTGCCGGCAGAATAGATCACGGCCGGCGTCGTCAGTACGATCAACGTCCCGGTCAGCGCCCACAGCCTGCTCATGTGGCGTTGCGCCAGAACATAAAACAGCGCACCGACGCCCCAACCGCTCACCATCGCCCACAGGTTCAGCGCCGTCTTGCCGCCAAGACTAAGCGCAACACCATACGTCATCTGCAAGAGAAGCTGGGTGACACCATCCAGCGCGCGTGGAATGGCATAGATTTTGTGCTCGGACAGAAACAGCCTGGGCGTCTCGAAATGATAGGCCAGACTGTCAGCATCGGCGGCCGGTGCAAGGGCTTCGGCAACATCCATTGCCGCCACCAGCACAAGACCGCCTATCAGTATCCATTGCAGAGACGCCGGGCTGGCGGATGCGCTTTGCTGCGCCGGTGATTTCAAGAACACCAGTCCGGCCGTCAGCACCAGCAGAATGGCGATAAATGCCGGACTGCCGAATGACGCACCCAGGCCGGCAAAGAACGCCAGCCAGCCGATGGTGCCGATGCCGAGCACAAAGCCGATGGCAAGATGTTCGGCCCGTGTCAGAATACTCAGCAAGCCGAGCGCCCGGAGAACGGCAAGCCCGCCACCGATGGCGGCTAACGTCATCCATATCGGGACGAGATACGTCATGATGGCAGCGTTAACCCCAGGGACTGAAGGATGGGCCGGGCCATTCCGTGAAACTGCACCAGATAGAGTACGAGTATGCCGAAGACCCAGAGGGCGGGAATAACGGTTTCCATACGCATCGCCGGTTTGCCCGTTTCCGGGATTTGTATCTGAGGGTCGTTCAACAGTATCCGGCAGGCATCGATCATCGCGCTTACGGCGCGGATGACGTAACGGAATGATGATCGGGGCTGTGTCCGCAGGGCTTCCATATGGATATTGGCGATACGGCGAAGCACACTTCTGTAAACCGGTTGCTGGCGGGCTTTCAGTACGGGCGCATATCTGAGCGCGATTGTGGTGCAGCACGCGATACGCCGTTCCGTGTGCGTCATGATGCTGCCTTCGGAATGGTGATAACGGGCCAGGGCTTCGCCGAACAGGGTAAAGCGGGTCCCGGGATCAGCCAGCAGTTTGAGCCAGAGATCGAAGTCCTGGGCATTCCGCAAGGTCTCGTCAAAACCGCCGGCATCCAGAACCGCCTGACGTCTGGTCAGCACGGAAATGCTCGGGATGTAGCCCTTCAGGTATAACGGCAGATAAGGATCCGGCGCTTCCTCGAAACGGCGTCGGCAATCAACATGGACATCACCGTCTGCTGTCGCATCCAGATAGTCATGCGCGACCAGCAGATAATCGCCTTCGTTCATGACGCTCAGCGATCGATCCAGCTTTGCCGGCAGCCATTCGTCATCGGCATCAAGAAAGGCCAGAATCGGTTGTGTGGCTTCCTGAATGGCGCGGTTGCGTGCCGCACCGGCCCCCTTGTTCGGCTGGCGGATCACGGTCAGCCTTGTCGCCCCCAATGCAGCGGCCATGCGTTCTGCGATCTCTGCCGTTGCGTCTACTGATCCGTCATCGACGACGATGACTTCCGCCGCTGGCAGGCTTTGTGCGGCGATGCTGGCCAGCGCACGCTGGATGGTGCCGGCGGCATTGTAGGCGGGCATGATCACGCTGACGGGTGCCGGGTCACGCGGCATCGGCGATTTCCGTCAAGCTGGCGTCCGGTGCGGTATCAGGCATCGTGCCGTCAACAAACATGCGGACCGAAAGCTCGAGCATCAGCAGGCTGTAAACCCGGTAGGCATGGCGATCCGGTGCCTGCATCAGGGCGCAGATTCCCTGCTTCGTCCACCAGCCGCGCTCCAGTGCCTGGCTTGATGTCAAAAGCCGCTCGGCAGCCTTGCCGACATCACCCCTGAACCAGCGCGGCACCGGCGAAACAAACCCCTGTTTCGGCGCATGGATGACGCTTTCAGGCAGTAGCGATTTGGCCATGCGGCGTTCAAGAAATTTCTGTTGGCCGTTTGGCGTGCGGACATCTGCCGGCACGCCCAGCGCCGCCTCGACAAAGCGGTGATCGAGAAACGGCACCCGTCCCTCGACACTGACGGCCATGCTGGTGCGATCCAGAAGCGTCAGCAGATCATCGACGAGATAACTGCCGAGATCGGCTGCAAGGCCGACGGTTTGCAGATCGGCATGTGGCGAGGCGGCGAGGAATGCCTCGGCTGCATCCACTTGTGCCATGTGCGCACTGATCGACGGATGGCCGATCCGGGTCAGCATGGCCGGCGGGAAGTGGGTTGAATGCGCGTGCAGATAAGCGCCCCGCGATTGCTGAAACATCTCGGCCCGGCTTAACTGCCATGCCCGCATCGGTGAGGCCAGACCGACCAGCGGCTCAATCAGGCCCTGCCGAAGGAAGGCCGGGAGGCGCAGGTATCGCTGTTCGACCGGCAGCGGAAAATAACGACCGTAACCGGCGAACAGCTCGTCGCCGCCGGTCCCGTTCAGCGACACGGTAACGTGTTCGCCGAGCGCCTTTTCGATCAGGAAATTGGGCAGCAGAGCGGCGTCGTTGAGCGGTTCTTCCGCATACCACGCCAGCGACCACAAATGCTTCGCGGCATCCCCGGCATCAACATCGATGAGCTGATGATCGGTGCCATAACGCGCGGCCACCTCGGCCGCCAGCGGGCTCTCGTCGACGCCGTCCTTGAAGCGTGCGGTAAAGGTCTTCAGGGCGTGTGGTGTGTGCTGTGCGGCAAGGGCCACCAGCAGACCGGAATCGATGCCGCCCGACAGCAAAAGGCCGACCGGCACATCGCTGCGTAACTGCAGGCGCACGCTGTCTTCCAGTAACGCCAGCAGATGCGCATCCAGTTCCGGGCCATCGGCGGGCAAGTCCGTTGCCGGTTTCGCCTGCCAATAGGGTGCGATCAGGATTTCACCGTCTGCGTCGATCCGCAGGCGGTGGCCAGGTTGCAGTTTGTTGATGCCCCGGAACAGGGTCTGCGGCCCCGGCACGTAGCCGTGCGCCAGATAGGCATCAACGGCACCGGGATCAATTTCCGGCTGCACCAGTCCGGTTGCGAACAGCGGCTTGATTTCTGACGCATAGATGATGCCGCCCGATGCCAGCTCGGCCCAGTACAGCGGCTTGACGCCAAGCCGGTCACGCACCAGTTCCAGACTGTCGCTCCGGGCATCGTACAGGGCCAGGGCATACATGCCGTTCAGTGCCTCGACATAATTTTCGCCCAGCGCATCGGCCACCGCCAGTACGGCTTCCATATCGCCTTCGGTCTTGTACGGATAGGCCTGAAACTGTCGGCGCAACTCGAGATAATTATAAATTTCGCCGTTGCCGCTCAGCACCCTGTCTGCGCGCGGGTCGAGCAGCGGCTGGTCGCCGGTCTTGAGATCGATGATCGCGAGGCGGCGGAACGCGGTCTGATAGCGCCTGTCCGCACTCCGCCAGAAACCGTCACCATCCGGGCCGCGGTGGTGCATGAACGAAAGCATGCGTCCCAGATCGAGCTCGGGGATACGCCGGTCTTTCGGAATATACATGCCGGCGATGCCGCACATCAGCGGATGTCCTCGACGGTGATGGTACCGGTCCACGGCAGCGTGGTGACGGTTTCGAAAGATATTCTGCTGCCGGTCACGCCGCTGCCGTAAGCCTGCCACAGCGTGATCGGCCGGATCACGGGTTCAAGGTTTCCGGTTTGAATTTTGAACCGCTCGTCGATGATCACGGCATTGCCTTCAATGCGTGTCTGGCCGGGCGTCACCAGGGCGCGTTCGATCTGATGCACGCCGTGGCCGGTGACCGCATCCATGATGCGCATGCCGGTATCGCTAAAGCGCCACTGCCGGCGCACCGCATCGACGCCGATCCGCTGATACCCGCCATGGGTCAGGGTAAAGCCGTCACTCTGTATATTTGCTTTTGCCGGTCCGGCGATGCGGGCGCGAAAGGTGTTGGTGTAATAGGGCTTGTTGGCCGGATAGGGATCAAGATCGTCGATCCTGAGGGTGCCATGCACGGATGATGTCCGGTATGCCGCCGCCGCCGGGCTGTCGCCATAGATGCCGCGGCCCGGATCAACAAACAGCGCTTGCCCGTCGACGTGAATTTCCGCACTGCCCATATCCTGATGCGCGTGGCCCGGCATGAACGGCCAGCCGCCCGGGGGGATATGCGCAAGCGCCGACCAGCGGGTGTCGGCCCAGTTTAACCAGCCATCGGCGAGCAGATCATCCGGCGATGCGGCACCAACCTCACGCGTCAGGGATTTCAGCATCTGCTGTTCGGCCCCTGTGCGGGTCGCGGCCCAAGCACCCAGTCCCTGTTCGATGCCGGACAAATACGCCGGCGGCACATCGGGCGAAATATCCCCGATCAGCGGCAGTCCGCCCGGCAGCACCAGGCTCCTGGCGGCTGCGAGCATGGCGGCCGCGATGTTCCTGAAGGTCTCGGCATCGGCTGTGTGTCCGTGGTTCCGGGCACAAAGCCAGACATCCAGATAGTTGCGCAGATACAGCATATGATAATGGCTGGAGCCTTCGCGCAGCATGCCGGACGGCAGGCATATGCGCCTGGCTTCGTGTGCCAGAATATCAAAGCCGAGCGTGCGGATGGTGATATTTCCCAGAGCGCACCCGATCCGGTACAGGCCGCGTCCATTGTTGGCGAGATGGTTCGAGGTGTCGTGACTGCCGAAATATTCCAGCCGTCCGGCGATGATCTGTGCGTGATACGCGAGATCGTCGGCCAGCCGGCGGGCATCATCCGGCGCGCCAAACCGGGCCATGCCGTCGATCAGGTTGATGGCCCGCTCGGCGGCGCTATAGGGATGCCAGTGCATGCCTTCGTGATCGAAAAACAATCGACGCCACGACGCCCACGCGGTCCGGAAAAATCCGTCGGGCACGGTCTCCAAAAGCGGCAGCCAGGCAAACCGGTGCCTGGCCAGATCAACCTCGATATCATCGACGGCGGTCCGGAAGAAGGCTTCCGGATTGTCAGCATCAAGGGTGAGCTCAAGTCCCGGCAGCGGTACCGTGATGGCGCCTGCGGCGGATACTTCCTGCGCCGCCGGCACGGCAGGTGGCAGCCGATGCGGCCCGCTCGCCCGTAGCGGCAACAGGCTTTGCAGATAGGGCGGCTGGTGCGCGTCAAATGCGGGCGCTGCCGGATAGCGGCCGAGGGCGCGTCCGATCAGCCATGCCCTGAGCACGGGGTCATTGACGAGCTGGCGGAATTTTCTTTTGAAAGCGGACAACATCGCTTATCGATATACCCTGTTCAGGGGAGTGGATGAATGACGGCGAGCGACAACAAATCCGATATTCAGGCTTTTTGGGGCAGTCTTTACACATCGCTTTACGATGATGTGGATGCCCGCCTGACCCGGGATGTTCTGCTCGCGGCCATTACCGATCTGAAAGACATGTTCACGATGCGCCGACATATGGCGGCGGTCGAGATGCCGCTCGATGATCTCAGAGGCAAAAGGGTTCTCGAAATAGGACCGGGTGCCGGCGGTCATTCGGCCTTGTTTGCCGTTCATGGTGCGGACGTCATCAGTATTGACCTGACGCGCGCCCGTGCGCTGGCGACGCAAAGAAAATTTGATTTACTTCGCGATCAAGCATCGGCCTGCCGGGCGATGCAGGGCGACGCAGAAAATCTGCCCTTTGCCGACAGCAGCTTCGATATTGTTTATTCAAACGGTGTACTCCACCATACCCGCGACACCGAGCGAGCGATTGATGAAGTTTTTCGCGTCGTCAAGCCGGGCGGCCGCGCCGTGATCATGCTGTATTGTAAAAGCTCGTGGCATTATTGGATCAATATGCTGTTGTGCGTCGGGATACTTAAAGGCAAGGCATTCGGTGACAGGAACTGGCTCGGCAAGGCGACGGAATGGGGTGGCAAGGATACGCAGCAGATCGCCAATCCGATCACCCGTTGTTACACGCATGCCGGCATTCATAAACTGTTCAGTCGATTTGTCGACGTGAAGGCACGCAAGGGGGAGTTTTACTTTTATCTGATTCCCAAGCTCGGCCGGATTTACAGACGTTTCCAGATCAGGCATTACGGAACGCACCCGGGCGGGTTGTTGGTTTATGGCGAGCCGTGGCCCTATCAGTCAAAGCTGGAAACCTGGCTTGGCAGGATTATGGGCTGGGCGTGGTTTATTTCGGCGACCAAGCCGAAAGCCTGAAAAATCACCAGCGGCCGGGCGGGAAGATACCAGCCTCGGGTACTCTGAAATGATCAAGCCCTTCAATGGCGGCCCGGCCCATGGCGACAATCGCTTCTTCGGCACTGCCGCCGATGTGCGGGGTTGCGAGAAAATTCGGCAGCTGCAGCAGCGCCGTATCCGCTGGCGGCTCGACGGCAAACACATCAAAAGCGGCGGCGGCCAGCGGGCCCTGTTGCAGACAGCCTTTCAGGGCCGTTTCGTCGACCAGTCCGCCCCGTGCGGTGTTGATCAGCACGGCACCGGGCTTCATGGAAGCCAGCCGCTCGGCATTCAGAATGTTCTGCGTCGACGGGTCGAGCGGCAGGTGCAGGCTGACGACATCAGCCAGGCTCAGCAAGGTCTGCAGGTCCGTTTGGCGGATTCCGTGCTCGGTGTAGAAGTCGGAAAAATCGGCAATGTCGTGCGCCAGCACGGTGCAGCCGAAACCGGCGCGCAGCATTCGTGCCAGCTCCTTGCCGACGTGACCGCAACCGATGATGCCGACCGTACAATCAGAAAGTTGCCGGCCGATGATCTGTCGCCAGGCACCATTGCGCACTTCGGCATTGGCATCAGGCACATGACGCAGCATCGAGATTGCAAACGCGATCACCAGCTCGGCGACGGAGCGGCGATTGACGCCGCCGGTCCAGCCGAGCTGGATGCCGCGTTTGATCAGGGCATGCAGGTCGATCCTGTCAAAGCCGACGCCATACTTGGCAATGACTTTCAATGCGGGCAGGGCATCCAGAACCGTCGCATCGATCCGTTCCAGCGCGATCACGGCCTTGTCGTGACCGCTGAGGAAATCTATCAGATCCTTTCCGGCAAGGCTCAGGCCCTGATCGTTGAAGGTCGTGTCCGGATAGCGGGCCAGCAGCTCGGCGCGCAACACCGGATGGCGGGAAAAGGATCGCGAGGCTACGACGACACGGGTCATGGTTTCTTCCGGTTACAGCACATGTAGACGGCGGGGGGCGCTACGCCTTGCTGCTGGCGACGATGCTCGCAAGGGCGTCGTGAAAGTCATCAAAGCTGTCGATCAGCACACTTGGCTTCAATTCCTCGAACGGCATGTGGCAATATCCGAAGCTGACGCAGATCGTCGGCACACCGGCGTCCTGTGCCGCCAGAATATCGTTTTCACTGTCGCCGACCATGACGGCGCAAGCCGGGTCGGTGCCAAGCGCCTTGATGGTATCGAGAACATGCCGGCCGTCCGGTTTGCGATGCGCAACCTCATCACCGCACAGGATGACCGGGAAAAACGGTGTCAGACCGAAAGCATCCAGCACCGGCATCGTCGTGATCTTCGGCTTGTTGGTGCACAGCGCCATCGGCACACCCGCCTCCTTGAGAGATTGCAAAACCTCGAAGACACCTGGAAAGACGATGGTGTCCTGGATCGGATTTTTGGCGTAGATGTCGAGAAACGCATCCTTGACCCGGTCGCGCTGCACGTCGTCGATCATGCCGCCGGTATCGGCCAGCGCATCGGCGACCAGATGCAGGGCACCCTTGCCGACCAGATCCTTGACCCGTTCGACAGACAACGCGGCACGCCCTTCGGCGGCGAGTGCCTTGTTGAGCGACCACGCAACGCCCGGCGCACTGTCGATCAGTGTGCCGTCGAGATCGAACAATACGCATTTATTCATGATTTTTTTCCATTTTGACAAGCCGATGCAAGACGACTTTTTTTCCATAGTCCCGTTTATGCATGAACGGCGGCCTGTTCGAATAATAGCGTTGACTCCATTCGCAAATGCCTTCTTCGAGAATGTTGTCTCCATCGCGCCAGGGGTACTCTTCAAAGTTGGATGTTTTGAAGCGGCGGTTGCAGCAATAAAAATATGTCGACGGCGACGGATTATTGCGGATGACGTCGAAATATCTGCTGATAACCGGCAGGTCCATTTCCTGCATGGAAACGATATTCACGACTAGCTGAAAGGATGCCTGCGCCAGCAGGTCGGCGTTATCCGCCTGTACGGCAATGACCCGCACATCGGTATTTTCAAGGGCCGCACGCATGCTTTCGCGGTCAAGGACAAGGGCTGTTTCCGCATCGGGAAAAGCGCGCTGCAGATACACCAGGTCCAGGGCGAGGGATTTGGTCAGGTTGACGACAAGAACACGGTTGGACGGGTGACACGCCAGCAGCAACGAGGCCATGATCCCGAAGCCATCACCAATAACCAGCGATGTGCTGTTCTGTGTTACGTCTTTGCAGTGTTGCCGGATCAGCGCCAGCGAAAAGACATGGCGCAGGGTGTCATAGGTAAATTGCTGTTGGCGACGCCGGGCTACGGCGCGCCCGATTTTTTCACAGGCCCCGAGATCCCGATACTGACGGCCCAGTCGTTTCAGCGGAAACTGGAAAATCCGGTGCAGGACAGCGTAGATAAAGGATCTTCTGGGACTGACGTTGCCAAGGACTGAATTTCCCTCGACCTTGCCGCTGGCGTCGATTTTGAACCACTGCTTGTGTTCACGCCAGTACTCGGATGTGCTGAATTCTTCATCATCCCCGTGCGCGACAAGATAGCGAATAGCGTCGTCATTCGTGAGTATGGTAGAGGGCGCCGGGGTCGTGCTCACCTCAGTATTGACCCCAAAGCGGATCATCCGGCAGCGCCGCCTCGACCCTGGCGACATCTTCAAAGCTGTCGACGGATTGATACGGCCGGAAGGTCATCGGCGCGATACGCTGGAAAAACCCGTTGTCGCAGATCCGGTTGGAATCACACGCCTCGGCTTTCTCAAGGGGGGATTCCGGTGTCTCGGTAAACCAGCGCAGGAAATGCCAGCGAAAGCCGAAAATGCCGCCGACCCTTTTGGCGTCACCGTTCGGATCGAATGTCTTCATATAGGGGATCGGGCTGCGCGACGTATACAGCACATTGCCCTTCAGATCGTGCACCAGCTTGACCATGTCCGGGTTGTTGAAGGTTTCCAGATCGCGGATCGGCACCGCCAGCATGGTGCCGTCGACCGAGGCGTCGTCGAACGGTGCCAGCACCGCCTCGATGACGTCGGGGCCCAGCAGCGGCTCGTCGCCCTGAACGCAAACCACGATGTCATTATCGGTGATGTCGATCCCGCATTTGGTCGCCGCTTCGGCGGTGCGGTCAAGGGCGCGGGTGTGGGTAGCGGCGGTCATGATGACGGGAATATCCTTGCTTTCACAGAATGCGCGGATCACCTCGTCACAGGTGGCGACGGCAAGGGCGTCCCAGCCGCCAAACATCCTGGCCCGCAGGTAACAATGTTCCAGCATCGGCCGTCCGGCGATCGGATGCAGGGGTTTGCCGGGAAAGCGGCTGGCGGCCATGCGCGCCGGGATGATGCCGATTGTTTTCATAGTGTTCTATATCCAGTGATCGGGGTTATTCAGTTGAGCGGCGCATTGCTACGCAGCCAGTCGGCAATGGCGGTGCCGGCAATGCGGTGGCCATTGGCCGACCAGTGACCGTCATGCACGAAATGAGTATCCTTGAAACCCGCCGCTCTGAAGGCATCAATGGGATCGATATAGGCAATGCCGTGATGCTGCAGGGCGCTGACCATTGATTGTCTGATTATTTTAAACTTGGGATCATCATTGGCGATCTCGAACCGGGCCGGGGCGATCATGACAGCGAAGGGTGTCGCCGGGTCGAACATCGCCTTCAAACGCTGCAGCTCGGCAGCCGTGCTTTTGGTAATCCGCTCAACATCCAGTCCGTCCAGCTGATTTCTATAGGCATGACTTTTGTTGACAACCCCAAGTGCGATCAGGGCTTCGCGGATGATGTCGACACGCTTCATGGCGACGGTAAAAAAATTATACAGTGCCGAATGTTCCGTGAGTGTGATCTTCAGGGTTCCCAGGCTGAACAAATCCGGATTTTGCTGCCGCGCCGGTTTGTTTGCATACCGGGTGCAGTCGTATTGCATCAGGTCATTCTCAAGAATCAATCCGACGATGACGGCGCGCGGTTTGTTGTCGGCGGGTATGCGACCGGCCAGGGCCTGATAACCGCAGACATTGGTGCCGGGGCTGGCAATATTATAAGCGGGTGCGCCCAACGCGTCGCTGATGACCGCCGTATAGGTTTCCGTGGCTTCGACGCCCCATCCGAAGGCCATCGAGTCGCCGATCACCCAGACTTTGCCATCGGCAGCCGTAACCGGCTCATCATTGCGCAGGCCGAATGCGTTGATCCGGATGCGCGCCCGGAAGTCACCATTGTTCTGCGAGAAATACCCGTCAAACCCCTTGCGCCCGACGGCGACGTCACCATATTCCGGAACGTGTTCTATGGTCATGAAGCGCCCGGCGAAAAATTCATCCCATGTTGGGTATACGATACGGATGACGCCTTCTGAGGCGATGACGAGAACCAGAAGACCGATCAGCAACGCAAGCAGCCGGCCTTTCCAGGTGATCTTGATTTCTGCATCAGGCATCTGAAACCGCTTTCTTGCCAATTACATCGAACAGCGCCCCTTCCCGGGCGATGGTGCCGAGCCATGTCAGTTGAGTCACGGCTCGCTGATAACGGGTTCCTGGCGATGTTGCATCGAACAGACCGCCGCCATCCTCGCCATCGGTGCCGAGAATGGCCGGTGAGGCGTTCAGATAATCAACATGATTTTCCTTGAACCAGGCGAGAACCTCGTCAAGCGAATGCCATGTTTCATGGGGATTGTAGTATTGATCTGCGATCCAGATCGCGGCCTTGCGCTTGTCGCGAATGCGCGAACGCACCACGAAATCAATATTCGGGCCAAACAGCCCGATCAGTTTCGAGCGGATCAGCGTCGGCAGCCGTGCCGGCCGGTTATAGAGACCGACCATGATAATGCCGCCTGGCTTGAGCTTTTTGACAATCGCGGCAAAGGCGCGTCTGGCATCGAACGTGTGGTGCAGCACGCCGTGGGATATGACGACGTCGAAGCTGTTGTCCTTGATCGCCAGATTGAAAATGTTCATTTGTGCAAAAGAAGCGCGGGTCAGGGCATTGCGCCGCTTATGCTCTACCGCGAGACCAAGACTGGCCAGCGACATATCGATCCCCAGCACATGGTTGTTGTTGAGCTGTAGATAGTGGGAGAGCTGGCCGGTGCCGCAACCGCATTCAAGGATGGTCTTGTTGTAGCCGATGGCATCAAGCAGGTTCTTCGAGAAACTGTTGTCATGACCCTTGGAGACCAGCTCGCCGAATTCTTCCAGCCCCTCGTAACTTGGGAACGGGTTTTCTTCATAAAATGAACGAACCCGTTCAGTGACATCCTTGCCTTCACCGGGGCTCGGCGCGAACAGGGACGGGATGCCGTCAATGACGGGAAAGCTTTCTCCGGTTTCCGGGCACCGATAGGCGTCAGGTCCTTCAATCAGATGTGATTGATCGGATGCGCCGGGTGCCCGCAGGCAATTGAGGATGCGGCTTGAGAACAGCGGCAAGGGATGTGCGGCCGTCATTGCGCGCTTTTCCTGAGGACGAAATTGCCGATCGCCAGCACGTCCATTTCGGTCGCCATGAAGCAGCGGTAAGCATCCAGGGGGGCGCAAACCACCGGCTCGTCGCGGACGTTGAAGCTGGTATTGACGAGGACGCCGCAGCCGGTGCGCTGCTTGAAGGCCAAGATCAGATCATAGAACCGCTTGTTGGTTTCCGCGGTGACCGTCTGTATGCGTGCGGAATAATCGACGTGGGTGATCGCCGGCAGTTTGGCGCGGACGACATTCAGGCGATCAAGGCCGGATTTCTCCTGATCGGTCTCATCAAGCGGCAAACGATCCTCGTCCAGAATCGGGGCGACGATCAGCATGTACGGGCTATCACCGTCGAACTGAAAATATCTGGAGACGTCTTCCCTGAGCACGGCCGGCGCGAACGGGCGAAAACTTTCGCGGTACTTGATCTTGAGGTTGAGCGTTTTCTGCATCGATGGCGATGCCGGGTTGCCGAGTATCGAGCGATTGCCGAGCGCACGCGGCCCGAACTCCATACGGCCCTGGAACCAGCCGACGACTTTATCCTCGGCCAGGGCGTCGGCGACAACCTCGGTCAGCGCCTCTTGATCAAGATGCTCATAGACGGCGCCCTGTGCATCGAGCGTGGCCCTGATTTCCGTATCCTCATAGGATGGGCCGAGGTAGCTGCCCTGCATGGCATCGTGGCCGTTTATCCTTGCCGGCACGCGGGTCTCACCAAGCAGGTTGGCGGTGGCCAGTGCAATGCCGAGGGCAGAGCCGGCGTCACCGGAAGCCGGCTGGATCCAGATGTTCTCGAACGGACCTTCGCGCACAATCAGGCCATTGGCGACACAGTTCAGTGCAACACCACCGGCAAGACACAGATTTTTCGAGCCGGTCAGCCGGTATGCTTCGGCGCACACGCCCATGATCAGTCGCTCGGCGACGGCCTGGACGGAGCGGGCCACGTTCATGTGAAAGTCGGTCAGCGGATCGGCAGTCTCGCGCTTCGGCTGGCCGAACAGGGCGGCGAAGCGGTCGTTGGTCATGGTCAGGCCGGTGGTGTAATTGAAATATTGCATGTTCAGCCTGAACGAGCCGTCATCCTTGACGTCGAGCAGGCTCTCCATGATTTTGTCGGCATAGACCGGCTCGCCATAGGGGGCCAGCCCCATGACCTTGTATTCGCCGTCATTGACCTTGAAGCCGAGATAATAGGTGAATGCCGAATACAGCATCCCCAGTGAGTGCGGGAAGCGGATTTCCCTGTGCAATTCGATGCTTCGGTCCTTGCCGTATCCGATCGACGTCGTCGCCCATTCACCGACGCCGTCCATAATGACAATGGCGGCTTCGTCAAAGGGTGATGGATAGAACGCAGCGGCGGCATGCGAATGATGATGATAGCCGAACAGGATACCTTCTTCATCAATGCTGCCGCGATCCAGGCCGTTCAATCCCTGGGCGATCCGGCTTTTTTGTAACAGCTTGTCCTTGACCCAGATCGGGATGGCCTTGGCGAACGAGCCGAAACCGGACGGCGCATAAGCCAGATAAGTTTCCAGCAGCCGGTCGAAAGTCAGAAGGGGCTTGTCATAGAAAGCCACGTGATCGACATCATCGAGTGTAATCCCGGCGGCATCGAGACAATAGGCTGCGGCATTTACCGGCAGATCGGCATCGTTTTTCTTTCGTGTGAAACGCTCTTCCTGGGCTGCTGCCACTATCTTGCCGTCACGGATCAGGGCGGCGGCACTGTCGTGATAGAATGCAGAAAGTCCAAGAACGATCATCGGCTCAGAAAATCGCATAGATGAACGGGGTGATCGCCGAGCTTTGTGCGGCAATCAGCAAGACGCCGAGCGCCAGCAGGCCCAAAATCAACGGGGCCATCCAGAATTTTCGATAGGTCCGCATGTAACGGAAAAGCTCTTTAAGGAGTGAAATCATGGTCGTCCCAAATCAGTACATATCACGGAGCGTTTCCGGGTTGAGTTGCCGGGTCGGCTGCTTCCAGTAGCTGTCCTGTCCCTTGACGGCCTTTCTGGCCATCGGATCGCGACCGAACAGCCGCATCGTACATCCGAACGGAATCATGAACAGGATGTAAAACAGGCCCAGAATGATCTTGTTGTTAATCGGACCCAGCTTGCCGCCAAACCATGACCACAGCCGGTTCAGTGGTAATAGCACGCCGGGTGCCGCAAGTGCCAGAACTGCAAACGATACGGCGACGACAAAGGGCCACAGCCGTAATTGGCCAGTGAAAAACCAGATCAAGGAGCCGATAATGCTGAAAACCACAGCGAAGGTCAGCCCAAAGGCACGGTCAGTTTGTCTTATGCTCATGACGGAACTTCCAGATCGGGAGTATCAAGACCCCACTTGTCACGCCATTCGGGGTCGGCGCAATAAATTTTATAGACGAGCTGCATGGTTTTCAGCGCGTCTTCGCCGGAACCATTGATGATTGTGCCGCCGCGCAGGATGGCATCGGCAAACTCGGCAACCTCAAGCGCCCATGAGGGGTCGCTGTCATAGCGGGTTGTCTCCTCGTGCGGGTCGCCCATATCGTCCGGCCCGCGCTTCGTCACGGTCAGGGTTTCGGCACCGTAACTTTTTGAGCCGGAAAGTATACCCGATAACGTCAGTGCACCCTGGGTCAGTCCGATTTCAAGCCGGAACCGGTGCCGCCATTGCGATGCCGACGAATGCAGCATGGCGACAACACCGTCCTCGGTCTGCATCAGTGCATAGGCGTTGTCTTCAACATCATGACCCCAGACCTGATTGGTAACGAAGCTCTTGATGTCGGTAAATTCACCACCGAACAGGCGGATCAGATCCAGCATGTGAATGCCCTGATCCAGCAGCACGCCGCCACCGGCCAGCGCCCGTTCCGTTCGCCACGATGTCTGATCAAAGGTAATCAACTGTGACTTGCCATAAACGCCGCGCAGGTTGATGACCGTTCCCAGATCTTCCGAGGCCAGGACCCGAAGCGCTTCCTGAACGGAATCGTGATACCGATGGTTGAAGCCGTACTTCAGCACCTGTTTGTCATGCTTGCGGTGACAGGCGACGACGGCGGCGATATCAGCGACATCGCGACCCGGCGGCTTCTCGCAGAACACATGCAGCCCGGCCGCAAGTCCGGCCATGGTGGCTTCGGCGGCGATATCGTTCGACATCGCCACGAACAGGACGTCGAGCGGCTCTGCCAGCAAAGCCTGGTAGGTTGCGAAATATCTGACACCATCATCGAACTGACCGCTACCGCCAAGGGTTCTGTCGCAAACGGCAACCGTCCGCATATCATCGCGCCCGTCGATGATATCGCGGCGACGCTTGCCGACGATGCCGTAACCGGCGATTCCAACGCGCAGTTTTTCGCTCATGCCACGGGTGTCCGGTACAACGCCGAGATCGCCTCGTCGGTGCGGCCAAGACGTGTCGATTCGCCTGCACCCGCAACATCGACCCAGCCACCCGCTTCGTCGGACCGGTAAAACGCATGCAGCAGCTCGAGTGTTGCCAGGCAGTCGTTGCGATCAACCGGATAGGGGGCGGTGTCGTTAAAATCAGCAACGATGTCACGATACATTTCGGTGTGGCCGAAACCATAGACCGCACCGTGTCCGGCGATGCCCTTGAAATCTTCACTGTTGGCGGCGCAGGCATCCGGGTCAGGCGTGAACACCTGCAACTCGTTGACGGCGATGCCGCCGATCTGCGCCATGCCTTCGGCACAGATGAACGAGATCGAGGCTTCGAAATCATCCGGTCTTGCGGCGGTGGTGGATTCCAGCGTGCCGACGGCACCGTTGGCATAGGCCAATGTTGCGACCGTCGTGTCCTCGACTTCGATGGCCGCACCAAGGGTGCGCATGGTGGCGTTGACGCGCTCGACCGCACCGCCCAGATGACGCAGCAGATCGACGTGGTGAATGGTCTGGTTGGTCAGTGCGCCGCCGTCGTGCGAAAACGTGCCGCGCCAGGGTGCCATGTCGTAATAGCGCTGCGGTCGGCACCAGCGCAGCCGCACCGAAACCGTGCGGATGGCCCCCAGCTCGCCGCTTTCGATGGCCTGTCTGACACGCCGAACGGCCTTGTTATAGCGGTTCTGGAAGACCGGAAAAATGCGCCGGTCGACGGTATCAGCCAGGGTAAAAGATTCCTGCAACTGGCTCGGGCGCATGAACGTCGGCTTTTCCATGACGATGTGTTTGTTGTAATCGCTGAGGATTTCCATGCCGTGTTCGAAGTGCATGCCGGATGGGGTGATCACGGCGGCGATGTCGATATCGGGCACGGTGTCGAACATGCGCCGGTAATCGCTGAAGGCCGGGATCTGGAATTCGGTGGCATAGGCATCGGCCTTGGCAATGTCGAGATCACAGACGGCGGCAAGCTGAATGCCGTCAACGGCGGCAATCGAACGACAGTGGTGGCCGGCGATACGCCCGCAGCCGATCAGGGCGATTTTGAGGGGCTTGGTCATCGGTGTCTTCAATGCTTTACGTCAATTGCAGCAGGGTCTTCCAGGTGCCGGTGTCGGGCGGCGGAAACAGGGTTATGGCGTCGTGGCGGGGCGGTGCCGGCTCGGACTGCAGGCGGTCTGCCAGCGTTTCAGCACTCGACGATGTTACTTGCATGCCTGCGGGCAGGATATCAAGGGCGATCCCGCCTTCGGGGATGAATCTGAGGGTCGGGATCCCGGCCAACAGTCCTTCGAGGCCTGTCGTGCCGGTACAATATATGAGCGCACGAAGCGGCGGTAATTGATCGAGCGGCAATCGTGTTGCCGAGAAGTGCGCGCTTTCCGTGACCGGATAAGGGCTGAGCGGGTGATCCTTGACGAGAAAGGGGCGGTCGGCACTGGCGAGCGGGCGGGCCGCCTGGATCATCTGTTCGGCAAACGCCGGATTGTTTGACAAGGCCAGAAAGACGGGCCCGCTGCTGTCGTAAGCGGGCAGCTTGTTGCCGCCGATGCGGTGTGAACCGGCGACCGTCATGCGCGATGCCAGAATGCCGCGCGAACGCAGATCCTCGCCATAGGCCGGGCCGTTCAACACGATGCGGTCCGGGATGCTGGCGAGGCCATCCGCGTTCGCGTCGGCACCCTGATTGAACATGTGGCGACCAACGACGGTATGCTGATAGCCGAGGGTCATCGTCTGCCGGGCGCGGGCGCGGCGGACAAAATCACGTTCCCACGGATGATTTTCCCAGGGCCAGCAGACCACCTGCGGGCGGGCGTCGGCCAGCCATGCCGCCTGACAGTGCATCTGCCAATAGGTCATGGCGGCGCTGCCGCCGCTGCCTTCGATGGCGGCGGCGCGCTTGACCAGCCAGGCGATCTTTGGCTCTAACCCGGAAGTATCCGGGCGCCATCGCCGGAACGGCATGCTGAGGGCGGCACCGATTGATCCCCAGGCATGCAGGGATCGGGTCCGTCCGTCCGCAGCCAGCTTGAGGGCAAAATCAGCACCGCAGTCGGTGTGCATGAGACGATGCAGGGCCGGCATATCTGCCATGAGCGTGCCGAAATAAGCGTCCCGGCCCCGGGCATTGCTTTCCGGATGACCATAGACCAGCAGCCAGCCAGCATCTTCGGGCGTGGCTTTCCGGTGTTTCCGGGTCCGCCAGAGGGCGAGGGTGCAGCGGGCTGCGGCGCGGGTCCGGGCAAGCAGGCCGCGGCAAAAAAAGCGAAGCCGCTGCAGGGCTATTGCGGGCGCAGGTTCTGCTGTGATGCCCGGTATCAGGGCCAGGGCACGGTACAGCCAGGGGTCGGGGCAGATGACGCATGTCTCTGCCGCATCTTTGGACAGCTCTTCAACAACCCGCACCCAGGCCAGCATGGTGCCGAAATCCGATGCATAAGTGCTCATCGTCGGCATGTGGGCCAATTCAGAGGTCGGTTGATGTTGCAGACGGATCGCGGTTTCGCGCCAAAGCTCATAGCCGCGGTCAAAAGCCGCTTCCAGTCTTTCCGCAAGGCCGCCTATCGTTGATCCGGTCGTCGGGTCAGCATGGATCGCCAACCGCCGGCCCGTGTTCTGAAAGACCGCTTTGTCCGATGTCAGGATAACCGGCAAGCGAGGCCCCTACAGCGCGTCAGCAGTCAGGGTGCGGATTTCAGGCAGCAACAGCAGATTAACGGCGATCTCCGGCGGTTCGCTGACAAGGGGCTCGATCCGCAGATACGGATTGGCGGGCGTCAGCGCATGGACCAGAAAAATGTGATAGTCGGGGAAGGTTTCGCGGTACCAGTCAAAAGACAGACCGACCTCGGCCAGCCGCATTGAGTGCGCTTCAACCAGCATTGCCGGACGGGTTTTCCTGATCGTCTCGAGGCCACCCCGGATCACCATCGGCTCAAAGCCCTCGGTGTCGATCTTGATGAAATTGATGCGCTCGGTCAGGCCCAGTTTTTCAGCAATGTCATCCAGACGCCTGACCTGAATGGTCTGTTCCTTATAGCGGTCCGGCCTGTTGGTGACATGGACCGAGGCGATCATCGAGTTCGTGCCTTCCATTCCGGGATCACCCTGATTGACCTGAATGGTTGCCGCCCCGTTTTCATCGCCGAGAGCGGCCGGGATCAAGGTCACATTATCGGCGCGGTTGAAGGCGCAGTTTGCCGACAGCTTCTCAGCCATGTCGCTGACCGGCTCGAAGGCGATGACGCGGCCATCGCCGACCAGTTCGGACAGCAAGGTCGTGTGCAGACCGACATTGGCGCCGATATCAAGAACGACGTCGCCGGGCCGGACCAGCTTTCGCATCAGGAACGAGATTTCCGGCTCATACGACGTGCCGTCAAAAGTCAGACGTGCCGCCGTGCCGGAGCCCAGAAACAGATAACTCGATGCATCGGTGATGTAATGGTTGTTCTCACGGGTGATGACAAAATGGGAAACGTGAAACGGATTGCGCAGCCCGAACAGAGATTTTCGGCGATGCGTGCTGTGTCCGATCCAGCCGAGCAGTCTGCCCAGGATCGGGTGATCGCACATGGAAAGGATGAGTTTTTTCATGTTACAGCCAGTCTCCACCGGTCAACGGGATCATCTGGCCGGTGATGAAGCCGGCCCAGTCGGATAACAGATACGTCATCAGTGCCGCCGCCTCGTCAACATGACCGCCGCGTTTGAGCGGCACCATCTCGGCGCGTTCGGCCATTTGATCGGGCGTGCGATTGTGCCAGCGCTGGTGAAAGCCGCTTTCGATAAAACCGAAGCGGACCCCGTTGACAAGGATGTCCTCGGGCGCGCCTTCGCGGGCCAGTCCCTGCACCATGCATTCGCTGCCGCGCTTGGCGACGGCATAGGGAAACGATGTGGCGGAGCCGCCATGCAGAGCCGATTCCGTCCCGGTCAGCACGATCCGGCCGCCAGGCGGCGTTTTCGCCTTCATGTGATGCATGGCGGCACGCGCCAGATAGAAAGGCTGGTTAAGATTGACGGCAATCTCGCGTTCCCAGTCCTCACCCTGCATGTCGTTCCAGTGACCGCTGAACCGGATCGAGCCGGACAGGATGACAAGTGCGTCGATACCGCCGGCCTGGGCCGCGAAGTTATCAACCAGGGCTCGGCAATCCGCTTCGGTCTCAAACGACTTTTGCAGCGGGATGATTCTGGGATCGGTGCTCTCGAATTTTTTTGAATTGCCGTGCGCACCGATCGTGCAATCGGGGCCTTTCAGGAGCATTTGGACCAGCGCAGTACCAAGGCCGCCGGTGGCACCGGTCACGAGCACGCGCATGCCGGACGGTATTTGCGGGGACCAGTGTGGACGGCTGAATGTGTTCATGGGCGGGCCTCGCTGGCCGGTTTGTTGAGATAGCAGGATTGCAGGACCCGCAGACTTTGGGCGATATCTGCGAGCGGGTCTTCGACGTTGAGCATCCGCTGTTCGGCGGAAACATATCCCGTATAGCTGATTGAGCGCAGCATGCTGCCTAACGCCCCATGGTCAATTTTCCCACTTGTGCCGAGCACGCCCAATCCCGGTTCGTTGGCGTGAAAATGGACCAGCGATGGTGCTGCGGTTTCGAAGGTTTTCAGCGTCGCCTCGTTGTTTTCGACCAACGCCTTGGCATCGAGCTGCAATCGCAAGGCGGTGTGATCGACGGCATCGACGATACGTTTGGCATCCTCAAGCCGGTTGATGAAATCGGCGTCGTTAGGACCGAGCGGCTCAAAACAGAAGCAGGTACCATGATCGGCAATCCGACCGACAAGTTTGGTCATAAACGTTAGGGCCCGTTCAAAAGCGAGGTCGAGGGGAATATTGCCACGCTTGCGACCTCCACCCCATATCAGAGTTTTGCCGCCGAGATCACGGCAGACGCCGGACAGATGCACCATAAAATCCAGAGTTTGCGCAACAGCATTATCATCACCGAACAACTGCAATTCGGGATGATCGAAAAGCAGCGAGTGCAATCCAACGACCTTCAGGCCGGCGTCTTCAATCTCGTGCCTGTATTCATTGACGGCGACCGAACTCAAGCCCTTCCAAGTATCCGGCCAGCGACGGCTCGGCGCCACTTCCAGAGCATCAAGACCAAGTTCCCGAAGGCCGGCCAGATGCGCATCGTGATTGCCGGGCGGCAATGCAATCGTCGATGCGGCGATAGATATCATGATGCGGTGCTGTCAGTACCGGTTCTGGAAAGCGCTCCTTTGGAGAGCAGATAATCCGCGACTAGCGGTCCTGCCTTGTCCGGTGTTACGCTGTTTGTATGTATGGCAAGGTCATAGACATCGGGGTCCTCGAACAGGATATCGACGCCGACAACATTTGCAGGCTCGCCATCGGCGATCATTTTTTCCGCTCTGGCATACAGCCCCTTCGGATCACGTTGCTTGCAGACGTCAACCGGTGTGCGCACCCAGACAAGTCCGAACTGGTCGACCGGGTGCTGCTGTCTGGCGAACTGACGCTGGGCATTGGTGTGATTGATGGCGGCGAGGATCACGATCACCTTGCTTTGGACCAGATACGATGTCAGCGCGGCATAGCGGCGGGTCAGCACAATACGATCTTCCGGTGAATGCCCGATGCCTTCGCCAACGATCTTGCGTGTAATGTCGCCGTCGAAAAGCACAACAGGTACGCCACAATTTTCAAGATACTGACTGGCAGCAACCGATATTGTCGTTTTTCCCGCAGCGGGCGGGCCGAACATCCACATCGCAAATCCGCGTTCGACTTTATAACAGGTCATGACGCCGCCAGCCGTCCGGCTTCGTTACTGCTGTTGGTGGCGTCGACGACCTCGCGAAACCACAGTTCAACATTCATCATCATCCATACTTTCTTGCCATAAAAATCATAGGGAAGATCCTGACGGTGGTTCAGCAGATTGCTGACTTCGTCGTGATTGAAGATTCCCCGCTCGCGTGCGGTTTTATCCAGCAGCACATCCTTTGCGACATCCTTCATTTCACTTTCCATCCACTGGTCGAGCGGTGTTGGAAAGCCCAGCTTTTTCCGGTATGCGATATTCCTGGGCACCAGCCCTGCCGCCTGTTTCCGGATCAGCACCTTGTTGGTGTCGAGCCATTCCGAAGCTTCGAAAGAGGTGTGAAACAAGGCACGTGCACGTGACAACGGTGAGTTCCAGCGCATCTTGTGCCAGTATGGAATATGCACGACAGCTTCGATCAGTTCGTGGTCGACAAACGGGACCCGTGCCTCCAGTGCGGACGCCATGCTCATCATATCAAGACGCGACAGCAGGGCCTGCAAATGAATGCGCTGGAAGGCATGCAGCACCCGATCATAGGGATCGCACGCAGCAACATCGTCGAACATTTTTTCAAAAACACCGATGGTTCGTTTGTCACCGTTGATCTTTTGCAAGGCATCAGCGGAAAGCAGGTGTTGTTTCTCTTCAAACGGGATCCAGTTGTATCGATTAAAAAAATGTTCCATCTGGTTCTCGAAGCCGAGCCATGAATAGGCACTGCCTTTCAGGGCGGGTCGAGACGCAATCCAGTTGGACAATTTGCTGCCGAGAACGCTTCGCGCCAAAGCAACCTTTTTCCAGTCCATTGGTGATCGCTGGACGCGACCATAGCCGCCAAAAAGCTCGTCCGCACCTTCGCCGGATAACGCAACGGAGACATCTTTTTTCATGTGTGCGGACAGCTGATGCAAAGCGATTTCGTGGGGAATCGAAATGGGAATGTCGTTGTGTCGGATCAGCTTGCGCCATTCCTCGAAATAATCGCTTTCTTCAAGTTGAAGGTGCTCATGCCGCGTCCCGATATGATCAGCGACGGCGTGCGCGAAGGTCGCTTCGTCGTATCCTGCTTCCTTGTAGCCGACGGAATAGGTTCGGATCTCGCGGTCGCTGTTCTTGACCATCAATGCCGTGACGAGACTGGAATCAACACCGCCACTGAGGTATGCGCCGAGTGGAACGTCAGACACCATCCGCCTGGATACAGCCTTACTCAGCAGATCTTCGGTCAAATCTAGATAAAATGCTTCGCCCTTGTCTTCGCCAATGTTCGGTATCGGCAGGGTCCAGTAGGCGCGTTCCTGAATGTCGCGGCCCTTGATCGTCATGATGTGGCCGGGCATCAACTTGTGAACACCCTTGAAAAAACTGATATCATCGACGGCCTGACGGAAAGTCAGATAGCTGGATATCGCATCGATATCAGCTTCTGCACGAAAGCCCGGGTGGCGAAAGAAGGCCTTGTATTCCGAAGCGAAGACAAACTGCTCGCCGATCTTGGTCCAGAACAGGGGTTTGATCCCCATGCGATCACGTGCCAGCAACAGGAGCTTCTCTCGCGGATCCCAGATTGCAAAGGCGAACATGCCGTTGAACCTGGCACAGAGGTCTTCGCCCCATTCCAGATAGCACTTCAGCAGAACTTCCGTGTCGCTCCGGGTTCTGAATTTATGGCCCCGGTCAAGAAGCACTTCGCGGAGCTCTCTGAAATTGTAAATCTCTCCGTTAAAGGTCAGGACCACACCGGTATCAGGGTCGATCATCGGCTCGTGGCCGTGTGCGATGTCGATGATCGATAGGCGGCGGTGCGCCAGTCCGACGTGGCCATCGGTGAAGGTGCCGAAATCGTCTGGCCCACGATGCGCGAGCGCGTCGCGGATGGCGTCGACAACCTGCTTGTCGACGGGCCGCCCGCCTAGATCGAAAATTCCGGAAATACCGCACATGATGAATTCGCCTTAAGTGCCGGGGCCTGGTTCGTCGCTGGATGCGCCGGAGAGATAGAAATCAGCCTTGATGGCAGCTTCGTACTCGGCATTGGTATCGATTTCAAGCCACGGGGCGTGGATATCCACCGGCTCGATAACGGCACCTTTCTTGACCAGGCGCGGCAACGCCTGGACATAGTATTTATCCTCATGCCCGCCTTCAGCGATCATTGCCTCCAGCTCATCGGCGAGGGCCACGGCACCGGCTTTGGAATATTTTGCAATCCCGACGAAGTTCCCTTCACCCTCACGCGCAGGGATGTGCCCACCAAGATCGACGATGCCACCGCTTTCTGTCTGTATCCGCATGGTGTTCTCAAGAACCCGCGTACGGTCCACCAGAAGTGCGAAATCGGCCGGGTGTCGGGCCAGACGCGACAGTGCATCCGCGGCCAGCAGGACGTCTGCGAACAGGACAAGGCAATCGTCATCAAGCAGTTTCCGGCAATGGTGCAGGGTGCCCAGGTTGTTGGTTTCACGAAACCGCTCATAGCGTGCGTAGTCGACCCTGTCACCAATCGACTGGCGGACCACATCGGCCAGAAACCCGACAATCACCGTTACATCACTGATGCCGGCGCTTGCCAGTGCGCCGAGCTGATGTTCCATGACGGTCTTGCCATGTAGCGGCAACAGGCATTTTGGAATTTCAAGGGTCAGCGGATGCAGCCTGGACGACAGACCTGCGGCGAGGATAATAGCTTTCAAGTGTATTTTCCTTGTTTAAATAATGTCCGGGAACGCTTTCGCGATCCTTTCGGGCGAGATTTCGTCAATTTCGCGCAACCGCCTGATGATGGCTTTCGACAGCCTGGGCAATTCCGGATGGTCCCTGGCATAGAGGTTGTTTTGCTCAAGAGGGTCATTATCAAGATCATAAAGCTGATGCCCTTCAGGACTCAGGTGATCTTCATGATCGCGAAACTCCTTCCACATAAAATTCCAGGACTGATCTCGCGCCGACATATAAAGCGGGCGGGTGTCAAAGACGCAGTTGCCGCCGAAAAATGATTCGACAACAACTTCCTTCCGGGATTTGACGGCGTCATCCCAGACCGGTGCACCGACCCAATCGGCAGCCGGTGAAACGCCGAGCATGGCCGCGATGGTCGGCGCAATATCGGTCAGTTCAACAAGATGGGCGTTGTTGCTGTTGGCGAGATCCGGGTGAGAAAACAGCAACGGCACCCTGACGTTATGACTATACAGTCGAAAATGGTGCGAATGATCACCATGTTCCCCAAGTTCTTCACCATGATCACCACTGATCACGAGCAGGGTATCGTGCAGAATACCGCGTGCTTCCAGGGCATCAATGATCCGCCCGATCTGTCGGTCAGCGTAAAGAATAGCGGCATCGTACAGTGCCGACCAGGATCGCCATTCGTCCTCATTGCGGGGCCTGGGGGAAATGGCTACGGCTACATCGATGTCGCTGCCATAACCGAGTGACTGCAGATAATCAGGGGTCTGACGGTACCAGTCCGGGCCGGTTCCGGCGCAATAGGGAACGTGGGTATCCTGAAAATGATTCCAGATGAAAAAAGGCTGTTTGCCGTCCCAATTCCTGATTCCTGAAACTATTTCGCCCGTGACCGCCGCACCGTCGACATAGCGTTTCTGCCGGTGTCGACTGAATGTGCCAAGCTGATGGCCGAACGATTTGCCGAACCGTTCACAGGCAACCGTCCAGGCAAGGCGCATCAGAGCGCCTGGGGTTCTCATGCGCCGCCATTCCCGGCCGATCCATTGATGCGCTTTTGGTACGTAATGCATATGCTGATGCAGATAGCCGAGGACATCGCGGTGAAAATGGTCACGGTGCGCTTCTATCAGGGGAATGATTTTTGCATAGTCGTAGCCGTCGGCGATGAAACGTTCGGACTCGTAACGGTCGAAATCATGGACAGATCGACGCTGCCGCTCGCGGCAATAGTCGATCATGTTATCAAAAAACACGCCGATCGTGCGTTTTGCCGTCTGCACCACTTCGTCATCGGCGACCTCGCCGCGATGCCACAAGGCCAGGGTTGAGCGGAACAGGGCCAGCGCCGTACCAGGAAGCGTGTTCAGGGCGAACAATAAATGTTCATCATCGATATTGTCGCCGTATCCATGATAGCGGCAAACCCAGTGTGTCGTGCAATAGGCACTGACATGGCTGCCGGCTTCCTGCGCCTTGCTGAAAATTGATTCTGGCCGGCCCGTGACGCCACTGTCATAGCCGCCGTAAGACAGCGGCCTGCTGGATGTCATGATCGACGGGAAGCAGATATGGGTGAAGGCCCCCGGCGACACGGCATTGGTACAGTTGATGCCTTGCCGGGCCAGACGTTCAAGATTGGGTGTTGTTGGACGTGCGTATCCGTTAACGCTGCAACGGTCCGCTCGCAATGCATCAACGGTCAGAAAAATGACGTTCAAGTTTGCAGTTCTTTAAATTGGATGGTGAAGTGAAAAATGGATCACATCAAGGCGCGGAACGGTTCGTTGAGGGTCGCCTTGTAATAGTTGCGGGCCAAGGTATTTTTTATTGATACCCAGTCCTTTAATACACTCTTCAAGCCAGTCGGCATGCACAGACAGCGGCAGACATAACGATGATCAGTCTGTACGAAATTACCGCGATGCATGCCGGTGTCGTCAAACATCAGGACCGTTCCGGCCTTGCCTTCACAGGCACTGTCGGCGCTGGCATGTTTATAGCTCGGCGCGGTCTCGATGAAGCTGGCATAAATATCTTCAAAGGCAGGCTCTAGTGGGTGGCCATGGGCGGTCAGGTAATCTCTGGCGGCGGTCAGGGATTGGTGTGTGTCAATGACCGGCATCGTCGCTTGAGCAGCGGATAAGGCGCTGATCTGTTGGCGCATATGCTTCACCAGACGGTGTGAGCCCCGGCCATAAGCAAGTGCGCCACGCTGGAAATCCGTATCGTTCAGGTAAATCTGGAATCTCAGGGTGAATATCGAAGGGTCCAGTTTGCCGGGCATACCGTGATCGACATGCCAGTAATAAGCCGGCGGATAGCCGCTTTTAAAATCCTCCGGCGGCAACGGGTCCGTGGTCGGTTCCCGGTAATCAAAGACCAGTGCCGTCGTGCTCCAGTGTGGTCCCAGGATCGCGTGGCAGGCCTGCTGTATTAACGGGTGCGCCATGGCACGGCCAACGGCACGCGCCAGATGTGCACCGTTGGAACGGACCAGATTAACCGGCGGGATGTCCAGTCGCCAGCCGCCTCTGGTCTTGATCGGCGAGGTTGCGCCGTATTTGTCATGGAACCGCGCCTTGATGGCTTCGCCGTCACTTCTTAGCGCGGCGACTTCTGTCGCATCAAGCAATCCATCAAAAACGACGATGCCATCCCGATTGTAGGTATCCAGGGTTGATTGCAAATCAGTTGTCATCATGGATTGCTCCGGAACGGTCATGGAACCTGCTCGCAGTTACAGGAATTTACTGGCGTTATTGATGTCTGCAAGATCGTCGACATCCAGCCATTGCCCTGCCACATAGTGAACATGAATGACATGACCCTCGGCGGCCATTCTGTTGAACATATCGCGCAAATCTGCTTTAGGCAGCGTGCCGTCTTGCTGCATGTCCTTGAGGATTTTGCAAATTTGCGTAGCACCGTTTTCCGATACGCGGGCAAGACCGATCCATTCGCCCATCACTTTGTCTGCCGCCATGTCTTTCGACATTGAACGCATGGTAACCGGGGTGTCCTGTAAGAAATCGGCTTCAAAAGAGTGCGAGCAACTGACGAAGTTTCGCACCGCTTCATTGTGAGCTGAATTACGGTCCCGCCACAGGCCGTCGACGGCAATGACAATGTCACCGGGAGCGTCGAACAGCTCGTCCAGATAATGTTGGCGGAACAGGATATCGCCGTGCGCGATGATGCAATTGCCGTTGATGCTCGCCGCTGCACAGGCAAGGCTGGCTGCCTGTCCTGTGGTTTCGTAAAAATCATTATCAACGGCTTTGATGGTCGGCAGGTTGACCATCTCCTTCCTGTATCCGCGAACGACTGTCGGACGCTCTACCCCGCTTTCGCGCAGCAGGTTGACTAACCGGGTCAACAGCGGTTTGCGGCGGATTTCCAGCATACACTTCGGACGGTCTTCTGTCAGTTTGCCGAGTGCCTTGCCGCGTGTTGCGGCAACGATGACGGCGTTGCGCGTGTTTCCGGTTTTTGCCAGATAGCGGTCTTCTGCCTCTTTTAGTTCGGCGGCACCTTGCAGCTCAAAAACGTCGGAAACGCTGACAATTGAGTTTTCGATGCCAGCCAGCGATTGATCACGGTGAATACGTGCAGTGGTCTCGCGCATTGCGGTGATTGAAGCCCGCAGATTATGGTTGGCCCAGATGGCCAGGGAAATACCAGCGGTTCGGAAATCGTCAGTCGGCGTCGAGTAATACTTTGTTGGCACGATGACAACCGGGCAACGGTTGGCCCATTCCCGGGTGAATTCGAAAATTTCGACGGCTGTGCTCTTTTTTGAATGGATCAGCACCGCGTCTGCACCTGCTGCATGATATGCCTCGGCCCGACGCAAGGCTTCATCGAGGCCGCGACCGGCAATCAGTGCTTCAAGGCGCGCAACAATACTGAAATCAGTCTCGGTTTGACTGTCCTTGCCGGCCTTGATCTTGCCGCAGAATTCATCAATGTCGGCCAGCGGCTGTCCGTCCCCGATGAACGAATTGGTTTTCGGAAAGAGCTTGTCCTCAATGCAAATACCGGCAATGCCGCGCTGACACATTTTTTTCACGGCACGGCGCAAATTGTTGAAATTGCCCCAGCCCGTATCCCCGTCAACCAGGATCGGCAATTCTGACGCATCAACCATGAATTCCAGGACTTCAAGAATCTGTGTCCACGACGCCTCGTTATTGTCACGAACGCCCAGTGCCGCTGACATCGACAAGCCTGACGCCCAGATACCCTTGAAGCCGGCTTCGGCGACGATCTTTGCCGACAACCCGTTGTGCGCTTCCATAATGAATTCAAGTTCTGAAGATTGAAGCATCTGACGCAAACGGGTGGCATGCGATAGTTCAGGTGCATCGATAGTCGAAAGGTGTGGTTTGATCATTTTTTATTGCCTTTGAGGTGTCGCGGAAATTTGAGATTCATTGCGCAAACTGGATATTGTATAGTTCTGCAAAGCGCTGCCCGGCGTCGATCAATTCATTGAATGTGCCGGTTTCGACTATTCGGCCATTCTCCATAACAAAAATGATGTCCGCCATGCGTACGGTGCTCAGCCGGTGCGCGATGACAATGGTTGTTGTCTCTCCGGCAATTTTCTCGATGGCAGACTGCACAAGGTGCTCGGACTCGTTGTCGAGCGCACTGGTCGCCTCGTCCAGAATAAGCAGCGCCGGGTTCCCCATCAACGCACGGGCAATCGCAAGCCGTTGCCGCTCCCCGCCCGAGAGCCGTGTACCGTTTTCGCCGAGCATGGTATCAAGCCCGTTATCGAAGCCGTCCAGAACCGAGTGGAAATTGGCAATTTTCAGCCGCGCCATAATTTCATCGTCGGTGGCGTCAGGATGGGCAAAACACAGATTATTACGCACGGTATCGTTAAAGATCGTCGTCTCTTGCCCGACATAACCGATGTGGCACCGCCATGAATCCGTATCATATGTGTTCAGATCAATGCCATCGACGGCAATGCGACCGGCGTCCGGTTTGCGGATGCCGGTAATGAGATCAACCAGCGTCGATTTGCCGCTGCCGGATGGCCCGACAATAGCGCAAAATCGATTGCGGCGGATGTCGAGTGTTATGCCGTCGATGGCAACAGCGTCTGTGCCGCTATAGCTGTAGCGAATGTTTTCGACCGAAACGCCATCTTGCAGGCCAGTAAACGTCTCCCCTGCCCGGGCATGCTCCTCCGCATTCCTTTCGTTCGCTGCGATCTGCTCATGGACTGATTCAAGAGCGGGTGCCGCCAGCATGTATGTCTGATATTGCTGCTGAAGCTGGGACAGGCGTGGCGCGATACGCATCAGGATCAGCAAAAACACCAGGATCATCGGCGTTGGAATACCGAACCAGCCGTATGCGGTTGAAATCGTAAAGGCCAGCATCACCAGTGGCAGGGCCTGACTGAAGAAATAAACCGCAGACTTGTTAATGTCGGAACGGAGATAATTCCGGTACGCTTTGCTAAGGATATCATCGAACCGGGCACCGACGGATGTCTCTGAAGCGGTCAGCTTGATAAACTTTGCGCCGCGCAGAAAATCCAGTGCGCTGAACGAAATTTCCTCGTGGATCACAGTTTTTTCCTTGCCGAGGACTTTGGCGGCCAACAGCAATTTGCTGATGAGCGCTATGGTGACGATGGCAAAGACAACACACAGCGCGACCAGTTCCCACGAAATGACAGCGGCGAATCCCAGCAAAATGAGAATCTGTAAAATTCCAGCAATGCAGTTCAACTCCGCCAGCAACGCGTAACCGCCGCGGTTCGTCTCCTGCATGATCAGGTTGATCAGGCCGCCATGCCGGATGCCGGACAGGTATTCCCAGTTTGCCGCAAACAACGATTGCGCCAGACGGGATCGAAGTCGTTGAATAAAGAGGTGTTGCACATGGGCAATCAGCACACGTTGAACAAACCCGATCAGCAATGACGCAGTGACGAGAATGACGATCCCGCCAAGCGACGTATAAAGGGTCAGCTCCAGTCCGATGAAATCATATACGCCCTGGATAGCGCGCATAATGGCATTGTCGGCTTCCGCCGTGCCGTTTTGCATGATTTCCAGCAGCGGAATGAACAATGAAATGCCGATGCTTTCTGCGAAACCGGCCAGGACAATGATCCCAAGGCTGGACCAGGAATAGGGCAAAGTGCCGAAATGCTGAAAAAAGGGAATTTTGATTTTCATATCAGTTTATGTGCCAGACTATCCAGTGTCAGGACTCATTCATTGGCGGAGGCCATGAGACCTGCTTCAGGTGCGATGGCATTCGATGACTTTGTTGATTGCGCGTGCGGTCTCCATCACCGGGTCGGTAATGGTTTTGCTGCTGGTCCACATTTCCAGAAACTCATCCGGAAAAGCATAGTCGCACTGCAGTTCTTGCTGCAGCGCGTCGACGTTGTGATAGACCTTCAGGTCGGCAAAATAGCCAGGCCAGATACCATGCGGCTCATACAGCACCGGATAGTATGGTCGCCCAGCCATCAATGTTTCCAGCATGGCACCTGAATGGCCGGGGCCGATCACGATATCGGACCAGGCAACATGTTCCGAAAACAATCCACCCCTGACGATTTCGCAATCGATACCATATCTTTCGGCAATCGCTTTGTAACGATCAACGGTATCGTTTGAAGGGTGCAGCTTGAAGCGCACCTTGTAGCCGGCCTGGTTAAGCATGCTTCCAAATTCAATGAAATACCGGGTGGATAGAGACGGTCTGTATGTCACTTCCGTATTCGGGACCGCGTATTCCAGCAACAGTACATTTTCCCTCGTACTCATCACGGGGGATATCGCTTTCGGCCTGGGCATAAGCATCGTGCCCGTCTGCTGGGGCGCGGAACTGGCACCGATCCGCTTCAACCAAACCTCTTGCGCTGACCCCCAGGTGAACATGACATCAACAAGAAACGATGAGCGCGGGTCGCTGCCGAGTGTGAAGGAAAGGACATCGAGCAGCATGGGCGCATGCCACGTCGCGGCTACGGGAATGTCACGTTCTTTGGCAAGCTGCAATACAGCGTTATACAGGCTGTTAGACAACGAATCAGTCAGAATAAAATCAACATTTCCGTCTTCCAGCAGGTACTCTGCAGTCTTTGTTAATCTGGCGGCCTGGACAAAACTCTCGTCATCAACAATGGCATCGCGGGCAAAGTTGATCATTTCCTGTGGCACCTTGCTGCGCCCGCTATCCCAGTAGTGGTGGAGCGCCCGTCGAATGCGCTCCAGTTCTTCGTGCTCTCCGGGGGTCAGGGACGGTGTCCGCAAAAAAACGGTTTCTGCACCTTTTTTTATACAGCGCGAGACCCACATCAGGTTTCGCTGGTTCGGGAAGCGTTCGCCGATCAGAACAGGCCGGCAAGGCAGATCATCCATGCGCTCCAGAAGCGGCAATGCGTTCAGATGTGTACACAGCAGCAGCACCTTGGGTTTTCTTTCATGCGCCGTGCGGCGGAAGAGGCGGGACACCGTGCAAATCACGCGAAGTATACTGGAATAAACGGAGCGGATCAGCGATTGACGAAGGCTATTCCGGGTTTTGAGAGGCACATCCGCCGCCCGGTGGGCGCGGTTTTCAAGGGCAATACCCTGTGCTGCTGCGGCGTTGGACAGCGATGCAATCTGGTCAATCCGGCTGTTCCCTGGAAAGCTGCAATCCAGGCCGTACACGATGATTGCATCCGGCGCGAACCGTGACTTCCAGCCGACGATGACTGCGCATATATGATTGTGAATGCTGAGTGCAACCTGACTCTTGATGAGAAACTGCCGGCCGAGTGAAACACCGTTGAAAATCGTCAGATCTGTATTGCCGTCGAAAAACCAGTCTGATCCGCGCAATCTCTGCTCGCCGGATTTCTTTATGACGTCGCCGAGATCGGCAAACATAAGCCCCGTATCGAAAGGAACGGCAATTCGGCCCTGATCTTCTGCGCCCTCAAGTACCATGGGGTCGCCCGCAACGATAACATCGTGGTCAGGGTCAAAATCTGAAATCATGTCGAGATGGGCTGCGTCGGCAATGACGAACAGCTTTCTGACTTTCTTCAGATCGGCGATTTTGTCAGACAGTTTGATCAAGTAAAATCCAGATGCCGGATACAGGTGTTACCGAACTTGTCGTTCGCCGCAACACCAATGCGGGCAACATCGTCAATTGGCAGCGTGTCGCCATAAAACGCATACGACCAGCGTGTGCCGAAATCTGTAAAATCGAAGTTGTCATGTATGAAACGGCGTGACTTCGTCTCGATTGCCAGAAACGGCTGCGGTCCGAAAACGCTGCCCTGCTTGAGGGTGACATCAATCGATGCGTGGTCATTATCATCGGCCGGATTAAATGTGAGATCGAAATCAAGAGCCGGCGCGGCGTCAGATTCGCTGCCAATTACCTGCCGGAAGGCATGGCGTGCTTCGGCAAACTCGTAGGTCACGCCGGGGTAGCTAGGGCTGACTTTGTCGATCAGATCACGAACGTATTCCACTTCGGCCCCCATATCACGGAAATCATGGCTGCATAATCCAACCAGGGCGGGTTTCCCCGCGGCTGCCTGCTCGAACGCCCGCACGACCTCGTTTTCAGTGAGTGAATACAGTCTGTTCAACAAATGGAGGGCACGACCGATCCAGCGGCGGCAGTTGCCGGGCCGTTGATAGTCGTCGTGATCCGGATGATAAATCGACCATTCCTTTAGTGCCCGGCGCCAGTCACCGGCACGTCCATTGCGCAAGTCGAGCGAATTTTCGAGCAAGGTGTTGTCTTCCTGCGAAGAATTCGAAATGTCGAACGGAATCCATTGCTCTAGAAACCAGTGGCTATCCGGCCGCTCAAGATTGAAACCTGCCCGGTATGTGCTCGGGAACCAGTTTCTTTCTATGATCTTGCGGCAGAGAATCTCGAAAATTTCGGGAGAGCGAAAATAATGCGTGGCGCACCGGTGTGCATCGGAATAGGTCGACATCGGATGAAAATGCCAATGTAGAGCATCGCCGTATCCTTCGGTTCGTTGAAGGTAGTCGGCATAGAAATCGAATACATTGTGGAAACCAATATCGCGTCGACGCGGGTTGTATTGATAATTGATGTGATCCAGACAGAACCAGTTGTAGACCCAGCCGTTGCCATTGCTGTCGGGACGCGAATTGCGGAATTCGGGGGCTGTAATCCTGTCGAGCATCGCCTCGACCTCAGTCCACGTACGGTTCAGGTTGACCCGCTGTGAATTGAAAAACTCGGCAACCTCACGCTCCTTTCCGCCTATATCGAGTTTTCCTGCCTGAAGTTTCGCGAAATTATCCCACGACACAGGAAGACCATCAATATTGAAGACCTCCTTCAGGAGCTGGAATTTTGCATCCAGCGATTCATAGAGGGGGCCTTCAGTGTCTATGCAGTGAACAAAATAAATCTTTGAGGACAATTTGATTCCTTATTGTTAGTATTTCAGTTGAGGTACCGGACTTAATCAGAGCCAAGTTTTTCTTTGACGATTGCATTCAAGACGCGGCGGCGAAGTTTCCCGGAACCGGTTCGCGGCAAATCCTTCAGCTCCAGAAACCTGCGTGGAATGTGGGACGGCGGCAGGGTTGCCCGCAAATGCCGCATGATCGCTCCACGGTTGAATTTCTCTCCATATTTCAGACTATAGCATGCTATCGGCACGGTTCCATATACCGGATCGTCCCACGCCGTAACGGCGAGATCCATGAACAACCCTGACTGCATCATTACAGTAACAATGTGCAGTGCATTTACCTTTTCACCATTACATTTAAACACGTCGTCTGACCGGCCTTCAATAATCAAAAGGCCATTGGCTTGTTGTATGCCCATATCGCCTGTTCGCAGTCCATTGAAGGTCAAGGTCCTGGCAGAAGCTTCAGGATCGTTGTGATAGCCTTCCATGAGGTAGTTACCGGTAACGTAAATCTCCCCACTTTCACCGGTTATGCATTCGTCGCCATCCTCATTCCTGACCGTCGCCGTCAGGCCGTCAATAGGACAGCCGACACTGCCGGCATCCGTACTGTGTTGAGCAGGCGGTAAGGTACAAAAGCGTCCTGCAAGTTCTGTCATGCCATAAACCGTAAACAGCCGAAGTGACGGATTTTGCAGCAGAAGGCGATTGATTGTCTGCACGGCCAGATGGTCGCCAGACGACATGGCCCAGTCAATTGTTTGCGTTCTATCGGCATCCGCGATCCAGCGAAGTTGTAGCGGTGATCCGCCAACTGCGTTCGCGCCGCTTGCCGCCAGGCCATCGATGAAGTCCCTGAACATCAATCGGGTTTCGACGCAGTGAAGTAACGCGCCGCTTTGCAGGGTGACGAGAAAGTGTGAAATCGCACTGATGAAGTTAAACGGGATCGCGAAAAAAAGCCTGTCCTGCGTGCCAAGGCCTAAAACTTTCTCTGTGGCGTCTGCATTACCCTTGAGTGCCCTGTGCGACAACACAGCGCCCTTCGGCTGGTTTGTGGACCCACTCGTGAATACGATCGCAGCCGGCAACACCGGTGCTGGAAAAGAAATCCCTGATAAGGCCGGCGTTACGGCCTCGCCTAACAATGGAAAATGTGCGGTCGTTTCCGGAAATCTGGGATGCGCACCGATCACGGCGTCCGGTGCGGCAATTTCCAGAATGGCGCGCACATGTTCTTCCGGCAATGAAATGCCTAACAAAACCACCGTGCCGCCAGCGAGCCAAACACCGACAGCGTCCACCCATGTTATAATACCGCGACCGCACGAAATGGCGATGACAGCTGCATTCGTGCCGTACATCTGTTGTATTTGTGTCGCACGTGCCGCTGCCAAATATAAAAATTTCTCGCCACTCAATGTCTGATCATCGTCTACCAGAAACGGATTGCCGCTGGCGCGGGCAGCGGCCACCGCAATCTTGTGCCCGACATTTTCAGAACTGGATTGATTACTGACTTCCAGACTCATGATGTGTAAGGTCGTTTTTTTGGCGGTGACTTGCACCACACATATATGTCATCAGCAAAAATCTTGCAGGCTTCGGTGACAAACTCACCAATGCGATACGCATAAATAGTCCCTTTCCCAAGACCGGCTTCAGTAATTTCGAGCCGCCGCTGCAGACGTTCGAACAACCTGACATTCTTGTCGCGGTCAACGCCGATATCGCGGTACCATACATGCATGTAGAACAGCTCGTTGACGATCCTGGAACCGGTTTTCATCGGGTGAGTGAACTCTTTGATATAGCGGTAAGGCACACCCATGATCTGTTCCACGTGGTGGACCGTGCTGCATGACAGATGCGGTGGCAGGCCCGTACTGACTTTCAGTGCATTCAAGTCAGCCAATCGTCCTTCAGGTGTGCCCGGGCCATAGCAGTGCCGCGAAACCTTGCCAATCACCTCTTCAGCCCGTGGCCCGATCGCGGCATAAGACAGGAACGGATGTCTACTACGGACGGCATCCGGGTGCCGGCGAACATGTTCGGATATTGCCCCCATGCTTTTGCTTGGCGTTTCATCGATATCGAACGGCACATCGGTGTTGCATAGATACATGCTGGCCGTGGAGACGACCAGTGTGCCGGTATCGCCAAGCAGCTCAGAAAGGGCATTGAAGTGTGCCTTTACGGTGGCACGACCGCCACCGTCTTCAAAGCCGGCCATTTTCAGCATGTCGCCGGCAACACTGACAATTTCGCCAGGGCCGACGCCGACGCTCTTATAAGCTGCAAGAATATCCGAATATGAATATGTCTTCATCGGACCAGTTCAGTGTGCGAAATTTTGTCTTTGATCAAGCCGACCGTGTCCCATGCCGCAAGGTCGATATTGATCATATCCGTCTTTATGCCGAACGCTTCATCGAGAAACATAAAAAGATCAATGGCGTCTGCGGAAGAAAGCCTGCCGCTTAAAAAAAGCGACGTATCGATATTGATCGTATCGCGTGCAAGCCCTGCAAATTCATCCAGAAATACAAATATTTTTCCTGTCACTTCAGAATCTGGCATTTTTTCGTGCATTAGGCATTACTCCTTTTGGATACACTGGGTCTCTACTTGTGACAGAGTGCATTATCGCTTAGAGCTATTGACTTGAATCAGGCAGATCGCCGTCATTTCGAAAGGAACAGCGATGCGTGCTCTTGGCATCATCAAGGCTCGAGCAGGCTCCAAACGATTGCCGCGGAAGAATCTGCGCACCTTAAATGGACACCCGCTGGTTGCTTATATGTGCCGTGCCGCGATGGCAAGTTCGCTCGACAGGGTCATTGTCACGTCCGAAGACGATGAAATTCGTCAGACAGCGATCCAATACGGTGTGGAAGCGCCTTTCAAACGCCCGCAAGCGCTTGCCGGTGATTTTGCCCGAAACGAGGACATCCTGAATCATGCCCTCGACTGGGTTCATGCGGACGAGAAAAAACCCTACGATATCGTCGTGATGTTGCAGCCGACGACGCCTTATGTGCTGCCGGAAACCATCGACGCTTGTATTGCGGGGGTCGCTAGTGGGGCGGCGTGCTGTTTCAGTGCGCGCCCGGTGCGCGAGCCCCCCGAATGGATGTTTCGCATTAATGCGGAAGGGCATGCGGTCTCCGCGACTTTGCCTGATTTCGATGACGGTGGAGTTCATACACAGATGTTGAGGGAAACCTTTTTTCCAACGGGAGCCGCGTACGCAATTTCCATCGATGCTTTTCATGCGCAAGACAGAATTTATGCGCGGCCGCTCAAGGTGGCATTGATGGACGCAGCGCGTTCCGTCGATATCGACGACGAACTGGATTTCATCATGGCGGAAACAGTCGGGCGGCAATTCGGGTATGAGATCATTCCGACTGTCAGGGCGCAATCCTGATCATCCGGCACCAAACGCCTTCAGAGCCTCACAGACATTCGGAACGAACATGATGCCAGATCGATTTCAGAACGGTTTTATGAGGGTCAGGAATTTGTATTTCCAACGCCCATTCCTGAAAAAACACGTCAGTCATTCTCAAGTACGATTTCCCGCTGTGCCTGGGCAAGGTCTTCGGGGTTGCCGATATCGAGCCAGTGTTCATGCATCGGGAAAGCGGCAACGCTCTGGCCGGCATTTGTCGCGTGCTGCAGCAGGGCAGTCATATCAATCGGACCTGCTGATGGCATTTGCTCAAGAATTTTCGGCGAAATTACATAGATGCCGGCGTTCACGAAGAACCGGTGCACAGGTTTCTCGATGATGCTTTTTACAACGGCGCCTTCAATATCGACGACTCCGAACGGTACCTGGAAATCATACTCCCGGACGCCCATTGTTGCGTCAGCCGATTGAGCATTATGAAACCGCAGCAATTCATTGAAATTTATCGATGTCAGGAGATCGCCGTTCATCACGATAAACGGCAATGCCGGTAAAGGATCCAGAAGGTTAAGGGCACCGGCAGTTCCAAGCGGTTCCAGTTCATGGAGAAAATCGATGTCGAGATCTTCAAATTTCGGATTCTTGAAATGTTCGATGAAAACATCGGCCTTGTAATTGATCGAAATAACAAACTTTCTGAACCCCTGCTTTTTAAGCCGATTGATGATGGTATCCAGAATAGGCCGGCCACCGACAGGCAATAACGGTTTTGGTGTTTGCTGTGTAAGCGGTGTCAGCCGTGTACCAAGTCCTCCCGCCATCAGAATGACCTGGTTCGGCATCGACTTCGGCGCTTTCATGAGGTCATTGATATGTACGAGATCGACAACAGCCCGATGGTCGTTGACGATCGGTATCTGACGGATTTGACGCTCATTCATAAACGATAAACGTTCCTCGTTGCTCGACGTGATATTCATCGTGACCGGAGACTTGTTCATGATTTTCGAAGCCATACTCTCCAGTGTTGTTCCCCGCAGAATGGCACGGCGGACATCGCCATCGGTAATTGTGCCCATCAACCGGTCATCTTTATCGGTCACCAGCGCGATCTGAAATCCGCTTCTGTCGATCACCCTGATGGCCTCAGCCACGGTGACCCTGCCGTCAATTCTTGCCTGGTGCCAGTCGTTCATTTTGATTTGCCGCCCATCGGTTTTGCCGGCACACCGGCGACGAGGCCGCCAGCCTCGACATCGCGCACGACACAAGCACCTGCTGCAATCATAGCGCCTTCGCCAATACGGATTTGTTCGATCACTGTAGCACCGGTGCCGATGTGGGCACCATCGCCGACCAATACGGTCCCGCCGAGCACAGCCCCTGGCGCGATATGAACGTGTTCGCCAAGAATGCAGTCATGATCGACGGAAGCGCGCGTATTGATGATACTGTTGGCACCAATCATACAGCCCGGCTGGACAATTGCTCCGGCCATGATCTGCACACCTTCAGGCAATATAGTATCGGGCGAAACGATCGCCTGCGGATGAACACATGTCCGAAATGTGTAACCCATATTGCTGAAGCGATTATATATTTCCTGCCGCACCGGTCCGGGTCGTGTCGAGCCTATGCCATTCACCAGATGGATGGTGCCATAGCGATGGGTTGAAATCATGCTGTCGTCACCAAGCACTGTATGGCCAAGAATTCTTCTGCCGTGAATAGTGTTATCCATATCAGTCAGGCCAATAATCTCTGCCCCCAGCACGTTTAGTAGATTGACCAGAACCTTGGCATGTCCGCTGGCGCCGATAATGATGACGGGAAGATTGCGGGTCAAAGCACTTCGCCTTTTGCGTATTTCTTACTCGCGGGTTTCCCGATAAATTCCCAGTATCGCATTGGCGAGATGCCGTTGCCGGGGCGCTTGGCACCGATGTTTTCCGCATTCAGGGTGCCGCCGGTGTTAATCGACTGCAACGCGGTCAGGCTTTTGCGGGCCACGGCGGCTGTCTCGATTTCGGACGGTTGCGGCGTCTTCAGGCCATCGCCAAGAGACATATTTATAGCGCGAATGCCATCGATCAGCGCCGTCAGTTCGTCGGGCTCCAGTGACGCCTTATGATCCGGCCCCGGCAAGGTGCGATCCAGGGTAAAGTGTTTTTCGATGATTGTCGCGCCAAGAGCGGCCGCAGCCAGCGATGCGGCCTGACCCTCGGTATGATCGGAAAAGCCGACCCGCAAGCCGAAGGCATCACGCATCGTGACCATGGCCCTGACGTTGGCTTCGGCAAGCGGTGTCGGATAGGCGCTTGTGCATTGTAACAGGGAAACCTTCTCGCGCAGCACGGCCTTTCCCTCCATCGAGGCAAAGGCGGCCTCGAAGGCTTTCCTCGATGGCTGGTCGGTGCTGCCCAGAAGCCCGAATGCCAGGACGCCGAGCGCCTGCCTGACTTCGTCGAGCGTGCTCATGCCGCTCGACAGAATGATGTCGCATCCGCTTTCAGCGATCTGCAGCAAAAACGGGCCGTTGGTGATTTCACCGGACGGCACCTTGATCGTTTCAAGGCCCAGATCTTTAGCGAGAAAGTGCAGGCTCTTTTCTTCAAACGGCGTTGAAATAAACGCGATACCTTTTTCGGTGCAATAGTCACGCAATTCGAAATGCCACGCGTGCGGCAGTTCAAGCCGCTTCAACATGTCACGCTGGGACTCCGATGCGTCCGTCGTTTCATTCTGGTATGCGGCTTTCGGCGCCGTTTCCGAGGCCAGCGCATCGGCGGAGAAGGTCTGAAATTTTACAGCGTCAGCACCGGCGGCGACGGCAACATCAATCAGCTGGAACGCCATGTCCTTGTCGCCATTATGGTTGACGCCGGCTTCAGCGATGAAGAACAACGTCACGAAGCCTCCCGAAACGACGGCAAATCATAAAATTGTTTCCGTTGATCGGTGTCAATCCGGCACGACGATAACGCGTTTTTGATCCGCGTTGAGGCCCCGGGCACGCCGTATGGTGGCACCATATCCGAACGAGACGACATGAATGCCGGATCGATAACCGTGCCGATGGCCGCCTGAATGCTGGCAATGTCCGGTGCGCAATCGAGCACGCTGGCGGCCCGCAACCGACCTTTCTGACGCATGCCGATATTGACGGTGGGTACGTCGAGTGCCGGCGCTTCGATGATCCCGCTGGATGAATTGCCGATCACGGCGCTGCAATATTTCATGGCGCTCAAATAGCGTTGCTGTCCAAGCGACGGGAACAGGCGGGCGCGCCCGACGCGGCTTGCAACGAAGCGTTGAATTGCCCCGGAGATCTGCTCGTTCCCGGCATCGGCGTTAACGCCCGTGAAGATATACGCATATTCCCTGAACCCCTCGAGTGCGCTCAGCAGGGCATTGATTTCATCGGATGGATTTTCCGCGCCCAGCGTGGTCGGGTGATGGGTAATCAGAAAGTACGGCTGATCGGCGCCTATGCCCAGCACCGAAGCCGTTTCATCAGCGTCCAGCAGCGTGGTGCGTTCAAGATGATCGAGGCCCGGTGCGCCAACGGTGACAACGCTGTCCGGCTGTTCGCCCATCTGAACAAGCCGCTGGCGATAGGGTTCGGCGGCGACAAAATGCCAGCGCGATATTTTGCTGATGGCATGCCGCATGCTGTCGTCAATAGCACCCTCGGTCACTTCGCCGCCGTGAATATGCGCAATCGGGATGCGATGCAGCATGGCCGCCGTTGCCGCTGCCAGAATTTCGTACCGGTCACCCAGCAAGACGACAATGTCGGGCTGTAAATCTGCCAGCTGGGCACCGATGCCGCTCAGTGCCCGACCGGTTGCGGCCGTGATGACGGTCGGCGTGTCATCAGACAGATCAAGTGGTACGCGGGCATCGATCCTGAAGCCATCGGCTTCGATGACGTCAACCGTATCACCGAAGCGGGCCTCAAGATGTGCACCGGTGACGATCAGTTGCAGCTTCAGAACCGGGTCCGCTTCGATCTCTTTCATCAGCCAGTACAAAAGGCCGTACTCGGCTCGGGTGCCGGTGATGACGCAGATTTTTCGTTCAGACATTTGCAAATCGCCGGGTTATCGGTTCAGCGCATGAATGACGAATCGTCGCGAACCAGATGAAGATTTTGCGACCACCACGCAATGGTTTTCTCCAGTCCTTGTTCGAGCATTGTATCGGCCACCCAGTCCGTTGCCGATTGAAGTTTGCCGGCATCGGCCATCAGCGCGAAGACCTCGCTTTTTGTCGGTCGTGTCCGCTCTTCTTCCTGAACAACGTCTTTCGAGCATCCGCACAGTTGCATGATGATATCGAAGGTTTCCCTGATTGTGACCATGCGGCCCGTGCCGGCATTAAAGACCTGTCCGTTGCATGTGTCCGGCGCGTCGGCCAGTGCCATGAATGCGCTGACAGTGTCACCGACATAATTGAAATCCCGCTTGGGCGTCATGTCGCCGATGCGGATGACCGCGCAACGGGGATCAAGAACCTGTCGGATAATGGTTGAGATCACGGCCCGTTCACTTTGCCGCGGTCCATAGGTGTTGAACGGACGCAAAATCACGGCCGGCAGATCAAAACTGCGATAGAACGACTCGACCATGACATCGGCGCCGATCTTGCTGGCCGAATACGGGGATTGTCCCTGCAGGGGGTGGTCTTCCGTGATCGGCGTGAATTGAGCGGTACCATACACCTCGCTGGTTGAGGTATGAACAAACCGTTCAATGCCACAATCACGAGCCGCCGTCAGCAGATTCAGGGTGCCTTGAATGTTCGTGTCAACATAACTGGCCGGTGCCGCGTAAGAATACGGGATGGCGATCAGGGCGGCCAGATGAAAGACGATGTGGTGTCCCGCAACCAGGGATTTCATCTGGTGTGGGTCTCGGACGTCGCCGCGTACCAGATGCATGGCAGCGCGGATGTCTTGCGGGCTGTGATCAAGCCAGCCGTGCCGGTCAAAGGAGTTATACAGGCTGAGTACGGTAACATCCGCACCGGCCCGCACAAGGGCTTCGGCAAGATGCGAGCCAATAAAGCCGTCCGCTCCGGTTACCAGTACTTTCCTGTCTGTCCACTTCATGATGGTGCGGCTTTGATTCTGTTCGTATTAAACCCGGACATGCTACCGCACTCCGGGTGAAATCACCCGAAGTGCTTAATCTCGATAAAACCCGCGCTCAGCCTAGATGGCGGCGAACACGGAATCCTTGCTCACCCTGGCCCGCACCTGACGGCCGAGCAGGTTGAGCAGAACGGTGACCCGGTTGCGGTCATCGCTGGCTTCGAACAGCGCTTCAAACTCGCCCAGTGCGCCGCGCAGCACCCGCACCGGATCGCCGGGCTTGAAGCGGTCCCCTTCGTGGGTTTTGACAAGCCCGTTGTCATCCTGGCGGGCCTTGATTTCGTTGATGATGCAATCGGGCACGCAGGCCGGCTTTTCGCCGAAGCGGATCACATCAAAAATGCCGATGGTCGAGCGAATGGCACGCCAGGGGGAACGCTCGGGATCGATTTCGACGAACAGATAGCCCGGAAACAGGGGTCTCGGCACCCAGTCGACCTTGCGGGCGTGGGCGCGGCGTTTCAGATGCTTCGGCAGCAGAACGCGAAAGCCCTGCCGCATCAGATGAAACACGGCCTTGTCCTCGGCGTTGACCCGGGTGTTGACGGCGCACCAGTAGTTCATGGGACGGCCCCTTGGTTGCTGGCGTTGTGCTTGTGGATGCCGAGAAACGCCGGGGCCAGAACCCGTTCTTTTGCAAACAGTTGAAGCGCCATGGCATTCCAGCGTAACGGGTCGTTCATGTCACAGACAATCGCGCAGTCAAAATCCCGAAGCGCGGCTATGGAGGTCAGTCTGGGTAATTCTGCAAGGGCAGGATTATGCGTATCCGTATTACCGTAAAGGGCCAGCGAAAGATCCTTGTCGAGAGCCGACATGGCAAAGATTTCAACCAGGTCACCGTTACCGAGCAGCGCGATCTGGTGCCATTTCCTGTCAGCGCAGGTCCTGAAGATGGTCTCCGCCTCTTTGCGGGTGACCCGGAACAGGTTAAGCGACTGTGACAGATAAGCGGCGGTCAGGCGGGTTTTTTCGCTGAATCCCTGCGGCGTCAGATAATAGGCATAGCGGTTGGCCGGGGCCTGGGTGACCTTGATCAGACCTTTTTTGATGCAGCGCTTGAGATAGGTGTTGGTCAGGCCGAGGGCAATCGACAGATCCGAGGCGATGGAGCGTTGCGAAACGCGCTCATTTTCATGCACGGCGTTCAACAGCCCGAGCGTGATGCGGTGCTCGTTATCCATGGGCTCAGCGCCGAATTTCGTTTCAGCCATCAGTGATCCCGGCCTGAAAGGAGTATGGCAGACACTATATCTTGCCGTTCGCTATCCTTTATTACACTGTTCACAATATGAACGTCAAACGTGTTCATATCCTGAACAGCAAAAATATCGTGCATGAACAATTGACTGACTTTAGGTTTGCGCACGCGATTGATGGAAATCAGGGGATCGGGGTTTTATGGCTGCAAGCGCCAAAGAGAAAATTGCCGTTATCGGCCTTGGCTACGTCGGTCTGCCGCTGGCCCTGGCGCTGGCCCGCCATTATCCGGTGACCGGTTTTGATATTTCGAAAACCCGGATTGCCGAGTTACAGGCGGCGCGTGACCGTTCCGGCGAGGTCGACCCGGAAACATTGCGCACCTCGACCATGCGGTTTTCCCACGACACTGCCGATCTGGCCGGCAACGATGTTTTCATTGTCACCGTGCCGACCCCGGTTGATGCCGACAACATGCCGGATCTTGGGGCGCTGACGGCGGCCTGTTCGATCCTCGGTAAGGTGATCCGGCCGGGCAATGTCGTGGTCTTCGAAAGCACGGTCTATCCGGGTATTACCGAGGATTTCTGCGGTCCGGCGATTGCTGCGGTATCGGGCCTGAAGTGCGGTGAGGATTTCTTCCTCGGCTATTCCCCGGAACGCATCAACCCTGGCGACCGGGAATATACCGTCGAGAAAATTACCAAGGTGGTTTCCGGGCAGACCCCTGAAATTACCGAAAAACTTGCCGTGATCTACGGGGCCGTGACCGGCGGCAACATCTTTGCGGCCAAAAACATCAAGACCGCCGAAGCGGCCAAAGTCATCGAAAATGCGCAGCGCGACATCAACATCGCCTTCGTCAACGAACTGGCGATGATCTGCAACAAGATCGGTCTGTCGACGCACGATGTGCTGGCGGCGGCCCGCACCAAATGGAATTTCCTGCCGTTCACGCCGGGTCTGGTCGGCGGCCACTGTATCGGTGTTGATCCGTATTATCTGGCGCATCTGGCGCGCAGTCTCGGTCATGAGCCGGAAGTGATTCTGTCCGGGCGGCGCATCAACGAGGGCATGGCCGGCTTTATCGCCGAGCAGATCGACCGGCAATTGGGCCACAAACCGTCCCGGGTTCTGGTGCTGGGCCTGACCTTCAAGGAAAACGTGCCGGATCTCAGAAACTCGAAAACCGCCGATCTGATCCGCCAGCTTCGTGCACTGGGCCATCATGTCGACGTCCACGATCCCTGTGCCGACCCGGTTGAGGCGCGCCGTGAGTACGGCGTTGAGCTGCATGCCACCCTGCAGGATATTGAGCCGGTGCATTGCATCGTCGGTGCCGTCTGCCACAAGGTGTATGGCGATTTTACCCGGGAAATCCTGAGCAGCCTGATCGTCGACGACGGCCTGATCGCCGACCTCAAGGGGATGTGGCGAGGCATCGATATGCCCGAAGGCGTGCGGCGCTGGAATTTGTGAGCCCGCTCGTATTCCCGACCGCCCCCGATTGCGCGGCGGCACTTGCCGATGCGCTGGGCCAGGCCATTGCCGATACCCTCGACAGAAAGGCCCGCGCGACGCTGGCCTTGTCGGGCGGACGCTCGCCCCGCCTCGTTCTGCCGCTGCTGGCAGGCAAACCCCTCGACTGGTCCCGGGTTGACGTCACCCTGGTCGACGAACGCCGCGTGCCGGCATCCGACGCCGCCAGCAATGCCGGGATGGTCAGGGACTTTTTCCTGGAAAAGGGCGCGGCGGCCGCCACTTTCTTTCCGCTCTGGACGGATGCGCTGGCACCTGAAGATGCACCTGAAGACGCGCTGGCGGATGCCGAGGTTCGCTTGTCGTCGCTGCTGCCCGCCGATATCGCTTATCTCGGCATGGGTCCGGACGGGCATATCGCGTCGCTGTTTCCGGCATCAGGCCCGGCGGCGTTCGGTGTGGCCGGGCAGCGCCTGATTGCCACCGAAGCCCCGTTATCGCCGCATGGCCGCATCAGCCTGACGCTACACAGCCTGTTGCAGATCCCACAGCTTTTCCTGCATGTAACCGATGCCGACAAACGTCATATGCTTGACGAAGCGTCCCGTCTGGCACCAACGCCTGCGGTGCCGGTCAGCATGCTGGTCCACGCCCGACCCGATCTGCAGATTTTCGCCTGCGCATGATTTGAATGTGGCACCCCGAACTTGATTGGTATCCATCCTTCGAGACGCTTCGCTCCTCAGGATGAGGCATTAACACGGTCTCCTCATGCTGAGGAGGGCGTTAAGCCCGTCTCGTGCGCGCAGCGGGCGGCACGCCTAGCATGAGAGGATCATGGCGATGACTTAGAGGCGTGACCGTGATCAGCTGTCGATGCCGAGCCGCCACTTGACGGTGGTCCGGTCCGGTTCGTGATTGCCGAGGATGACGATCTGCTGGGCCCGGTGCTGGCGACCGTCAAAAAAGCTGACGCTGTCGTCGAGCATGACCGGATAGGGGCACGAGAAGCGCCAGCCGCGACCGCGCGGCGGCTTGATGATCACCTCGCCGCCACCGGCAACCATCGAGGCCCGGACCTCGGGATGCAGATGAAAGCGGACCGAGAACGGCTGCGAACGGCCGCCGGACAGCACATCCTCGCCGCGGATATCGCTGCCGCTGCCGTCGATATAGATGGCCCGGTTGTGACGAATGCCGAACGCCGCCTGATAGCCGTCGTGATCCATCTCGATCAGTCTGGCCCCTTCATGATCGCGGCGCTTGACGGTGGCGGTGCCGAGCGGGCCGGCATCCTTGTTGTTGATCACCAGCGTGCTGTGCGCGGCGGTCGAGGCCAGCGCCGGCAGCCATTTCGCGCGCGCCCCGTCGTTGGCCAGACGCATGCCGCAGTTGCCGATCAGGCGAACCTTGCCGACGCTCAACTCGAAGCTGGCCGGGGCCCGGAACCCGGGGCCGGCAACACGGGTTTCGCCACAATCGGCAATCAGCGTGGTTTGCCCGGCGCGAAGCCGATGAAACCCGGTATAGGGGGCGCTGATCATGGCCCGGCCCTTGCCGCCGGAGGCCCGGATCACGTCCTCGATCAGCGGCGCGGTCCGGGATATGGCCCCGCCGATCAGCGCAAAGCCGCCGTCGGCGTGGCACAACGCCTTGATGAACGGCACGATCCGGTCGATGGCGGCGATCAGCTCGCGGGGCGGCTCCACATGATGCCCGCCAAGGGCGTCGCGAATTTCGCCGAGCAATGCCAGTACGGCCAGCGCCCGCGCCGGGGCGCGCTCGATATGGCCGCCGTCGCCAAGTATCTGCCTGTCGACATCGTGCCCGAATTCGGCCAGTCGCCGGGGCAGGGTGTTTTCCAGTTCCGGCAGGGCAATGGCGGCGTTGATGCGGCCCTGATGCACAAGAAACCGCCGCCACGGCTCAATACCGTCAAGCGGGGCCCGACCCAGATGCCGGGCATTTTGCAGGATGGCGGCGGCCCAAGCCTGACGCTCGTCCGGATCAATGCCGATGGAAATGATGTCATAGGCACCGAGCCAGCGGGTCAACCGCTCGGCCAATATATCGGCGCGCCAGTGGTCGGCGTGCCAGCGGTGGTTCTGGCCGATCCAGGCGGCAATCTGTGGCCACGCCTGCGCGGTGCGGGCATGCTGGGCGCCGAGCCAGCGGAAATCGGATCGCAGTGCCGGCGCGTCAAACCCCTGTGGTGGCGACAGGGCATCGGCATACCAGCAGGCCTCGCAGGCGAGGCCGGCATCGCCCGCGGGCACGCGCACACTGGCCGGCGGTTTCGCCGCCAACAGCCAGTCATAGATGGCCGTGCGGAAGATCAGATGCCGGAAGCGATCAGGAACAAGTTCAAACATGGAAACGGATCATACCCCAAGTGTACTAAGACGGCGTTACAATCGGGCGGTATTTTGTCAAATCAATGGCACACAGTTTTGGCCGGCTCAGTGCGCTTTCTGCAGACGGGCAACGAAAAACCCGTCCATGCCCCCGGCTTCGGCCAGAAAATGCGGCAGCGTGCGCAAATCGCCGTCGGCGGTAATCGCTTGCGGCAGTCCGGGCAGCTCGGCTGTGGTGATCGGTTGGCGGCTGAAGGCCGGATTGCGTTTCAGGAAGGCGCGGATCGGGGCCGGCCCCTCTTCCGGCTGTAACGAGCACGTGACGTACATCAGGATACCGCCGGGGGCGACCATCTGCGCCGCCGCATCGAGCAGGCCGGCCTGCACGGTTGCGAGTTTCTCTATGTCTTCCACTGTTTTCAGATGCGCGACATCGGGGTGGCGGCGCAGCGTGCCGGTCGACGAACAGGGCGCATCCAGCAACACGATATCTGCCGGGCTATCCGGTTGCCAGGTCCGGGCATCGGCGACGACAAGCGTGGCGTCATAGCCGGTGCGCTGCAGATTCTCGCGCACCCGCTGCATGCGCCGTTCGGAAATATCCAGCGCCGTCACTTCTGCGCCGGCGGCCAGCAGCTCAAGGGTCTTGCCGCCGGGGGCGGCGCACAGATCAATGACCCGCTTGCCGGCAAGCACACCCAGCAGCGTCACGGCAAGCCGGGCTGCGGCATCCTGAACCCACCAGGCACCCTCCTGAAATCCGGCCAGCGCGGTGACATCTTCGGCTTCATCGAGGCGCACCGTGCCGTTCAGCATCGCCGTGCCGCCAAGTTTAGCGGCCCAGCCGGCGCTGTCTGATTTCACCGTCAGATCGATGGGCGGGGTTAGCAGATGGGTCTCGGTGATGGCTGCGGCGGTCTCCCCGCCATAGGCCGTTACCCAGCTTTGCCAGAGCCAGTCCGGCGTGTTTGCACCCGGACGGGATTGGGCGGCGAGCAGCGCCTGGCCTTCGCGCTGCAGGCGGCGCATGACGGCATTGGTCAGTTTCGCAAACGGCTGCTGTCCGACGGCGCGGCAAAGATCAACGGTGGTGGCGACGGCGGCATGCTCGGCGGTGACCGAAAACAGCAACTGGGCAATGCCGACACGCAGCACGTCATGGACGGGTCGGGCCTTGCGCGGCAGCGGATCAGGGATGCAGTGGGCGATCAGGGCGTCGATCTGGCCCAGCCGCTTCAGACAGGTGCGGACGATAAAGGCGGCGTATCCGCGATCAGACCCCTGCAGATCCGTGAACGCCCGGGTCATGGCAAGCGCATCATCCAAAGGGCGTTTGCGGTGCAGCACCTGGCGCAGCACTTCGAAGGCGGCAATCCGGGCGGCCAGGGCAGAAGTCTGATCGGTGTTGGGGTGGTTGTGCGGGGGCATCAGGCCTCGGGGGCAATGGGAAATCAGGGACAAGGGCAACTCATAGGCGATCACAGCGGGTGCAGAAACAAAATAATAACACAAATTAATTTTGTGTTCGTGCGATACAAATTTAGACCTGTGAAGAATTAAGCCATGACAAAAAGTCGGGCCTCACATCCGCGCTCTTGGTTGAAATGTGGCGGCACAGGCAAAAATATGAGAACCTTATCGCAAACGGGAAAAACCCATCGTCCCCCACACCCGTCTTCCCGGGCGCGGCTTTTCTCCGAGCGGACGCGAGGTCAGGAAAGCCAGTGATCCGGGACCCATGGCCGGATTACACCAAGCCTAACGATGGGTCCCGGGTCGTAACCCTCGCTCCCGAAACCTGACGGTTCCGGGCTCGGCTAACGCCCGGGATGACGCCTGTTGGATTATCCTCCGTCATAAACCCTGTTTATGGTCCTGAATCAAGTTCAGGACGACGAGAGGGCAATCCATAAACAGAGTTTATGACGGAGGATAATAATCATCGGTGCCGCCGTTGACGTGGGTCGCGCGGGCATGACAAAGCACAAAGTGGCACAAGCCTGTCCTTGCGCTTGCATTCCCGCATCCGATACGGTTCCGGCCAACAAAATTGCATGCGCTTAGTGGATTGCGGATACGAAGTTCCCGAACGTGGTTGCCCCATACAATAATGGGAACTTCACGTCCACCACACCAGGCGCCCTGGTTTGAAAAGACGGCCCATGAACGCGCTTGGTAATCTGCAACGGCTGGAATCTGAATCCATTCACATCCTCAGGGAAGTGGCGGCATCGTTCGAGCGCCCGGTGCTGATGTATTCGATTGGCAAGGATTCCTCGGTGTTGCTGCATCTGGCGATGAAGGCGTTCCATCCGGGCAAGCCGCCGTTCCCGCTGCTGCACGTCGACACCACCTGGAAATTTCGCGACATGATCGCCTTCCGTGATCAGCGGGTGCGGGAACTGGGCCTTGATCTGATCGTGCATATCAATCGTGAAGGTCTGGCCCTTGGCCATTCGCCGCTCGATGGCGGCGGCGGACGGCACACCGACGTGATGAAGACCGAAGCCCTGAAACAGGCATTGGGACTGCATAAAACAGACTGCGCCATCGGCGGTGCCCGGCGCGACGAGGAAAAATCTCGCGCCAAGGAACGGGTCATGTCGTTTCGCGACGCGCATCACGCCTGGAACCCCCGCGCCCAGCGCCCGGAACTGTGGTCGCTTTATAACTGCCGGATCAACCCGGGTGAGAGCGTTCGCGCCTTTCCGCTCTCGAACTGGACCGAGCTGGATGTCTGGCGCTATATCCGGGATCAGGACATCCCCGTGGTGCCATTGTATTTCGCTGGGCCGCGTCCGGTTGTTGAACGGGACGGGCAGTTGATCATGGTTGATGACGCACGCTTCACGCTCCGCCCCGGTGAGGAAATCAGGGAAGAAAACGTCCGCTTCCGAACGCTCGGCTGTTATCCGCTGACGGCGGCGATCCGCTCCGAAGCCCGGACCGTTGACGACATCATCGCCGAAACCCTCAGCGCCAGAACATCAGAACGGCAGGGCCGCATCATCGACCATGACCAGACATCATCCATGGAAAAGAAAAAGCGCGAGGGGTATTTCTGATGGGGGAAGAAACAACCTCGATGGACCTGTTGCAGTTTCTGACCTGCGGCAGCGTCGATGACGGCAAGTCGACTTTGATCGGTCGGCTTTTGCATGACGCCAAACTGCTCAGTGAGGATCAGGCGGCGGCGCTGCAGGCCGACAGCAAGCGCTTCGGCACAGTGCCCGGCGGGCTCGATTTTGCGCTGCTGGTGGATGGCCTTGAAGCCGAACGCGAACAGGGTATCACCATCGATGTCGCCTATCGCTACTTCACAACGGCCAAGCGCAGCTTCATTGTCGCCGACAGCCCCGGGCACGAACAATACACCCGGAACATGGCGACCGCTGCCTCGACGGCCGACGTTGCCGTCATTCTTGTCGACGCCCGCCAGGGCATCCTGACGCAGACCCGCCGGCACTGCTTCATTGCGCATCTGCTCGGCATCCGCCACGTCCTGCTGTGCGTCAACAAGATGGATCTGGTCGACTACGATCAGGTTGTCTTTGAAGCGGTCCGGGATGACTATCTCGCCTTTCAGGCAACCCTTGAATTCGGTTCTGTCACCGCCGTTCCGGTCTCGGCCCTGCGGGGTGACAATATTTCGCGAAAAAGTGACGAAATGCCCTGGTATACGGGACCCTCGGTGATCGATTTTCTGGAATCTGTACAGGTTAATGCAGGAATATGCAGGATCGGTGCCCGTCTGCCGGTGCAGTGGGTCAGCCGTCCGCATGCCGATTTTCGTGGTTTCGCCGGCACCGTAGCGGCGGCTCCGCTCTCGCTCGGCCAGGCGGTCGTGATTGAGCCGGATGGCGGCCAGACCCGGATCGCCGGAATTTCGACGGCAGATGGTGATCTCGATATCGCCTATCCCGGGCAGGCGGTGACGGTGACGCTGGCGGATGCCGTCGATGTCGGCCGCGGTGACGTGATCCGCGATGCAGAGAGCGTCATGCAGACCAGCGATCAGGTTCAGGCGCATCTGATCTGGATGTCCGCGGAAGCGATGATTCCGGGTCGCCAGTATCGTATCAAGCTGGCCGCCCGAACCGCGCAGGCGTGGATCAGTGATCTGAAATACAAGATCAATGTCAACACGTTGGAGCATGTTGCGGCGAAAACGCTTGAGCTTAATGATGTGGCCGTCTGCAATCTGAGCTTTGATCGGCGCCTTGCCTGTGAGCCTTATCGCGACTGCAGGGAAACCGGCGCCTTCATTCTGATCGACAAGATCACGAACGAGACCGCCGCCGCCGGCATGATTGATTTCAGCCTGCGCCGGGCCCGCAATCTGACGCGCCAGCGGCTGAGCCTGAACAAGCAGGTCCGCGCCACGGCGCTTGGCCAGAAACCGGCGATCCTGTGGTTTACCGGCTTGTCCGGGGCCGGCAAGTCGACCATCGCCAACATCGTGGCCCGGAAACTGCACCTCATGGGCCGGCACGCCTATATGCTTGATGGCGATAACGTCCGGCATGGCCTGAACCGGGATCTCGGTTTTACCGATGCGGCGCGGGTTGAAAACATCCGCCGCATCGCCGAGGTCGCCAGGCTGTTTGTCGATGCCGGCCTGATCGTGATCGTGTCGGCGATTTCGCCGTTTCGCAGCGACCGGGAGATGGCGCGCGGCCTGATGGAAGCGGGCGAGTTTTTCGAGATCCACATCGACGCCAGCCTGGCGATCTGCGAGTCGCGTGATCCGAAAGGCTTGTATGCGCGCGCCCGGCAGGGTGAAATCAAGAACTTCACCGGCATCGATTCCCCTTACGAGCCGCCGGCACAGCCGGAGCTCAGGATCGATACCGATGCGGTTTCGGCAGACGCGGCGGCCGATCAGATCATCGATCTGCTGGAGCGCTCGCAGTGATATCGGCGTCGCATGGTGATCGCTTTTTGCGCAACCGTCCGCATAAAACCTGAAGGGAAAATTGACGATGGCTGATAACAATCCCGAAAAAGCGCCAGAGCCGAAGGCCCAGGCGCAAACGCTGGCGGATGAAAAAACCGATCCACCCGCCGCCCGGGAAATCGGTGGTGTCGAAGGCCCCGATCCGACGCGCTATGGCGATTGGGAAAAAAAGGGCCGCTGCATCGATTTCTGATCTGTGGACCGGCGTCTGATAATTGCCGGGGCAGTGCGCAAGGATTACAATCTTTCAGGGCTTTGTCAGTTAACGCGCGGATAATGCAGACGATGGTGAGACGGGCGAGGCCGGGATCAACCCGGTGGCCAGGGGACGGTAAGTAATGGGGCTGTTTGCCAGCATTGTGAAAAGCTTCATGCCGGGCAAGCGCAAGCGCAAGAAGCGCCGGCGCGGGCCGGCTGCGTCGGGCGGTGGATTCCGCCCGTCCGAGGGCAGCAGCGACGGCAAGGTAATGATCGCCAACCTGTTCGGCTCCGGCGGCATGGAAATCACCGGGCAACTGGTCGGCATGATGAGCCAGGAAAGCACCCTGCAGACCATCCACTCAGCCCGTGTCCTCAAGCAGAATCTGCGCCTCGGCCTTCTGGAAAGACTTTTGCTGGCCAACGAAGAGGGCGGCCAGTGGCTGGAAGATGAAAATGCGGACCTGCTGATCTGGGGGGCGATGGAAGATATGGGCACCGTCGCCCGTTTGCATTTCCTGACCCTGACCGGTTTTCAGGATGGCCAGCCCGGCAGCTTCGGTCTGGCCGATACGCTGGATTTGCCGGTGCCGTTACCGGACGACGCCGGGCCCCTCGTCCGGGCGGTCGCTATCGCGGCGCTGCTGCCGGCCAGCAAGGGATCAAGACGCGGTCTCGCCGAACGGCTGACGGCCAGTCTTGAGCCGGCGGCGGCGGCATTGAATGCGCTGCCGGCCGACACCCCGGACGAATGCCGGATCGCGGTGATGAATGCGCTTGGTAATGCCTGTGCGACGGCATATCGCTACGGCAACAAAAAGGCGATGGCGCCGGCCCTGCAGCATTATCGGGCAGCCGACGCCCTGCTTGATGCGGCGCAGGCACCGATGGTCTGGGCCATGGTCAATACGCATCTGGGGATGGTTCTTGAGGCCGATGCCAGGGACCGCAAGGACCCGGTCGGGCTGCAGGCGGCGATTGACCGCTACAAGGCGATCAGCAATACCCTGGCCCGCGAGGCGCATGCCAACGACTGGGCGTTGGCGCATGTCAGGCGCGCCATGGCGTTGTATAAAATGGCGTCCCTGCAGCCGGTTCAGGCGCAGGCGCTGCTGACGGAAGCAACCCGCGCCTTTGAAGAAGCGCTGATGGTCTATGACCGCAACAGAATGCCCGAGCGCTGGGCCGAAGTGATGAACCATTACGGCGTCGCGCAGATGGCGCTGGGCGGTTACGGCAAGGCCGATGCCATCCTGCAGCAGTCGATCTCCACCTTCCGCAAGGTTCTTGAGGTCCGCAAGCGGGAAGCCCAGCCGCTGTTATGGGCGCAGACGGCCAACAATCTGGGCGCGGCGTGCTTTGCGCTGGCCAAGCAGGCCCAGGAAGAACACCTTCTGGAAGAAGCCTCCTATTATTTCCAGGGCGCGATCAAGGTGTTTCGCAAGATTCGCGGCCAGAAGAAAAAGGCCGACGTGATTGCCAAGAACCTGATGCGCGTGCAGCACCTGCTGAGCGAGGATGCGGCTTAAGGAAGTCTCGGCCCTGTAAAATCGTCATCCCGAACGTTAGCCGAGCCCGGAACCGTCAGGTTTCGGTGGCGAGGGTTACGATCCGGGACCCATCGTCGGGCATGGCGTGATCCGGGAATGGGTCCCGGATCGCTGGTCTTCCTGGCCTCGCTGCGCTCGGAGGAAACCCGCGTCCGGGAAGACGCTCAATATTTTGTCACTCCGGACCCTTGGACTCACGAGCGAAGTGCAACATTAAAGCGTCGTCACCCCGGTGCAGACCGGGGCCGGAATGACTGCTTAACACCTTCGTCATCCCGGATCGCTGGTCTTCCTGGCCTCGCTGCGCTCGGAGGAAACCCGCGTCCTGGATGACGCTCAATACTTCGTCACTCCGGACCCCCTGGACTCACGAGCGAAGTGCAACATTAAAGCGTCGTCACCCCGGTGCAGACCGGGGCCGGAATGACTGCTTAACACCTTCGTCATCCCGAACGTTAGCCGAGCCCGGAACCGTCAGGTTTCGGGGGCGAGGGTTACGATCCGGGACCCATCGTCGGGCATGGCGTGATCCGGGAATGGGTCCCGGATCGCTGGTCTTCCTTGCCTCGCTGCGCTCGGAGGAATCCCGCGTCCGGGAAGACGCTCAATACTTCGTCACTCCGGACCCCCCGGACTCACGAGCGAAGCGCATCACTTCAATTTGTTCTGCCGGTTGTTGATCAGGTTTTCGACAACAGCCGGGTCGGCCAGCGTCGAGGTGTCGCCCAGGTTCGAGAACTCGTCCTCGGCGATTTTTCTCAGAATCCGGCGCATGATCTTGCCGGACCGGGTCTTCGGCAGGCCGGGTGCCCACTGCAGCCAGTCGGGCGAGGCAATCGGGCCGATTTCCTTGCGGACCCACTGCACCAGTTCCTTTTTCAGTGCGTCGGTCTGCTCAACCCCGGCGTTCAGGGTGACATAGGCATAGATGCCCTGACCCTTGATGTCGTGCGGTGCGCCGACGACAGCGGCTTCGGCAACGTCTTGATGGGCGACCAGCGCGCTTTCAACCTCGGCGGTACCCATGCGGTGACCACTGACGTTGATCACGTCATCGACGCGGCCGGTGATCCAGTAATAGCCGTCGGCATCCCGCTTGCAGCCGTCGCCGGTGAAGTACTTGCCCTTGTAGGCGGAAAAATAGGTTTCCATGAAGCGTTTGTGATCGCCATAGACGGTCCGCATCTGTCCGGGCCAGCTTTGCGCGATGCACAGATTGCCTTCGGTCGCACCGTCCAGAACATTACCCTCGGCATCGACGATTTCCGGCACCACGCCGAAGAACGGCCTGGTCGCCGAGCCCGGCTTGAGGTCGATGGCGCCCGGCAGCGGCGATATCAGAATGCCGCCGGTTTCCGTCTGCCACCAGGTATCGACAATCGGGCAGCGGCTGTCGCCGACGACGCGGTAATACCATTCCCAGGCTTCCGGGTTGATCGGCTCGCCGACAGAACCCAGCAGACGCAGGGACGAGCGCGAGGTCCGCTTGACCGGCTCGTCGCCTTCGCGCATCAGGGCGCGGATCGCCGTCGGCGCGGTGTAGAAGATATTGACGCTGTGCTTGTCACAGACATCCCAGAATCGCGAAATGGAGGGATAGTTGGGCACACCCTCGAACATCAGCGTCGTCGCGCCGTTGGCCAGCGGCCCATAGACAATATAGCTGTGTCCGGTGACCCAGCCGACATCGGCGGTGCACCAGTAGATATCGCCCGGTTTGTAATCAAAAATGTATTCGTGCGTCATCGACGCAAACACAAGATATCCGCCGGATGTGTGCAGCACGCCCTTGGGCTTGCCGGTCGAGCCCGAGGTATAGAGGATGAACAGCGGATCTTCGGCGTTCATTTCTGCGGGCGGACAATCGGTGTCGGCGGCCGCCGTCGCTTCCGCATACCAGACGTCGCGGTCGTTGACCCAGTCGATCTTGCCGCCGGTGCGCTTGACCACGAACACGGTATCGACGCCGCCGCACTTGGCGATGGCGGCGTCCGTGTTGGCCTTGAGCGGGATCGGCCGGCCACCGCGCACGCCCTCGTCAGCGGTGATCACGCAGGTCGACTTGCAGTCCTCGATGCGCCCGGCGAGGGCGTCCGGCGAGAAACCGCCGAAAACGATGGAATGAATGGCACCGATGCGCGTGCAGGCCAGCATGGCATAGGCGGCCTCGGGGACCATCGGCATGTAGATGGTGACCACGTCGCCCTTTTTGATGCCGCGCGCCTTCATCGCGTTGGCGAGGCGGCAGACGTGTTCGTGCAGTTGCCTGTAGGTGATTCTGGCATCGTCCTTGGGATCGTCGCCTTCCCAGATGATGGCAACCTGATCGCCACGTGTCGCCAGATGCCGGTCGATGCAGTTGGCAGAAACGTTCAGCGTGCCGTCCTCGAACCATTTGATCGAGACGTCGGGGATGTTGTAGTTGACGTTCCTGACCTTGGTGAAAGGCTTGATCCAGTCGATGCGCTTGGCCTGCTCGGCCCAGAACCCTTCATTATCCTCGATCGAGGCTTTATACATGGCCTCATATCTGGCCTTGTCGATGAGTGCGGTTTTGGCGAACTCGGCTGGAACCGGATGAATATGGACGTCGCTCATGTGAATGCCTCTCTCCAGGAATTAGGTGCGCTTGTGACAGCGCCGGGGCGGGGTTATCCCCGCATTGCTCCCGATTATCGACAAAATCGGCGGATTGCCAAGGGGGCACGGCGGATGGGCCGGATTTCAACGACCCCCGTCAGGGCCCGTCGTTGAGCCCGTCGTCAATATAGACGACGCCATCCCTGACCGAGGTATTGAGCCGGGTCAGGCTGTCGCCTTCACAGGGGCCCGAAATGCAAAAGCCGTCCTCGATCCGGAACAGTGCGGCGTGGGTCGAACACATGATATGCGTGCGCTCGGGGTTGAGAAACTGGCCCGAGATAAAATCCAGCGGCGCGCCGATATGCGGGCAACTGTTCTCATAAACAAAGATGGCATCGTCCTTGCGAATGGCCATGACGGCGATGCGCCTTGCCGCGTACTCGGCAATGAAGGCCGCGGATTGCCCTTCCGCAATATCGTCGACGGCACAAATCCGGATTTCACTCACGGCTGCAGCCCGATCACTTGACGCCGCCCATGGCAGACATGATTTTCCACGAAGCCGCATCGATCGGCACGACCGACAGCCGTGACTGTTTCAGCAGTGCCAGCCCGGCAAGTCTGGGCTCGCCCTTGATGTCGGCCAGTGAAACCGGCTTCGGCACGGGTTTGACGGCCTTGAAGTCGACCATCACGAAGCGCCCGCTCGGATCCGAGGCATCGGGGTAATATTCACGCACCACCTCGACGATGCCGACGATGCTTTTTTCCTTAACGGAATGATAGAAGAACGCCCGGTCGCCGAGCTTCATCGCCTTCATGTTGTTGGCGGCCTGATAGTTACGGACCCCGTTCCAGCCTTCGACGCCGACCCGGACCTGATCAGCCCAAGACCACGACTCCGGTTCTGATTTCACCAGCCAGTATTGCATTGTCTTGTTCTCCGTTATTCCGAAGTCAGGGGCCGTTCCATCAGCATGCGGATCGCGGTGTCGATATCGCGGCCTTCGTGGATGATGGCATGGACAGCAGTGCAGATCGGCATGTCGACGCCAAGGGTTGCGGCCAGTTGCACGACCGAGACGGCGCTGGTGACGCCTTCGGTGACCGCGACCCGCTCGGCCAGAATTTCAGGGGCGCTCTTGCCCTGCCCGAGTGCATGGCCGAACGAAAAGTTTCTCGACTGCATGGCGTTGCAGGTCAGCACCAGATCACCAAGTCCGGCCAGCCCCATCATGGTTTCCGTCGCCGCGCCCTTTTTGCGGCCGAGCCGCATCAATTCGGCCAGACCCCGGGTGATCAGTGCAGCACGGGCGTTATCGCCGAGCCCGCGGCCCTCGACGATGCCGCAGGCAATCGCCAGCACGTTCTTGGCGGCACCGCCGATCTCGGCACCGACGATGTCTTCGGACTGATACAGACGGAACATCGGACTGCCCAGCATTGCGATCAGTTGCCGGCCCAGCGCCGCATCCTTGCAGGCCAGTGTCAGCGCGACCGGCAGACCTTTTGCCACCTCGGCGGCAAATGACGGTCCGGACAGCGCTGCCAGCGGATTGTCGGGCAGGATGGCTTCGACGATTTCGCTCATCAGGGCGGTGGTTTTCTGCTCAATCCCCTTGGCGGCGAGAATGACCGGCAGCCCGGTCGGGATGGTGCCGGCCAGGTCTTCGACGGTGCGCCGCATGAACTGCGCCGGGACCACAAGGATGACGGCTTCGGCACCCCGGATGGCGTCACCCAGATCGGCGCTGGCGCGGATGCCGTCCGGCAAAGCGATGCCCGGCAGGAAGCCCGGATTGCCGTCACCGGCGTTGATGGCGGCAACGATTTCCGGCTCGCGGGCATACAGCGTTGTGCTGCATCCGGCGCGCCGCGCACTGGCGGCGAGCGCCGTACCCCAGGCCCCGCCGCCGATTATGGCGATCTGTTTCATGGAGGTATATGTAAGTGATGAAAAGCGCTGTGTCACCCACGCTTGGGAGACCTGGCAGGCTATTCTATCAACATACCGTCATTTTCCGGCGCAACACACGATGTCGTCATTCCGGCCCCGGTCTGCACCGGGGTGACGATGCGATCCTTACCAGGTGTCATTCCGGCGCATGCCGGAATCCAGAGCCACTGGCACGACCTGACACGCAGGGACGCGGACGTGTAACCCTGGACCCCGGTCTGCACCGGGGTGACGGTTGAAGATTGGAATGACGGGTTGATTTCAGGCCTTCACACCGGCATAGGCGGCGGTCGGCGCATCGGGGTCAAGCGGCCAGCGCGGCCGGGCCTTGAAATCGAGGGAGTCGCTGTGGCCGAGGCGGAAATGCTCAAGCCCGGCCCAGGCGATCATGGCGGCGTTGTCGGTACACAGCGCCGGTGCCGGCTTGATCAGGGCGAGACCTTTGCCGGCAGCCAGATCAGCCAGCGCGGTGCCGATGGCGCGGTTGGCGGCGACGCCGCCGGCGACGACCAGCGTGCGAATGCCGGGATGGCTGGCCCGGGCCATGTCGATGGCGTTCCTGGTGCGGGCGACCAGGGTTTCGGCGACGGCCTGCTGGAACGAGGCGGCGAGATCGGCGGTGGTCCCGGCATCAAGCGGCTGCTCAAGGGTCTCGACGGCACGCCGGACGCTGGTCTTGAGGCCGGAAAAGGAAAAATCACAGCCGGCCCGGTGTGCCATCGGACGGGGAAAATCAAATTTTTGCGGATCGCCGCCTGCGGCGGCTTTCTCAAGCAGGGGCCCGCCGGGATAACCAAGCCCCAGCATCTTCGCTGTTTTATCGAAGGCTTCCCCCGCTGCGTCGTCAATCGTCGTGCCGAGCCGGGTATAGCTGCCGACCCCCTTGCAGATCAGCAACTGGCAATGGCCACCGGAAACCAGAAGCAGCAGATACGGAAACGCCACATCGTCGGTCAGGCGCACCGTCAGCGCGTGCCCTTCCAGATGATTGACCGCAACAAACGGGATTTGTGCGGCAACGGCAATCGCCTTGGCCGACATCGCACCGACCAGCACCCCACCGATCAGGCCCGGACCGGCCGTCGCCGCCACGCAATCCAGATCGGCAAAACCGACCCCGGCATCGTGCATGGCCTGGGCGATGATCCGGTCAACGTGTTCAAGATGTGCGCGCGCTGCAACTTCAGGAACGACGCCGCCGAACGGGCGGTGATCGTCGATCTGCGATAGCACGACGTTCGAGCGGATACGCCGTGCATCATCGACAACGGCGGCCGCCGTCTCGTCACAACTGGTTTCGATCCCCAGAACAATCACGTTAAAGCCCTTTCGCTTGGCGGGGCGGGACTTTACTCTCGGGCGCTGCCGAGGCCAAGGGCCGTCACACCTGAACAGATTGTAGACAGTTATAGCATGACAACCGATCCGACCCGCATCGTCATAGGCACCCGTTCCAGTCCGCTGGCCATGATCCAGACGACCATTGCGGCTGATCTGTTGCGCAGCGCACACCCGGCGCTGGCGGAAGCGGGTCGGCTGGTCATTGATGCGGTCAAGACCACCGGCGATCTGGTGCTGGACCGGCCGCTATCTGAAATAGGCGGCAAGGGGTTGTTCACCAAGGAACTGGACCGCGCCCTGATCGAGCGGCGCATCGACATTGCCGTGCATTCGATGAAGGATCTGGAAACCTGGTTGCCGGACGGCATGGCCATCGGCTGCATCCTGCCCCGCGCCGATCCCAGGGACGCCTTCATCAGCCTCAAGGTGCCGTCGCTGCAAAGCCTGTCAAAAGGGGCCCGGGTCGGCACCGCGTCGCTCAGACGCAGGGCGCAACTGCTGCATCTCAGGCCTGATCTCGAGGTCGGCGTGATCCGCGGCAATGTGCAGACCCGGCTCGGCAAGCTCGAGGCCGGCGAGTTTGATGCGACGTTTCTGGCGCTGGCTGGGCTTGACCGGCTGGGTCGACGGGGCGTGGCGACGCAGATCATCGAGCCGGAAATGTTTTTGCCGGCCTGTGCACAGGGCGCCATCGGCGTCACCTGCCGCGCCGACGACAGCCGTAGCCTTGAATACCTGCAGGCACTGGATCACAGACCGTCAAACATTGCGGTGATGTGCGAACGCGCCATGCTGGATGCGCTTGACGGATCGTGCCACACGCCGATTGCCGGACTGGCCGAGATTGATGGTGATGATATCCGGCTGCGCGGCATGATCGCCAGGCCGGACGGCTCGGCAGTGCTGACGGCGGAACGCCGGGGGGCTGTTGGCGATGCCGTGGCGCTTGGCAAAGATGCCGGTGAGGAACTGCGCCGCCGTGCCGGTCCGGGATTCTTCGACGAGGCATTGTGATGCCGAGAGTGCTGGTCACCCGTCCGCATGAAGATGCAGCCCCGCTTGTCGCCCGACTGGCAGAGATGGGCATCGATTCGGTTGTCGCGCCGATGCTGCAGATTATGCAGATAGAGGGGCCGATGCTTGACGTTGACGGGGTGCAGGGGCTGCTGCTGACCAGCGCCAACGGTGTCCGGGCGCTGGCGGCTCGGACAGAGCGACGCGATCTGCCGGTCTATGCGGTCGGCGATGCGACCGCCCTGGCAGCGGTCGTGGCCGGATTTGCCAATGTCATCAGCGCTGCCGGGGATGTTGATGATCTGGCCGATCTCGTTGTTGAGCACGTCGACCCCGGTTTGGGGGTTTTGCTGCATGCAGCGGGAACGGTCCGTGCCGGTGATCTGGCCGGGTCTTTGAGCGGGGCAGGGTTTACGGTGCGCCGCGAGATGCTGTATGAGGCAAAGCCGGTTCCGGTCCTGCCGCCGGAAGCCGTCCTCGCGCTTGAAAATGGCGGCCTGGACGGGGTCATGATATATTCGCCAAGGACGGCCAGACATTTTGAGAAACTGGTTTCCATGGCCGGACTCGAAGCGGCCCTTGGGCGATTGACGTTGTTTGCGCTCAGCAATAACGTCGATGCGGCAGCGACGCTGACGTGGGCCGGGCGGAAAATAGCCGGCCAGCCGGAGCAGGAAGCCTTGCTGCAAGCCGTGCGGACTTGTTACTACTAAAAGGCCACGTGTGTGGTCGGCAGAGAGGATTGATGTATGGCTGAGCCATCGGACCCGACAAAACCATCGGATGTTAAGCCGACACCATCGGACAGTGACGGTAAATCATCTGTGAAAGCGTCTGCGAAGGCGAAAGCACAGGCATCGAAATCGGATAATCCGAAAGGTGGTGCCAAAGCGACTGTCGGCGATGCCGGACCCGTCCCGACGAGCGCCGCCGACGCGGCCCGCAAATCGGGCTCCGTACCCGGTGGCGGCAGTGCCAGGCCGACCGCTTCGGCGGCAGCGGCTGAAAAAAAATCCGGCGGTGGCAGCCGGTCTTTGCTGATGCTGTTTGTGTTCGTCCTGTTGGTGGTCGGTTTTGCCTATACGACCCGAACGGTCTGGATGCCGGCGGTCGCGCCATATCTGACCTGGGTGCCGGGCTTTGGTGGCGATGCCGATGTCTCGGCTGCGCCAGAGTCATCACAGGCGTCACCAGTTGATGCATTACGGGACCGGGTGGCGTCGCTTGAGCAGACACTCGCGGCATCCGGCAATACTGTTGATACGGCGATGGCGGCGATGAAGCAGGAAAAGGAACGGGTCCAGGTCGAGCTGAATGCGGCGCTCAGCCGGATTGATGATCTCGAAAAGCGTCTGAGCGAAGTCCGCACCCTGGCCAGTGCCATCACGTCAAATACAGGCCAGGCGGTTGATCTGGAGCCGATCCTGTCGCGCATTGACGGGCTGGAACAACAAGGCCGGGAAACCACCGGTGAGGTCAAGGCCCTGGCGAACAAGGTCGAAACCATGCCGGCGCGCGGCACTGCTGTTGGACAGGGGGTTGTTCTGGCTATTGCCCAGTTGCGGGACGCGGCACTGTCGGGACGGCCCTATGCGGCGCAGCTCAGTGCCTTGCACACGGTTGCCGGTGGCAATACGGATATTATCGCCGCCGCCAGCCGCCTGTCGGCCAGCGCCGACACGGGGCTTGTGACGCACGAACAGTTGCAGGCACGGTTTTCCGGCATAGCCGGCGATATTGTTTCCGAGGCGCGGTCCGGGTCCGGTGACTGGCTGCAACAGGCAGCAGGCAAATTATCCGCCCTTGTCGCCCTGCGCCGCACCGACGGCAGTTCCGGTAATCCGGTGGAGGATGCCGTCGCCAGGATCGAACACGATCTGAACATTCGCGATGCAGCATCAGCCGTCAAAACTGCGAGTGCGCTGGCGGATATTCTGCAGGGCAAGGCGCGCTCCCTGCTGGAGCCGTGGCTGCTGGACGCCAAGACCAGAGCAACCGCCGAGCGCGCCCTTGATGCCATGCACGCCTCCGCATTGGCGGCGCTCGAAGGATGATGACCTCGGGGAAGGATATATAGCCATGTGGCGCTGGATTTTCTTCCTGGTCGGGCTTTGCGTCGCGGTCCTCTGCGTCGTCTGGTTCGTGCAGAATCCGGGTGACGTGAGTTTGCAATGGCAGGGCTGGCGGATCGACACATCGGTCGGTGTGCTGATGGTCGCGATGCTGTTTTTCGCCGCGTTAACGGCGCTGGTGTACCGCTTCTGGCGGTTTCTGGTGCGGGTGCCGGGCGAGATCGGCTCAGCCATGCGCGAGCGCAGACAGCGTAAAGGCTACACCGCCCTTTCCAGCGGCATGGTTGCTGTCGCCGCCGGCGATGCGCCCGAAGCCCGCCGGCAGGCGCGTCGTGCCGAAGCCTTGTTGAGCGGTCAGGCACCCCTGAGCCGCCTGCTTTCAGCCCAATCGGCGCAGCTTGAAGGGGACGATAAAGCGGCTGAACGCTTTTTTACGGAAATGCTCGATGACCCGGAAACCAGATTTCTCGGGCTGCGCGGTCTGTTGACCCAGGCGCTCAAGGCCGGTCAGCGGGAGCGGGCGCTGGATCTGGCACGTCAGGCATATCGCTTGCAGCCGAAAAGCGAATGGGTGGCGTCTAACCTGTTTGAGCTACAGTCAACCAGCGGCGCGTGGCTGAGCGCGGCCAGCACCAACGATGAAATGGCCCGCAAGCGGCTGCTCGAAAAACCCGAGGCCGAGCGCCGCCGTGCCGTCATCTCATTCGAGTTGTCCAGGGAAAACGACGCCGCCGGTGATGCCGGTCAGGCGCTGAAGGATTTAAAGACGGCCTGCGATCTGGCCCCGGACCTGATCCCGGCGGTGGTGGCGCTGACGAACCGTTATGTCGCCAATGACCAGCGCCGGAAAGCGACGGCACTGGTCGAGAAGGTCTGGGCAAAGACCCCCCATCCGGATCTGGTTGAGCCCTATTGGCAGGCACGACAGGCACCGGACGGCATTGCCCGCGTCAAGGCCAGCGAGAAACTGGTACAGAGCAATCCGGATAGCCCGGAAAGCCATATTGCCCTGGCCCGCGCCGCATTGGCTGCCGAGCTCTGGGGCGAGGCCCGCAAGCATCTGCAAAAGGCCGGTGCCGGGGATGGGCTTGAGCCGCCGGCCCGTATCTGCCGCATGATGGCGGAGTTGGAAGAACACGAGAACGGCGATCTGAGCAAAGCCCGGGAATGGCTGGTGCGTGCCGGAACGGCACCGTCTGATCCGCAGTGGGTCTGTGCGACGTGCGGTAATGCCGTGCGCATATGGACGGCACATTGCGGTAACTGTGCCACATTCGACGGCTATCACTGGGGTGTGCCGCCGCACCGGACCGGTCTGGAAATACCCCATGCCGACAAGGACAGGGACAATGCCGCTGCCAAGGACAACCCGGTGCTGCCCGGCCCGGGCGGCTCAACCTCTGTCGCCGTGTTGCCTGTACAGCCGTGAACGTTACGTCCGGAACGGCCCTCAGAACCTACAGTGCCTATATGGCCGGGCAAAGTGGTGTTGCGCGCCTGCGTGATGCGGCGCGGG
>JBBDOA010000110.1:0-20465 GCA_040877275.1 Rhodospirillales bacterium | reverse complement strand
TAAATCGAGCACGCTTTCGATCAGCACGGCCAGCACGGGTGCGGCCAGGAACAGCACCATATCGCTGCCGGTATCGCCGCAAACGGAACTGAAATGGGCAATCTTGAGGGCTTTCGGCCCCTGACCCTTTAACGCCATTGGATGGCCGTCGAGGGTCGTCAGATAGGCGTCGGGTGTGCCAGGGGTGTTGAACAGAATGGCCGGGACCGCCCCGCCGACGGTCGCCCCTTTCATCAGGCCGATCAGGAAGCCCAGGATCGGGAGCAATGCGTCGTCGCTGACACCAAACACCCAGATCAGCACGGGCAGTGACAGGGCCATGGCGAACGGACCGTTGAGACCGGGCGTCGCGCCGACGATGATGCCGATGATCAGGCCGGCGAAGACCATGATCAGCGGCATCCAGTCCAGACTGCCGTCCGTTGCCATGAAGACATCGGCAACGCCGCGCATGACATAATCGAGAACGAGTTCCATCAGCGATAAAGCCTAAAAATCGGCGTTGGGGGGAAGCAGAACATTCGTCAGCAGCATGTCGAAAATGAGGATCGAGACGGTTATGACCATGAGAACTGTGAAAACACTGACGCGGCGGAGTTTTCCCTCGGTCCAGATAATCAGTGTTGTCGTCATCAGGAACCCACCCGTGACGTATCCGAGATATTTGTACGGGGTTGTATCCGTCAGATATCGGTATTCAAGATCAATCAGACCAAGCTCACGCATGACCCAGGCCGTGCCGGGCCCAAGCGTGTACATGATGAGCAGTCCGGCGATGCATATCCCGGTAAAGATCGTCAGAAATTTAATATTACTCACGGTCAGGTTGCCCTGAGCGCCGGCGCTCACGGGCGGGGAGCCTCGCGTGATGGACAGGATCAGTTGCAGCGCACTCAGCAGGGCCAGTGTTGCCGCCAGCAGGGTCGGGAAAAAAGCGTCGCCGGGCTCTGTTTGGCCGGTGGCATTGATGTGAAAGAACCCGCCGCGCATATCGTTCGGGAACCAGACGAAGATGGCCAAGATTGAGCCGGCGAAAACAACAGCGCCGAACCCTATATCCCAAGGGTCCAGCGCTGCACGTTTGTGGTTTTCCGAAGCGTTCACGCTTACTTGACCAGTTTGACCAGTTCTTTGTTGGCTTCAAGATTGGTCTTGAGCTGTTTGGTCAAAGCGTCCCCCGACATCATCAGAGGTGCCGGTGGATATTGCTTGGAAATGAACTTGGCCGTTTTGGATTCAGGATTTGAAAGAACCTGATGAATGGCGGCAGCAATGCTGTCGCGAACTTCGGGTGCCATGCCTTTCGGTCCTGCCAGCAGGAACTGGAAACCAAGACCTGTTTTAAGAATGCCCCGGTCGATCAGGGTTTTCTGGTTTGGTGCCTGGACCAGCGGCTTTTGCTCAGCCGAAGCCAGAATCACCAACTCCCCTGCGGCGACCAGTGGTCCCTGGACCCCGCCGCCCCAACCGACATTGGCATCCTTGGCAACCAGCGCGTTGATCGCCGATTTGCCACCCTTGCCGCGCAGGTGATTGACGGAGATGCCGTAGTGACGCGCGACTACCTCGGCCCCGGCCTGAACCTGATTGCCCCAGTTGGCCCAGACGATCTTGGTGCCGCCCTTGGCGGCGGCGACCATGTCTTCAAGGGTTTTCCAGCCGCTGTCGGCGCGTGCCAGAACAGCCATTTGCGATCCGGCGGTCATGGTGATGTAGGTGAAATCATCAATCGAGAGGTTTTCATTGTCGATTGTTGCGAAGTCGAATGTGGTGTTGATTGCAAGGCCGACTGTCTGGCCATCGGCGGGCTCGTTCTTCAACTGTGCCGCCATCACGGCACCACCACCGCCGGCCTTGTTTTCAGGAATGACGCGCCAGCCTTTCAGCGCCTCAAGTTCTTCGGCCAGGGCGCGGGCCTGGGTGTCGGTGCCGCCGCCGGCACCAAAGCCGATCCAGAACTTGATCGGACCTTTCGGAGCCCATTCGGCGTGTGCCGGACCGGCAAACAGCGCTAGCGCTGCGATGAAGGGAATTAATCGTTTCATTGACGTGTTCTCCTCTGGTTTAAAGTGTCTCTTATCTTTCGTCTCTTGCTCAAGTCTCTTAATTCAGACTTCTGTCGTTCTTGCTTTATGCTGCTTCAAGCACTGTAGTTTTCAGTGATCTCGACCGGTTTGTGCCCAGGCGGCAGTTGGTAGCGTTGAAACAGAATCGGTGCATCGTGGATGGTGAAATCCCTGATGTCCCAGACCATGCCCATGGTGCCTGCCGGTAGCAGCAGATGCTGGCAGGCGAGATCGTCAAGGGTGCGGCAACTGATGGCGTGCTCCATACGCAACGTCGGCAGGTTGAAGCGTTCGATCAGCATGCGGTGCAGTGATGAGCCATTGAGATTCTCAATGGCCTGATCGAGATAGACCTGCCCGTGCTCATGGGTGAAATAAACGCTCGAAAATGCCGGCGGTTGCTGGTCAAACCAGACCAGTCGGTCGACCCGGACACAGCGCTTGACCATCAGCGCTTCCTGCCATGGGCCTTTGTCGGTATCAACACTGACAGCAATCGTGCGCACAAACGGCATCATGTGCTTGCCGGTGACGGGGTCTTTATAGCGGTATACGAAGACCTCATTGACGAGGGACCGGCGGTCGGCGATGAACGTTCCGGTACGGCGATTGCGCACGACCAGACCATTGCTGACCAGTCTGGCCAGGGCTTTCTGTACGGTGCCGACGCTGACCGGAAGTTTTTCCGCCAGCGAGGTTTCCGTCGGCACACGTTCGCCGGGCTTGAAGCGTCCGGATATCACACAATCAGAGAACGCTTCGACCAATCTCTGATATTTAGGCATGCCATTGGCCGGCATGCCGTCGCCGACGGATCGCAACAGCGCATCAATGGCAATTTCCTGTGTAGACATAAGGTCCGTATACATAATAGTTTTAAACAATATACTATATAGTATATAAAAACGGCATAGCGTCAATAATGCTGTTCAATCAGCAGGCACAGGAGGCGAAATTTGAAAATCACTTTGCTGGGTACCGGTACGCCCGCCCCGTCACTGACCCGTCAAAGCTCCGGCTATCTGATCGAGATCGGTAATGATGTGATCGTTATGGACCACGGTCCGGGCGCTGCCCACCGGCTTCTGGAAGCCGGCTGCCATCCGACGAAGGTGACGCACGCCTTTCTCAGTCACATGCATTACGACCATATGATGGATTACCCGCGTTTGGTTCTGCAGCGATGGGATGTGGGTGCGGGCAAGATTCCGGAGTTGAAGGTCTATGGGCCGCAACCGCTGGCCCGGATCAGCGAGCGCTTTTTTGGCGAGGACGGGGCGTTTGGTCTTGATATCGAGTCCCGGGTCTCGCATCAGGCCAGCAAAGATGTGTACGTTTCTCGCGGCGGTGTTTTACCGCGGGCCAAGCCTGCCCCCGAAATTAGGGAAATCGCCCCTGGGGACACGGTCGAGGGTGATGGCTGGCGCGTCGTCGTCGGCGAGGCCGCACACTTCCAGCCGATTATGGATTGTCTTGGCTTCCGTCTGGAAACGGAGGCCGGGACCCTGGTCTATTCAGGCGATAGCGGTGGCGTGCCGGACAGCATGGTTGAATTGGCCCGGGACTGCGACATGCTGATCCATATGTGCCACTTCATATCCGGTATGGAACCGACGGATGCCTATCGGCAGGCCAGCGGCAATCACATGGATATTGCAGAAGTGGCGAAACGCGCCAATGTAAAATCAGTGGTGCTGACACACTTCATTCATCTGCTCGACAGGCCGGGTGTGCTTGAACAGATGGTGGCGGAAATGAAGGCGGTTTTCCCCGGCAACATCATCATTGGTCGGGATTTGATGCAATTGTCATTGAACGTAGATTTGCCGCATCGCATCGATTGAAAAGGACCACCAGATGATCCAATCGCGTACCGTGGTGCATGCTGACCGCCATGCCATTGCAGCGGGTCATGAACTTGCCACTAGGGCTGGGATGGAAATCCTTGAGGCCGGTGGCAATGCTGTCGATGCCGGTGTGGCGGCAGGTCTGGCGATCGGGGTCCTGCATAGTGATCTGGTTAATTTTGCCGGTGTTGCGCCGATTATCATCCGCATGGCGGGTGGCGAGACCGTGACCATCGACGGCCTCGGCGTCTGGCCGAAGCGAGCCTCGGTTGAATATTTCGAACGCGAGCATGGCGGTGCCATGCCGCAGGGGCTGATGCGAACCGTTGTGCCGGCGGCACCGGCGTCGTGGATCGCGGCACTGGCACGCTTTGGCACCATGCGCTTTGCCGACGTCGCGCACTATGCTGCCCGCTATGCCCGTGAAGGGTTTCCGGCCTATCCCGTTTTTGCCGAGTTCATCGCCACAAACGAAGCCGCGTATCACCGCACACCGGCCCTTGAGGAAATTTATCTTTCCAAAGGCCGTGCGCCGAAAGTTGGTGAGCTTTTCGTGCAAAGTGATCTTGCGGCAACGATCCAGTACATGATTGATCAGGAAAAGGCTGCTGGCGGTGATCGCTTGCATGGCCTGCAGGCGGCGCGGGATGCCTTCTATATCGGTGACATCGCCCGCAAGATCACGGATTATCACATCGCCAAGGGCGGATTTCTGCGGGCCGATGATATGGCTGACTATCAGGTTCGCTTCGAGGATCCGATCAGGATCAAATTCGGCGATACGGATATCCACACGTGCGGAGCATGGTGTCAGGGTATTTCACTGGCGCAAGCCTTTCGCATGCTCGACGGCATTGACCTGAAAGGCATGGCGCACAATTCAGCTGACTATATCCATACCCTGACCGAGGTTTTCAAACTGGTGTTTGCCGACCGGGAGCGGTATGTCGCCGACCCGGCATTCGTCGATGTGCCGGTTGTACAGATGCTGGATGAAGGGTATCTGGCGATGCGCCGGGGCCTGATCGATCCTGCGCATGCCTTTGGCGAAATGCCGCCGGCGGGCGACCCCCGGGGCGGTCGTGCTGTCGTTGATGATACAGAGCCGTTTCAGCCCGGGCGGAGTTCGGGGCCGGAATGCGATCCGCATGATACGCGCCCCGTTGACAGGCATGCGATGGCTGATCCGGCTTCAGCCGACACATCCTATATTGCGGTGATCGACAGTGCCGGGAACATGTTCTCGGCAACGCCCAGCGACACGTCAGCCGATACGGAAGTAATCCCCGGCACCGGGCTTTGTCCGTCCTCCCGGGGCTCACAGTCGCGGGGTATCAGCGCATCGATCAACGCGGTTGCTCCGGGCAAACGGCCACGCCTGACACCTAATCCGGCGCTGGCGATCAAAGACGGTAAACCGTTGATGGTGTTCGGCACACCGGGCGGTGATGTGCAAATACAGGCGATGATCCAGGTTTATCTCAACACGTTCCATTTTGGCATGGATATTCAGAAGGCGGTCGAGGCACCGCGCTTCGCCACCTACAGTTTTCCCTCATCGTTTGCGCCGAACGCTTATTTTCCGGGTTTGTTGATGGCTGAACAGAGTATTCCGGAAGACACCGCTGCCGATCTTGCGGGACGTGGTCACAAGGTTGAGCGTTGGCAGGACGGCACGTGGAAGGCCGGCGGCGTGCTGGCGGTTGTACGAGACCCGGAAACGGGGACGCTGACAGCAGGTGCCGACCCAAGGCGCGCCGGTACGGCGGACGGAGCTTAGCTATGGATCATTCGTGTACTGATGATGTGCGCCAGGCGCTTGAGGACTATAAAAATGCGGTTGCAAGCGCACCGGATGCGGGTGCGGCATTTCGCATCGCCGAGCAAGCCGCAGCTCGATTGATCGGTCATCAACTCTTCACGATCATGGCGTTTCATGCCGAAACGATGGAAGTGGAGCGCTGCCATTCCAGTAACCCTGACAAATACCCGACGGGGGGGCGAAAACAGAAACGTGATACCGCATGGGGGCATCATGTTCTGGAACAGGGCCAGCATTACATCGGTTACAACGCTGATGATATTCGCCGCAGTTTTGATGACCACGCAGTGATACAGGATCTTGGTCTGGAATCCGTCCTGAACATACCGATTGAAGAAAACGGGCGTGCTGTTGGTACGATGAATTTGCTTGATAAAGCCGGCTATTACCATGAAGGGCAGGTTGATATTGCCAGGGTTATTGCCAATACACTGGCCGGTGTGCTGCAAAATCGGTCGTCGCAGCGACGTTGAGTATTATTTCTTCACTCTGAGTGTGCTGTAAATTCATACACATAAATACAGTAAAGTATGGTGTTTTTGCCGGGTGTTCTGTATCTCAATATGGTATCGGAAAGGCCTTCCGTCGCGATGCGGGGTGTTCGGGCATTTCCGTCAACGGATAAACAGCGCAATAAAAAAATCACAGTTGGGTCGAAACGTTCAGGGTAAAGCAAGCTACTACCTATAGTATCCGTGCTTTGTTCCGTGTGGACATTTCTTTCCGGCCTATCAGTCAGGTCATCCAGGTCCGTTCAATAAGCACATCGGGTCAAGAATTCAGTGGGGTAAATTTTGTTTGGACTTTCGAAAAAAGAGCGTGCGGAAAAGGAATTGCTGTCAGCGTTTGATGTCCTCCTGATCGGTAGAAAAGAAGACAAGACCCTCGTGTTACAGAGTATCCAAAGCAAGCAGTCCGCGCTCGCGGAAGGCGTGTTGAACGGGCTCAATCCATACGAGGTTGCCGCCAAAACCATCCAGGAATTTATCCTCGATAAATTGAACAAATGCAGCAAGGAAGAGCGTGTCGACTATCTGAAGCGTATTGCAGACAGTGACTTCAAGCATCAGCCGCATATCATTGAATTGGTTTCCCACGTTAATTATTGCCTTATGATCCTTGAGGATGAATCAAAACCGTTGGTGCCGATTGGCTCTGCCGAGGGCTTTTTAACGACCATATCGAAATGGTTTGCCCAGAATGATAGATTGCTCCGACGCGTCATCGACTATTTCTCTCAAAGCACGCAAAATCACCGATATCGGCTGCAGCAAACCCGCAAACGGAATGAACGACTTTACAAATGATCGGGTGTGATGAAATCCAGTCCTGCCGTCATTGTTAAGGATCTTGTGCTGATCGGTGGCGGGCACAGCCACGTCGCCGTATTGAAAAAGTTTGCCATGAATCCGTTGCCAGGCGTGCGCTTGACCCTGATCGCCCGCGACGTGCATACACCCTATTCGGGCATGCTGCCTGGATATGTTGCCGGCCATTACAGTTTCGATGAAACCCATGTGGATTTACGCCCGCTGTGCCGGTTCGCCGATGCCGGGCTGTTTCATGATGAGGCGGTCAGAATAGATTCTGCCAACAATCAGGTTATTTGTGCGACCCGTCCGCCGGTCAGCTTTGATGTGCTATCGATCAACATCGGCTCCAGACCGCAACTGCACGACATTGCGGGTGCTGCACAATTTGCGACACCGGTTAAGCCGATCAATCGCTTTGTTGATAAATGGCACCAGTTGGTGGAGCGGGTGATGGCCTTGCCTGGTCCGCACCGCATTGGTGTCGTCGGTGCGGGCGCGGCCGGTGTCGAAATGATGCTGGCCATCCAGTTCCGCTTGAAGACACTGCTGGCGGGAGCCGGGCGCGACGATGAGGTGATCGAGTGCCATCTGATCTGTCGTTCTTCGAGGATCCTGCCGAGGTTTCCGGCGTCTGTCGCGGCGCGTTTTGAACGGGTGTTGCGTGCACGCGGCGTTCATGTTCACACCGGGCTTGAAGCGACGCAGATTTCAAGCGGTCACGTGATGCTATCGAACGGCGTCAGCATTGCACTGGATGAAATTCTGCTGATCAGCGGTGCAAGTGCGCCGGATTGGCTGCGCCTGTCTGGTCTGGACGTGGACGCTGATGGTTTCCCAACGGTTGATGACTGTTTACGATCCACATCACACGAAGCGATTTTTCTCGCCGGCGATGTTGCTGCAGTGGTCGATCATCCGCGCGAGAAAGCCGGTGTGTATGCGGTCAGGCAGGGGCCGCCGCTTGCGGACAATCTTCGCCGTGCCCTGTTGGGGCAGACGCTGAAGCCTTTCAGTCCGCAAAAGGCGGCCCTGGCTCTGATCAGCACCGGGGACAAATATGCCATAGCCGCCCGCTCCGGTTTCTCCGTTGAAGGTCAGTTTATCTGGGCCTGGAAGGACTGGATCGACCGCCGCTGGATGGCAAAATACATGGATTTGCCTGAAATGCCGGCGGACAGGGTATCGCGCTTTGATCCCGCTTTGGCACGCCCGGAAATCCTGAGTGAGATAACAGAGGTTTCCATGCGATGCGGTGGCTGTGGTGCCAAGGTCGGTGCCGATGTACTGTCCCGTGTTCTGTCCTCGCTGCATACGGTGCCCCGGAAGGATGTCGTGATCGGTCTGGATAAGGCCGATGATGCAGCGGTTGTAGAGGTGCCTGCCGGGAAGGTCATGGTGCATACGGTCGATCATTTCCGCTCGTTCATCGACGATCCGTATGTCTTTGGGAAAATTGCCGCCCAACATGCGCTGAGTGATATTTTCGCGATGGGTGCGGAGCCGCAAACCGCACTGGCCATCGTCAGCGTGCCGTATGGTATTGAATCAAAGGTTGAAGACACGATTCTCCAGTTGATGACCGGTGCGGTTGAAACCCTCAACGCCGCCGGGACAGCGCTGGTCGGTGGCCATACCAGTGAAGGGGCCGAACTGGCGCTCGGGTTCGCCATCAATGGCCTGGCAGATCGCGACGCGCTGCTCCGGAAGGGCGGGATGAAGGCGGGTGATGTGCTGATCCTGACCAAGCCGCTCGGCACGGGCACGCTGTTTGCTGCGGATATGCAACGCAAGGCGAAAGGGCGATGGATCGATGCCGCACTGGATGTCATGCTGCTGTCTAATCAGGCGGCGGCACAATGCATTCTGCGGCATGGGGCAGGGGCATGTACGGATGTGACGGGGTTTGGTCTGCTCGGTCATCTGCTGGAAATGATGAAAGGAGCCGAAATCGATGCCGTCCTGGAACTGGGCGGATTGCCCGTGCTTGATGGTGCGCTGGAGACGACAGATGCCGGTATTCTGAGTTCCTTGCAACCGGCTAACCTGCGCTTTCAGCGGATGGTCGACAATGCTGACCGGTATGCCATGCACCGACATTTTCCGTTGATTTTTGATCCACAGACGTCGGGCGGACTGCTGGCTGCACTTTCCCCTGAAAATGTTGAAGCATGTCTGGCCGAACTGAAAAATTCAGGCTATGCACAGGCCACAGTGGTCGGGACAATTACGGCCAGACGCGAGCGGTCGGAACACGTGACGTTAAGCGGTTAACGTCCGGTATCTGACCCAGTTAGGTTATCTTTATATGAGCGCACCCATTACTGAAACCGACACCTGGCGGGCCGATGACGTCGACATGATCATCGATGTCCGCTCGCCGCTTGAATTTGCCGAAGATCACATTCCGGGTGCGGTCAATCTGCCGGTGCTGTCGAATGAAGAACGGGTGATTATCGGCACGATCTATAAGCAGCAATCCCCTTTTCTCGCCCGTAAAAAAGGCGCCGTGTTTGTGGCCCGGAATATTGCCGAACATGTGGAAAACACACTTTGCGATCTGCCGACGAGCTTCACGCCATTGATCCATTGCTGGCGTGGCGGACAACGCTCGCGTGCCTTTGCCCGAATCTGTAGTGAAATTGGCTGGAAAAGCTACATTTTAAACGGCGGCTATAAGCAGTATCGCCGGACCGTCGTGCAGGAACTGGAAGCCAGACCCCGGTCCTTGTCTTATATCGTCGTTGCCGGACGCACAGGGTCGGCGAAAACGGATATTCTGACGTCTTTGGCTGAAAAAGGGGCGCAAGTGCTTGATCTGGAAGATCTGGCAGCGCACCGGGGCTCTCTGCTGGGGGGCTTGCAGGATCGGCCGCAGCCGGGACAGCGGCTTTTTGAATCACGGTTGAATGACGCCCTGCAGTCCTTCGATCCGGCGCAACCGGTTTATCTGGAATCCGAAAGCTCACGGATCGGCCAGATTCAACTGCCGAAGGATCTCTGGAAGGAAATCATTGCCGCACCGCAGGTTGTCATCACGGCGCCCTGCGAGGCGCGCGCGCAGTATCTGATGACGGTCTATCGCCACCTGACTGAAGATACCCGTGATCTGAACAAGCTTGTCGCCGGGATGGTTTACCGTTACGGGAAAAAGCAGACCGAAAGCTGGCAGGCACTGATTGATGCCGGGGATTGGCATAATCTCGCCGTCGAATTACTGGAAACCCATTATGACCCGGCTTACGACAGGTCGATGAAGCGGCATCAACAGAACGTGCAGGGTGAAATCCTGCAGGCAGACTGCACCCAGGACTCCGTTGAACAGACGGCACACGAAATTCTCGCGCTCTTTCAGCGCAAGAAATCCTGACGATTTTTTTCACTAGACTCGCAATTTGTGTTTGAGGGCGGTACTCCGCAACAGCTTGCAGAAGGCTTCGGCAGCAGGCGTGAGCGTCCGGCCCTGAACCTGAACGATGCCGATCAGACGGGTAAGATCAACATCGCGTACCGGAATCATTGTGACGCCTTGCCGATCAAGCACGGAAGTGGACATCTCGGTAACAAGGCCGATGCCGACGCCCTGTTTGACCAATGAAAAAAGAGTCTGGGAATCTCGGGTCTGAAAGGCGGGATTGAAGTTCAGGCCATTTGCGGCGAAGGCACGCCGGGTTGTAGCATACGATGCCGATTCCGGTGGCATGGACAGCAGTTTTTCGCGGGCGATCTCGGATAAGCTTACATCAGGACGTGTTGCGAGAGGGTGGGAATCAGATACGGCCAGCCGGTAATAGTCCCGCAGCAAAGGCTCGAAAGCGAACGCTTCATCGGCGGCTTCAAAAGGCCCGACCGCTATATCAACTTCACCCCGGCTGACCCGGTCGAGCGCCCGGCCAAAGAAATCATCCATCAGGACAACCTCAATATCCGGCCAGCGATGCTGGAATTCGCTGATGACTTTCGGCAAAAAACCGGCTGCTACCGACGGTGAAGCACCAACGACGACGCGGCCGCGCTGCAAATGGGCCTCGTCCCTGAATTCCCGGATCAGCGAGCGGGTATCAAGAACCATGCGTTCAACGCGACTGCGCAGCCTTTCACCGGCATCGGTGATGACCACACGCCGCGTTGTGCGATGAAACAGGCGAACGCCAAGCACGGCTTCCAGATGCTTGATACGCGCCGATACCGCCGGCTGGGAAATGCCGAGTATGACCGCGCTTTGACGAAAGCTGCAGGTATCGGCAACGGATATGAACGTATCAAGATCGGCTGGCGAAAGATTGATCAGTGTCATTTATATATTGATAAAGTAATAGTATTTTTAGCTCAATAACAGAATGGCTATAGTGTCTCCAACAGGAGGAAGCCGCATGAATATGATAAACGTCGGGTCGCCCGCCGAATGGCGCGCCGCCGATCTCAGTGCCGACCGTAGTTGGGTCTTCATGATTGATGACAAGGCCAGGGCGCATCTCAAACAGGTTATCAAGTCAGCATATGCTGCGGACCGGTCGCTGTTCGACTATAGCCGTGAAGATTTCGATCTTGGCCCGGCCTGGAAGACGATTTCGAACGCTTTCAGGGAGGCTCATTTCGGTCGGGGTATCGCTTTGGTACGCGGATTGCCGCGCGAAGGGATCAGTGAGCAGGAATTTGAGTTGATGAACTGGGCTATCGGCCTGAACATCGGGGTCGCGCGTCCGCAAGGGAAAGCGACACAGTATATTTCTGCCGTTCGCGATGTCGGCACCGACTATCGGACCTCAAGCGGTCGCGGCTATTCATCGAATGCGAAACTGGATTTTCATGCCGACGGTTGCGATCTGGTTTCCCTGTCGTGTTACAACAAAGCCAAGTCCGGCGGGCAAAGCATGATCACGAGTAGCCTCAGCGCGCGCCGACAGCTTATTGCCGAGCGCCCGGATCTGGCCGAGATCGCACACCAGAATTTTTACTTCAGCCGCCAGAACGAACAGACACCGGATGAAGACCTGTTTTATGGCCAACCGTTATTTGATCAAGCCGATGGCAGGATCTTCGCCAAATGGAACCGCAATCGGGTTCAGTCGGCACAGAAAATCGAAGGGGTGCCGGAACTGACGCCCGAGCAGCGAGAAACCGGTGACATGCTGGACGAGATTCTGCAGCGACCGGAATTCATGTTCACCATGTATCTGGAGCCCGGCGACCTGCAAATTCTGAACAATCATGTGGCCCTGCATTCACGCACGGATTACGTTGATCACGCGGCGCCTGCGGAAAAGCGTCTGCTGTCTCGTCTGTGGCTGGCACCGCCGGATTCCGTTTTGCTGCCGGAAAGCTGGGGGAATTTTTTCCGCTCGATCAAACCGGGCACCGTCAGGGGCGGCATTCGCGGCCATCAGCATGACGAGACGTGCAAAGCCTTTGAGCGCCGTCAGGCGGCCAGTCTCGGCATGTCGGTGCCGGCCTGAACGGATCAGGAATGAGAAACAGGCACCGGCAGCAACCAGTGCCTGACAGGAGGGGTTGTCATGACGAGAGCGCGCGAATTCAGAAAACTGCTGGCTGATGCCGATATCATCCGTGCGCCGGGTGTCTATGACGGCATCACCGCACGGCTGGTTGAACAGGCCGGGTTTCCGGTGGTCTACATGACCGGTGCCGGCACATCCATTTCCCGGGGTTATCCGGATTTCGGTCTGCTCACACAAACCGAGATGGTGGACAATGCAGCGGTCATCGCCCGGACCGTCAAGGTGCCGGTCATCGCCGATGCCGATACCGGCTATGGCAATGAGCTGAATGTGACCCGCACGGTCAACGAGTACGAACATGCCGGTGTCTCGGCCATTCATATTGAAGATCAGGTCAGCCCCAAACGCTGTGGTCATCTTGATGACAAGGAAATCATTCCGCTTGATGAGTACATGGCGAAAATCCGCGCCGCTGCCAGCGCCAGGCGGGATCCGGATTTTGTCATCATTGCCCGTACCGATGCGCGCGCGGTAAACGGATTTGATGATGCCATTGCGCGGGCCAATGCCGCCCTGAGTTGCGGGGCCGATGTCGCCTTTGTCGAAGCGGTGCGGAGCATGGATGAGCTGCAGGCGGTGCCGAAACGGGTCAAAGGGCCTTGCCTGTTGAATATCGTCGTCGGCGGCAAGACGCCGGATCTTGATCTGGTGGCGGCCAGGGAGATGGGGTATCGCATTGCCATCATGCCGTCGATACTGATTACCTCCGTGATGGAAGCCTGCGACGCGGTGCTGGCAAACCTGAAGCAGTCCGACAAGCCGCCAAGCAGTGACGGCAGAATGTCGGTGAAGGAGCGGTTTGACCGTTTCGGTGCTGCATACTGGAACGAGCTCAGAACCAAATTCCATGATATGCCGAAGAATTGAAATCTTAATTCGGCTGGGGACTGGACCAGGATGTGGCCAGTTCCTTGATCCCTTCGAAGATATCAGACAAGGATCGTTTCTGGCCGGTGTCGATGGTTGCGGTAGCGGTCATCCCGGCCCGTAATTCCGGTGCGCCTTCGGCCGGAATCAGCTTCAGGCGCACAGGCAGACGCTGAACCACCTTGACCCAGTTGCCGGATGCGTTTTGCGGCGGCAGAATCGCAAACTCAGCGCCGGTGGCCGGCGAAATGCTCTGGACCTCGGCTTCCCAGGTAAAATCAGGGTAGATGTCGAGCTGGATCGTCGCTTTCTGACCAACGCGGACATGGGTCAACTCGGTTTCCTTGAAATTGGCATCAACCCATGGCGCGATGTCACTGACGATGGCAAATAGCGGTTCTGCCGCGGTAATCTGCTCGCCCGGCAGCAAGGGCACGGTGACGATTGTGCCGCTGACCGGGGCTTTGATCGTGGTGTGTTCAAGATCAAGTTTTGCCTGTTCAAGTGCGGCAATTTTGGCCCGGACCAATGGATGATCTTCAATCGGGCGTTCTGCACCGCCACCCAATGATGTTTTTACCCGTTGGATTTTCTGGCGGACGATGGTGACGCGGTCATCGGCTGCGTTGGCATCGTTTTCCAACTCGTCACTTCGCGTTGCCGAGGTAATGCCCTGTCTGGTCAATTGTATCTGTCGCTCGAAGCGTTTGCGGAAATAAAGGGCGCGGTCCTGCGCTTCTTCAAGTTCAGCTCTTGCTTCCTTCAGTGTTGCCGCGAGTGTTTCGATTTCGCGTTTGGCTGCGTCGAGATCCGCTTCGGCAAGGGAGACGGCAATTTCGAAGGGACGCGGGTCAATCTTGACCAGCACGTCACCTTCCTTGATTTTGAGGTGCGCCCGAGCATTGACGACGGCGGCTTTTCCGGAAATTTCAGCCGAAAGCTTTGCAATATTGGTTTTCACATAGGCGTTCTCCGTCGCGATATAACGTGCGCTGTGCAGCCAGTAGCTGACAGCCAGTGCGACGGCGGCAAGGGGAACAACGACAAGCAGAAGCAACCGCAACAGCAGTTTGCGTGCAGGGCGGGGTGCACCCGTTTTCTCCGGCGTAAAGCTTTCCGTTGTGTCTGTCATTTTCATATCGTCAGGCATTGTCTTTTTCGAGCTCATTCAACTCTATCAGGTCGTTCGCAAGGGCCATGTCCTGAAGTCTCTGCTTTACGCTCAGAAGAAGATCGATCAGGGATTCCTTCTCCTGACGGCTCAGCCCGGCCAACTCTTCCTCGACCATTGCTTCGGCAATCGGGGTGATCTGGCGGTGTATGCGGCGGCCAAGCGCGGTCAAATAAACACGCTTGATACGACGATCCGTTTCATCAGGTCGGCGTTCCAGCCAGCCAAACTTTTCCAGCTTGTCGATCAGGCGTCCTGCCGAGGTCTTTTCAACTTCCAGCAACTCCGCCAGTTCCGACTGACTGACCCCCGGCTGATCAACAACCCGGCGCAGCGCCATCCACTGGGTGCGGGTAAAGCCGATCTTATGGACGCGGCGGTCGAAAACCGTACGCTGCAGACGCGCCGCTTCCATGATCAGGAAAGCCAGATAGCGTTCCTCGGACAGGGGCTGCAAGTCGGTTTTTGTCATGCTGAATTGCCTCGCCAAAATTAGTAAGCATTGTTACTATTGCATTCCTTACTGTCAACAGGGTTACTTCTTTCCATGGCTGCCGACATCGGGATCAATGCTGCCGCGCCATATCCGGAACTGACACCGGTGCGTCGATACGTGATTTTGGCGATGGTGGTTCTCAGTGTGACGCTGTACAGCACATCAATCCTGATCGTGGCTGCGGTTCTGCCGCAACTACAGGGCTCGATGTCGGCGACACCGGATGAAATCTCCTGGACGATGACGTTCAACATTCTGGCGACAGCGGTGGCAACGCCGCTGACCGGCTGGCTTTCGGCTCGTTTCGGCAGGCGTAACCTGCTGGCCGGGAGTGTTGCTGTTTTCGCTGTTGCCACATATTTCTGTGGTGCCGCGACGTCGCTTGAATCCCTTATTTTCTGGCGGATCGTACAGGGTGCGGCAGGGGCACCGTTGCCGCCTGTCGGTCAGACCGTCACGCTTGGTATCTTTCCCAAACATCAGCATGGTGCCGTCGTTGGCCTATATGGCATAGGCGTCGTCATGGGGGCATTTATCGGTCCGATGATCGGCGGCATCATGGCCGAACTTTATACGTGGCGCTATGCCTTTTATCTGATTGTTCCGGTTGCCGCCATATCCTCGGTCGGCGTCATGCTGGCTTTGCCGCGCGCGCGCAGTGTCGGTGAAGTCAAACTGGAATGGACAGGATTCCTGTTGATATCAATATCGATTGCCTGCATCCAGCTGGCCTTGTCGCGGGGTCAGCGGCTCGACTGGTTCCAATCCCCTGAGATATGCATCGAGGTTTTCCTTGGTGTCCTGACTTTTTATCTGTTTGTTGTGCACAGCCTTACTCACGAAAAACCATTCCTGAATTTGAAACTGCTGCTGAATAGAAACTATTCAATCGGCCTTATCCTTGTGACGATATACGGCATGTTGAATTTTACGCCGATGGTCATCCTGCCGGGATTGCTTCGGGAACATATCGGGTTGCCGGACTCTCTGGTCGGCTACGTCGTTGGTGCCAGGGGCATTGGTGCCATGGGCGGGTTCTTTATCGCCATGTTTGTGGGTCAGAAATTCCCAAGGAAATCCATTGCCGCCGGTTTCCTGTTTCAGGTGATTGCCGGGCTATGGCTGATGACCGTTAACCTGAACACCACGCCAATGGAATTTGTTCTTAACGGCATCTTGCAGGGGGTTGCCGTCGGGACCATCTGGGTGCCGATGACGGTGGTGACATTTTCGACCCTTGATCCGAAACATCTGGACGAGACCAGTTCTGTCTATCACTTGCTCAGGAATATCGGCTCAAGTTTCTTCATATCCATGAGTGTGACCGAGATCGTGCGCTCCGGAGCGATCAACTATGAGCGCCTGACAGAGAATATAACCCTGTTCAACCCGGTCCTGAAGCTGCCCTGGGTTTTGGGTGAGTGGGATGTAAACAGCGTCGAAGGGCTTGCCCTGCTGTCCCGTGAGATGATGCATCAGGCGTCATTGATCAGCTATCTGAATGCATTCGGCCTTTACACCGCAGTCTCGGCTGCTGCCATCCCGTTAATCCTGTTCATCAGCCGCCCGGCACGCAAGGTTTCCTGAGCAGTCAGGGAACCTTACTTTTCGTTACGGTAAGCTTTTCAAACCTGCTTTGCCGCGTAGGCAATCGCGTCAATCGTTTGTTCCAGATCATCATCCGTCAGCGACAGGGATATGTAGAACTTACTCGGTGATTTCAGGATGCCCTTTTCACGCAGTGCGGCATTGAAGGCGGCAGATTTCCGGGCATCACCGGCTTTGACGTCGCGGTAATTTTTGACGGGTTTATCGGTAAACACGACATCGAACATGACCGGGTCGCCGACGACCTGACAGGCGTGCCCGGCTTTGCCGAGGTGCTCTCGTATTGCTTTCATAAGGGTCCCGCCCGATGACTGAAGTTTTTCGTACTGCCCCGGGCGCTTCAGAATTTCCATGGTTTTGAGCCCGGCTGTGGCGGCGACCGGATTGCCACTCAGGGTGCCGACCTGCATCAGAAACTTGTCTGCGCCGACCCTGGATTTGTCGAAGTGCGCCATGATCTCGGCTTTGCCGGCAATCGCGGAAAGTGGAAATCCGCCGCCGATAACCTTGCCATACGTTGCCAGATCAGGGGTCACGCCAGAGCGTTCCTGCGCGCCGCCATAAGCGACGCGAAAGCCGGTTACGACCTCATCAAAGATCAGGACAATGCCGTTCTTTTCGGTCTCTTCCCTGAGCGCGGCCAGGAAACCGGGCTCGGGCGGTATGATCCGCTGCAGGGGCTCGACGATGACGGCGGCGATTTTACCGGCATGTTCAGCGATCAGAGATCGGGCAAAGTCGATATCGTTGTAGGGGGCGATCAGGACATCGTCACGGACCGATGCCGGAATGCCGGCCGAGTCTGCGACGGCGTTTGGAAAATTAACAAGTGTCTCAGGCGACAGGCTCATTTGCCCTTCAGCAGACATCCCGTGATAGCCACCCTCGAATTTAAGGATTTTGTCCCGACCGGTGACGGCGCGTGCCAGACGGATGGCATACATGTCGGCCTCACTGCCGGTGCATTGAAAGCGAACCTGTTCGGCACACGCCGCTGCGCTGCAGATTTCCTCGGCCAGCTCAATGCCGCGTGCATTATTGGCGAAAAATGTCAGTCCTTTACCGATTTGCTCATGCACGGCATCCAGCACCTCGGGATGGCCGTGACCCAGCAGCATCGGGCCTGATCCGATCAGATAATCAATGTATTCGGTGCCGTCTTCGTCCCAGACCCGGGAACCCAGGCCGTGATGAATGACAACACCGGGGTCGAAGTTTCCGAACCCGCCATCCGGCAATACTGTTTTGGCACGATTTCTGATTTCTTGCTGCTTGGTCATCGGGTGCTCCTGTCGTTCTCGTATATGTCAGTTTCAGTTATCCGTTCTAGTGGTTAAAGTCTAACATATGGTATCCATACGACGACTTGTTTGCTCCATCCGGCAAGGCGCACGATGTGCGGCGATGTGGGTGCATCGCAATCATCGGGCAACACTGCCGGTGGGTCAAACAAGTCGCCCCCAGGGTCCCCGATCCCGGGCTCCCGGTGCGTCGAGCCCCCTTACCGATGCATAGGCATCGCTGGCGGGGACGCTCCTGCCGGGATACCGGGATCGGGGATCATACGGGTACCATATGTTAGACTTTATCCACTGGCATGCGGGGTCGACTTGACAAATGATGAGAATCAAAATGGTTTCTGATAGCAGATGACGACACACAGTAAGCCCTGTAAGCTGAAGCTATGATCAACCGTTCGCTGAATGACATCAACACATGAGCGGTCTTCTCGACGGATATGACGCGGGTGGTTACTACTGCGAACTGTTGGGCAGCCGGGTCCAACCCGCCGGGCATTCCCGGGGCATCCAGAACTGGCTTGCAAAAACGCGGCTGAGGGCATTGCGCAAGCGCGCATTCGATTGTGAGCGTGAGCTCTTCAATCTCGGCATTACCTTTACTGTTTATTCCGACCGCGATGCCATCGACAGGGTATTGCCGTTCGATGTCATCCCGAGACCGATTCCGGCAGTTGAATGGGCGCATCTTGAACTGGGTCTGGTGCAGCGGGTCACGGCGATCAATCTGTTTTTGCGTGATGTGTACGGTCCCGGACAGATATTCAAGGATGGGATCATTCCCGAGGAACTGGTCAAGGGGAACGAGAACTATCAGCCGGAAATGGCGGATGTGAGCATCCCCTATAACAGTTTCGTCAACATATGCGGAGTCGATCTGGTCCGTGATGGTGATGGTGCCTTCCGCGTTCTGGAAGATAACGCGCGAACCCCGTCGGGCGTATCCTATGTGATCGAGAACAGACATCTGATGTTGCGCGCATTCCCGGATCTTGTGGCCGGGATTGGTATCAGGCCGGTTTCCGAGTACGGCATGCGATTGCGCGATGCTATGGCTGACATGGCGCCGGCGGGCATCCTTGATCCGCAGATCGTGCTGATGTCACCGGGCGTCTACAATTCCGCATATTTCGAACATGTCTTTCTGGCCCGTGAAATGGGGGTGCCGCTGGTAGAAGGCCGGGATCTTGCGGTTGAGAATGGCCTGGTTGTCATGAAGACAACAGCGGGTCCGCGCCGCGTCGATGTAATCTACCGGCGCATCGGCGATGACTTTATCGATCCTCAGGCATTTCGACCGGACAGCATGCTCGGCGTGCCGGGCATCATGGACGTCTACCGCAAGGGTAAAGTCATCCTGGCCAATGCCGTCGGCACAGGGATTGCCGACGACAAGGCGGTCTATGCGTATATGCCCCGGATCATCAAATATTATCTTGATCAGGATGCCATCATTCCGAACGTCGACACGCACATCTGCCGTGAAGCCGATGCCTTGCAGTTTACCCTCGATAACCTGGCCGACCTGGTGGTCAAGCCGGTCGGCGAGTCCGGTGGTTATGGCGTTGTCGTCGGACCGCATGCCAGTCGCCAGGAACTGGATGAATGCCGGGCCCTGTTGAAGGCCAATCCTGCCAATTACATATCCCAGCCGATGGTCGATCTGTCGGTTTGCCCGACGCTTGTGGAATCCGGCATTGCGCCCCGGCATGTTGATCTGAGACCGTTCCTGGTGACAGGCAAAAGCACGTGGGTTTTGCCGGGCGGCCTGACGCGGGTGGCGCTCAAGGAAGGATCATTAATCGTCAATTCCTCGCAAGGGGGCGGCACAAAGGATACCTGGGTCCTTGAATAATCTGCTGGCACGATTTGCAGAAAACGGTTTCTGGATGGCCCGCTACATGGAGCGGACAGAAAACCTTGCGCGCATCCTTGATGTGAATGAATCCTTCTCGCGTGACCGGCTGGGGGAACAGGAATGGTTGCCGATCGTCAATCTGCATGCCGACGAGGAAGCCTTTTTCAAACGCTACCCGGAAGCGACCGCCGATGCGGTAATCGAATTTTATACCATTGATCGGGAAAACCCGAATTCCATCGTCCAGATGGTCTGGTCTGCCAGAGAAAATGCCAGAAGTCTCAGGCACCTCATCAGCATTGAAATGTGGTCGCAACTGAACGTGTTCTACAAATATGTGTCGGAGCTGGATTCCAGGGATTTGCGCCTGGCCGATCTGTCGCATCTTAGCCAGGACATCAAGGAAGGCTGCCAGTTACATACCGGTATTGTCGAGGGCACGACATTCCGCGATCAGGGCTGGATGTTCTATCAACTGGGCAAAATGATAGACCGGGCTGATCAGACGACCCGGCTGCTCGATATCAAATATCACCGTCTGCTCCCCAGTGTTGCTGATGTTGGCTCGCCGATAGATGTCAGCCAGTGGAATGCGCTGCTGCG
>JBBDOA010000109.1:16088-20704 GCA_040877275.1 Rhodospirillales bacterium | reverse complement strand
CTGGCTGACCGGGCCCGGGCTATCGCCGTCTCGTTCCCGGAAAGCCTCGGCATTCCGGCTCGTGCCAGCAGCAAGGTGACGCACACCGGTATGCCGGTCAGAAGCAATATCCTTGAGGTCCGCGATACCCCTTACCCGAGCTTCACGGACGCCCGACCGCTGAACATTCTGGTGCTTGGCGGATCACAGGGTGCCCGGATCCTCAGCGATGTTATCCCGGACGCCATCGGTAAACTTTCCGATAGCCTCAAGGGCCGCATCCGCATTATTCAGCAATGCCGACCGGAAGACCTGGAACAGGTTCGCGGGCGATACAGATACCTCAACGTCGATGCCGAGCTGGCCAGCTTCTTCGATGATGTGCCGGCCCGTCTGGCGGCGGCGCATCTGGTCATTTCACGTTCCGGCGCATCGACGGTCGCGGAACTTCTGGCGGTCGGCAGGCCGGCAATGCTGGTGCCGTACCGCCATGCCATCGACGACCATCAGTCCCTGAACGCGCACGCTGTCGACGAGGTCGGCGCCGGTTGGCTGATACCGGAAGCAGATTTTACCTCTGACAGTCTGGCGTCGCGACTGGAATCGATGTTCGGCATGCCGATGATTCTGGAGAAGGCCGCCGAAGCGGCACGTCGGGCCGGGCGCCCGGACGCCACTGATCGTCTGGCGGCACTGGTCGAGACAACCTTGAAAAACGAGAACGGCAACACGCAAAGGGCCGCACCATGAGATCTATTCCGTTAAACATCGGCACTCTGCATTTCGTCGGCATCGGCGGCATCGGCATGAGCGGCATCGCCGAAATCCTGCACAATCTGGGCTATCAGGTGCAGGGTTCGGACATTGCCGACAGCGCCAACGTCAAGCGCTTGCGCGATCTTGGCATTCAGATCGCCATCGGTCATGCGGCAGAAAATATTGCGGACGCTCAGGTCATCGTCATTTCCTCCGCCGTCAAACGCGACAATCCGGAAGTGCAGGCGGCGCGCGCGAAACTGATCCCGGTGGTACGCCGGGCCGAGATGCTGGGCGAACTGATGCGCCTGAAATGGTCGATTGCCATTGGCGGCACGCACGGCAAGACGACGACCACATCCCTGATTGCGGCGGTGCTGGAAGCCGCCGGAATGGACCCGACCGTGATCAACGGCGGCATCATCAATGCGTGGGGCAGCAATGCCCGGCTGGGGGATGGCGACTGGATGGTCTGTGAGGCGGACGAGTCCGACGGCACCTTCCTGAAGCTGCCCGCCGCGATTGCCGTCGTCACCAATATCGATCCCGAGCATCTGGATCATTACGGTAACTTTGACAATCTGCGCAAAGCCTTCGTCGATTTTGTCGAGAACATCCCGTTCTATGGCTTTGCTGCGCTGTGCATCGATCATGCCGAAGTGCAGGCGATGATCCCGCGCGTTTCCGACCGGCGTATCATCACCTATGGCTTCTCGCCGCAGGCCGATGTGCGCGGCGAGAATGTCAGCAGCGGCGACGGCGGCACCACTTTTGATGTCGTGATTTCGAACCGCAAGACCGGCGAGACCCGGCATATCGCCGGGCTCAAGCTGGCCATGTACGGCCTGCACAACGTCCTGAACGCGCTGTCGGCGGTGGCCATAGCGTCCGAGATGGGCCTTGCCGATGCGGTGCTCAATCGTGCCTTTTCCGAATTCAAGGGGGTCAAGCGGCGCTTCACGCAAACCGGCGTTGTTGACGGCACCACGATCATTGATGATTACGGCCACCACCCGGTCGAGATCGCCGCCGTTCTCAAGGCCGCCCGTCAGGTCACCAAAGATCGCGTCATCGCCGTCGTGCAGCCGCACCGCTATACCCGGCTGCGCGATCTGTTCGAGGATTTCTGCACCTGCTTCAACGATGCCGATGCGGTGATCGTCGCCGATGTTTATGCCGCCGGTGAGATGCCGATTGAAGGGATCGACAGGGACTCGTTTGTCGCCGGATTGCGCGAGCGGGGTCATCGCACTGTGGTCGCGCTGGATGGTCCGGACGCCCTGGCCGGTATCATCGACGGCATGATCGGGGACGGCGATTTTGTCGTCTGCCTTGGTGCCGGCAGCATTTCCGCCTGGGCCAATGCATTGCCTGATCAACTCCGCACCCTGCGCGGCTTGCCCGGGGAGGCTGCGAATGATGGCCATTGATCGCAACACCCCGCATCTGATTGAGCGCCTGCCCCGGGTACGCGGACGGCTGCGTGCCGAAGAGCCGTTGGCACGTTTCACCTGGTTCCGCGTCGGCGGCCCGGCGGAAGTGCTGTTCGAGCCGGAAGATCTGGATGATCTGAAATTGTTTATGACGGCGCGTCCGCGTGACGTTGCCCTGACGGTGATTGGCGGTACGTCGAATATCCTGATTCGCGACGGCGGCATACCGGGGATCGTGATCCGTCTCGGCAAGGCATTTGCCGACATTACAACGGACGGTGAGCGGGTTCATGCCGGGGCCGCTGCGGCGGATATCAATATTGCCCGGCGCGCTGCCGAAGCCGGGATCAGTGGTCTTGAATTCATGGTCGGCATCCCGGGTACGCTCGGTGGGGCCTTGCGGATGAATGCCGGGGCTTACGGCATGGAAATCGCCGACGTCTTTGACAGTGCTGCGGCTCTGGATGCGGATGGAAACCTGCACATGCTGAACGCGGCTGAGATGGGTTTCGCCTATCGCCACGCCGACGTTGCCGAAGACATGATCTTCACGTCGGCCACCCTCAGGGGCCGGGCCGGTGATTCCGCCACGATCAAGGCGCGGATGAAGGAAATTCAGGAGACCCGCGAATCCAGTCAGCCGGTGCGCGAGCGAACCGGCGGATCAACCTTTGCCAATCCGGTCGGGCACAAGGCCTGGCAACTGGTCGATGCGGCCGGATGCCGGGGCCTCCGCATCGGCGGCGCACAGGTTTCGGAAGCGCACACCAATTTCCTGATTAATACAGGCGACGCAACGGCAAGCGATCTCGAACAACTGGGCGAAGAGGTGCGGCGCCGGGTCAGGCAACATTCGGGCATCGAGCTGCACTGGGAAATCCGCCGTCTCGGTCAATCAACAACAAACAGACCTCGGGAGGTGCGCTCATGACAAGACATGTAGCCGTATTGATGGGCGGATGGTCGGCGGAACGCGAGGTTTCGCTGGCGACCGGAGCGGCCTGCGTCAAGGCCCTCAGGGAAGCCGGGTTCGATGTCACGCCGATTGACGTGCAGCGCGACATGGGGGCGCTGATCACCCGCCTGTATCCCAAGCCTGATGCCGTTTTCAACGCCTTGCACGGCAGGTGGGGTGAGGACGGCTGCGTCCAGGGTCTGCTGAATATACTGAATATTCCCTATACCCATTCCGGCCTGATGGCGTCGGCGCTGGCGATGGACAAGCCGACGGCGATACGCCTGTTTGAAAAAGCCGGACTGCCGGTGGCCAAACACGTCATCGCCAGCGAAGCGGAAATTCGTGCCGCCGATCCGATGCCCAGACCCTATGTCATCAAGCCCTGTAACGAAGGCTCCAGCGTCGGTGTGCATATCGTCCGTGCCGGTGACAACGCGCTCAGCTTCGAAGGCACCGGCTGGCCGCACGGCGACCGGGTCATGGTCGAGGAGTTCATCGAGGGCCGCGAATTCACCGTCGCGGTGATGGGCGACAGACCTTTAACAGTCACCGATATCACAACGGAACGAAATTTTTACGATTACGACGCTAAATATAGTGCAGGCGGATCACAACACACGATTCCCGCCGTCATTGATCAGGAGATTTTTGATGCCTGTCTCGACTATGCACTGCAAGCGCACCGGGTTCTTGGTTGCCGGGGCGTTTCCAGGGCCGACTTCAGATACGACGGCAAACAGTTGTATCTGCTGGAAGTAAATACCCAGCCCGGCATGACGGGGACGTCACTGGTGCCCGAACAGGCGGCGTACGTGGGGATTTCCTTCCCCGAGCTGGTGACCTGGATGGTTGATAATGCGGAGTGCGATGCATGATGTTTGCGCGTAAGCAAAACAGGAAGGCCGAAGCGCAAGAGAGCCGTTCCCAGCCGCGCCCGCGGGTTCGTCCGCTGTGGCGCAGGTCGTGGTTCGCGCCCGCCATTGCGGCTGTCATCATGGGCAGTGCAGCAGGCGCAGGCTGGTGGGCGATCTCGACGGGGTCCGCCGAGCGTGCTTTTGAAAAAGCGCGCTGGTCCGGTATTTCGCTGACCGCATCAATGGGCTTCAGGGTTCAGGAAGTGATGGTCTCGGGGCGTCAGCAGACCGACCGTGACGTGTTGATCAGGACCCTGAATATTTCACGCGGCGCACCGATTCTGGCTTTTGATATTCTTGACGCGAAGCAGCGGCTGGAATCCCTGCCCTGGGTTCGCGCCTCGACCGTCGAGCGGATGCTGCCCGACACCATTCTGGTCAGCATCGTCGAACGCGAACCGCTGGCGCTGTGGCAGCACGACAAGAAACTGCATCTGATCGATGCCGAGGGGAAGGTCATTCTCAGTGACCATCTTGAGCCTTATGGCGATCTGCTGGTGGTCGTCGGCGATGGTGCCGAAACACAGGCATCGGCGCTGATCGCACTGATCGGCACCGAGCCTGTTCTGATGGCGC
>JBBDOA010000109.1:0-16078 GCA_040877275.1 Rhodospirillales bacterium | reverse complement strand
TGGGTTGGCGGGCGGCGCTGGAATGTGCATCTCAAGGGCGACATCGACGTCAGGCTGCCGGAAGACGATGCGCAGGGTGCCTGGGCGCGGCTCGCCACGTATCACAAAACGCATCAGGTTCTGGACAAGAACGTCACCGTGCTGGATCTGCGCATACCGGATCGGCTGATCGTCAAGACCGGGCCGAAGGACTCCGGTCAGGAAACCTGAAAAATCGACATGACGGCAATGAAAAGCAGGAACCGACAAGAATGAAAAGAAATGGCTCATCGCTGAAACCGAGATCGGGGTTTGTTGCCGTGCTGGATATCGGCACGACCAAAATCTGCTGTCTGATTGCCAAGCCGAACGTCGAACGCGGTCCTTACGGTGCGCCGGGCCCGCGCGTGGTCGGGATCGGCACGCACCAGTCGCACGGCATCCGGGGCGGGGTCATTGTTGATATGGACGCCGCCGAACATGCGATTCGCGCCGCCGTTGAACGCGCCGAACAGATGGCCGGTGACAACATCGACCGGGTCGTGATCAATATTTCCGCCGGTAAACCAATCTCCAGGCTGGTCGCCTGCGAGGTGTCAATCGGTGGTCATGGCATCAACGAGCAGGACATGCGCCGGCTGATGGACCCGGCAGTGCTGCTCAGGGATATGCCGGATGATCGCGAGATCATCCACAAAATTCCGGTCGGATTTTCCGTTGACGGCAATCGCGGCGTGCGCGACCCGATCGGCATGTTCGGTCAGGTGTTGGGCGTCAACGTGCATGTGGTGACAGCCGCCACGGCACCGATCAGGAACCTGCAGACGGTGATTGAAAGATGCCACCTGGCGGTCGATGCAATGGTCGTCTCGCCGTTTGCCTCGGCGCTCGCCTGTCTGGTTGAAGACGAGAAAAAGATGGGCGCAGCATGCATTGACATCGGCGGCGGCACCACCGGCATCGCCTTGTTCTTCGATGGTGAGCTGGTGCATACCGAGATCATTCCGGTTGGCGGCAACCATATCACCAATGATATCGCGCGCGGTCTGTCGACGCCGTTCGGCCATGCCGAGCGGATGAAAAATCTGTACGGCACATGCCTGCCCTCGGCATCCGACGATAGTGAAGTCATTCAGGTGCCGTTGGTCGGCGAGGACGACGAGACCGGGACCATACAGGTGCCGCGCTCGATGCTGGTCGGCATCATCCGCCCCCGGGTCGAGGAGATACTGGACCTGGCGCGCGAACGGCTCGAGAAAGCCGGGTTCGCCCAGCTTGCCGGACGGGTCGTGCTGACCGGCGGCACCTCGCAGTTGACCGGCATTTCTGAAATGGCATCGCAGGCCTTTGCGCATCACGTCAGGACGGCCAGTCCGCGTCCGGTCGAAGGTCTGGCCGAAGCGGTCGCCGGACCGGCTTTCTCGGGGGCGTCGGGATTACTGCGATACGCCGTCGCCGCGGCGGAAATGCCAATTGAAGCAACGCTGAACCTGGCGCAGCCGCCAAGCGGGTGGCTGGGCCGGATCGGCTATTGGTTAAGGGAGAATTTTTAACGATGGGCATTACACAATGGAATCCACTACGCCGCATATTCCTGCGGGGACATTGGGTCAACACGTCACAGCAATTCAATAGGAGCGGAGTCTGACATGAGTATCAACATTAGCGTCCCTGGGGGCGGAGATTCCCCCGAACTGAAGCCGCGCATCACAGTTCTTGGTGTCGGCGGAGCCGGCGGCAATGCCGTCAACAACATGATTGCCAAGGAACTGCAGGGTGTCGACTTCGTCGTCGCCAATACCGATGCGCAGGCATTGGTGCGGGCCAAGACGGATCGCCGCGTGCAGCTTGGCGTTGACGTCACCGAAGGCCTTGGCGCCGGATCGAGACCCGATGTCGGCCGTATCGCTGCCGAGGAAAGCCTTGATAAGGTGATGGCGGAACTTGACGGTGCACACATGGTGTTCATCGCCGCCGGTATGGGCGGCGGCACCGGCACCGGGGCTGCGCCGGCGATTGCCAAAGCGGCCAAGGAACGCGGCATCCTGACGGTTGCCGTAGTCACCAAGCCGTTCCAGTTCGAAGGATCGCACAGGATGCGGATCGCCGAAGCCGGTATCCAGGATCTGGAAAACCACGTCGACACGCTGATCATCATCCCGAACCAGAACCTGTTCCGGATCGCCAACGAGAACACGACATTTGCTGACGCCTTCGCGATGGCGGATGAAGTGCTCTATTCCGGCGTCAGGGGGGTAACCGATCTGATGACCATGCCGGGCCTGATCAACCTCGACTTTGCGGATATCCGCTCGGTCATGGGCGAAATGGGCAAGGCGATGATGGGCACCGGCGAAGCATCGGGCGAGCGTCGGGCCATGGAAGCGGCAGAAGCGGCGATCAACAACCCGCTGCTCGACGATTCCTCGATGAAAGGCGCCAAGGGCGTACTGATCAACATCACCGGCGGCATGGATATCACACTGTTCGAGGTGGACGAAGCTGCAAACCGTATCCGTGGCGAGGTTGACGGGGATGCGCACATCATCATCGGCTCCGCCTTCGACAAGGAGCTGGAAGGTCTGATGCGGGTATCCGTGGTCGCCACCGGTATCGATCAGGCCGCAGCCGAGCAGCCGCGTCCGCAGGTCCTGACGGTTTCAGAAACACCGACGGTCCGGCAAATCCGTCCGGAAGCACCCGTGGCCGAAGCCCCGGCCAGGCGCGTGCCTGCGTCGCAACCGGCAGCGGTCGCTGCCACACCGGCAGAACCGACGCCGGCTGCAGCAACTGAATCGGCTGCCATGGAGCCCGCAGAAGCCGACGCGGATGCGGATGACATGACAGACGAGGTGCCTGCTTTCCAGATCAAGGATACGCCACGTCCGGCAGCCGCAGCGGCTGCAACAACGGAAACACCGGTTGAGGCATATGCCGAGGCCGATGCTGAAGACGACGATACGGATCGCGCTGATCCGACGCCGACAGCGACGGCAACACCGAAACCGGCTGCGGCTGCAGTGGCGGAACCGGAAGCAGAGGCGGAAATCCCGGTTGCGGCAACGCCGAAACTCGGTGCGACCGATGCCTTTATTCCGAAACCGGCAGCCGGCGTCGATAGTGCCGCGCAGGACATCGCCCGGAAAGGCGATCCGATGGCGGAAGCCGCATTGATCAATGGCGGCAAAGAGGTGGAAGAGAAAAAGCCTGCCGCCAAAGCCAAGACCAGCCTGTTCGAACTGGTCACCGGCACCGGCAAGGCGGCCATCGACCGCGTTACCGGCGGACAGCGCCATGAAATCGCCGCCCCGTCGACGCGTGACAGCGGTGAGCCCAAGGCAGAACGGATTATCTCACCGAGTGGTGGTGCCCGTGCTGTAGGCGGTCAGGCGCAACCGCAAGCCATGCCGCAGCCGACGCTGGGCGGTCTGGAACCTGAAGACAGAATTCAGGAATCGGTCGATGACAATGCCGATCTTCTGGATATTCCGGCATTTCTCCGCCGTCAGGCGAATTAATCGAACGGGGCAACCCGAACGACTGAAGGGGGCGTCCGGTGGGCGCCCCTTTTCCTGTCTGCTGCAATGATTTTCGGGAATCGCCCCCAAGACCACTGCTCAGCGCTCATAAGGTCTGGGACTGAAATATTTTAGCATTAACAAGTAACTGTTTTTAAATGAAAATATCGTAACAATTGGAAACAAATGTTGATTTGAGTGGATCGGGGCCGATTGCTACACACAGTATCAACAACCATAAAGATTTTCAGGGCGCAAAGGCCCGGGGGTTATGACTGAATGTTTGATCAAGGTGACACGGCTGCTGTGACGGGGCAACAATCAGCTCAATCCGTCGTTCTTCAGCGGACACTGAAATCCGCGATCAACTGCACAGGTGTCGGTCTGCATTCAGGCCACAAGATTTCCATGACCATGCACCCGGCCGACATCAACCACGGTGTGGTTTTCCGTCGCACGGATGTTGAGGGTGGCAACGCGCTGATCCCGGCCCGCTGGGATCGTGTCGTTGATACGCGTCTGTGTTCCGTGCTTGGTAACGACAACGGCGTCACGGTTGGCACGGTCGAACACGTGATGGCGGCTCTGGCCGGCTGCGGTGTCGATAACGTTGAAATCGAATTGAGCGGCGCTGAAGTGCCGATCATGGACGGCAGTTCCGAGCCGTTCGTTTTCCTGATTGAGCGTGCCGGTGTCGTCGAGCAGGATGCGCCGCGCCGTGTCATCCGCATTCTGAAGCGCATCGAAGTCGGCTACGGTTCCGGCCATGTTGCAATCTCGCCGGCTGAAACACAGGTCATTGATTTCCAGATCGATTTCAACAGCACCGTCGTCAAACGTCAGGAAATGAGTCTCAAGGTTGTCAACGGCGCTTTCCGTAAGGAGCTTTCCAAGGCCCGGACGTTCGGCTTCCTGCATGAAGTGGAAGCACTGTGGGAAGCGGGTCTGGCCAAGGGCGGCTCGCTCGATAACGCCATTGTCGTCAGCCACGACGGCATCATGAATGAAGACGGATTGCGTTACGACGACGAGTTTGTGCGCCACAAGGTTCTTGATGCGATCGGCGACCTCTATCTCGCCGGCGCGCCGGTCATCGGTCGGTTCGAAGGTGTGTGCTCGGGTCATGCTGCCAACAACAAGCTACTGCATGCCCTGTTTGCTGACGATGATGCCTGGACCTGGGATGTGCTCAGCGGTGATGCCGTGCATTATGCCGTCGACGGCGGCATTCATCCCGAACAGACAGCAACACCCGCCAAATCCCTCGCTTGAGGCAGCTCGCTGCCGAACGACCCCGGGTCAGACGACATTCCACTGATTTCAGCGCAATTACTCGGCAATCAGGCCGTCTCTATGCTTGCAGATTCGCGCCCCGGACGTGGTATACTGGGTAACGGTCCGGGCGCAGCCCTTGTGTGACCATGAACTCAGATCAGGTATGGGAAGTTGTATCCATGAAGCGGGTTTCCGGAACATTGAAGACCGGTTTGGGGGTCGCCCTTGTGATGGCGAGCCTTTCGGCGTGCACCGTCAAGGAAGAGCCCGAATATGTCGAACGCCCGGTATCCAGCATCTACAACAGCGCGATGAATTACCTGCAGGATGATTACTACAAGGACGCCGCCCGGGAATTTGACGAGGTCGAACGCCAGCATCCGTATTCCGTATGGGCGACCAAGGCGCAGTTGATGGCGGCCTATGCATACTATCAGAGCAACCGTTACGATGATGCGATCATTGCCCTGGACCGTTTCACACAGTTGCATCCGGCGAGCCGCGATGCCGCCTACGCTTATTATCTGAAGGCGCTCTGCTACTACGAACAGATTTCCGATGTGGCACGCGATCAGAAAATGACCGAACTGGCATTGTCATCGCTGAGCGAGGTCATGAAGCGGTTTCCGGAATCCCAGTATGCCCGGGATGCGCGGGTCAAGATCGACCTGACGCACGACCATCTGGCCGGCAAGGAAATGAATATCGGTCGGTATTACCTGACGCAAAAGCAGTATCTGGCCGCGATCAATCGTTTTCGCACAGTGGTTGAGAAATACGACACGACGACACACGTGCCGGAAGCCCTGCATCGCTTGACCGAAGCCTATCTGGCTTTGGGTGTCACCGGTGAGGCACGCAAGACGGCATCGGTGCTTGGTCACAATTTCCCGAACAGCGACTGGTATCAGGATTCCTATTACCTGTTCGAAGACAAGCCGACCGCCGGCAATGCCGAAAAACCCTGGTACAAAGTCTGGTGATTCCGTCTCCAAGGTCTGTCCCAGGAGCCTGCCTTTCATGCTGACCCGGCTATCGATCCGAAATGTGATCCTGATCGACAAGCTTGATCTGGAATTTTCCGCCGGCCTTGCCGTGCTCACGGGTGAAACCGGTGCCGGAAAATCGATCCTTCTGGATTCGCTTGGCTTGGCGCTCGGCCATCGCGCCGAAGCCAGAATGCTGCGCAAGGGTACCGATCAGGCCGTTGTCAGTGCCGTCTTTGACGTCGACGCCGGGCATCCGTCCCGTGCGCTACTGCTGGAAAACGGCATTGATGCAGATGATGACACACTGATTTTGCGGCGTGTGCTGGGCAATGACGGACGGACCAAGGCGTTTATCAATGATCAGCCGGTCAGTGTCGGGCTTTTGAAACAGCTCGGAGAAACCCTGGTCGAGATTCACGGCCAGTTCGAAACCCAGCGGCTGCTGGATCCGTCCGGCCACCGCGCCTTGCTTGATGCGTTTGCCGGTCATGACGCCGACCTCGACGATGTCGCAGATAAATTTCAGGCCTTCCGTGATATGCAGGCGTCGCTTGAAGCGGCGGAGGAGAAGTCCCGGCTGGCCTTGCAGAACGAGGCGTTCTTGCGTCATGCGGTTGATGAGCTGCGGGCGCTGGCACCGGCACCGGGCGAGGAAAGCATGCTCGCCGAAAAACGCCGCATGCTGCAGCATGGCGAACAGATTTCCGCAGCCATTCAGGCGACCGAGCAGTTGATTTCGGCTGAAGGCGGGGCCGAGGACAAACTGGCCAAGGCCGTTCACGAGATCGAGCGGGCGTCGGCCAAGGCCGCCGGGCGGCTTGATGAGACGCTGGCCGCCTTGCAGCGTGCGTTAAGCGAGGTTGCTGATGCGGAAGGGTTTCTGGAACGCGCGACCGCCGATCTGGATATGGACCCGCAGGCGCTTGAGGCCGCGGAAGAACGGCTGTTCGCACTCCGTGCCCTGGCCAGAAAGCATCAGGTCGAGGTCGATGCGCTGGCTGAGCTGCAGGGAAAGCTGGAAGCCGAGTTGGCCGATATCGATGCCGGTGGGGAAACGCTGAAACGTCTGCGGGCTGCCGTTGGTGCCGCAAAGAACGCCTATCAATCCGCAGCCGAAGTGCTTGGCAAGAAACGACGCGACGCGGCTCGGGTTCTGGACAAGGCGATGGCGACAGAGCTGGCCCCGCTCAAGCTCGGCACGGCACAGTTTGTCACGCAGGTATCGGCACTGCCGGAAGACAGGTGGTCGGCGTTGGGGATAGACAGGATCGCTTTCGAGGTTGCGACCAACCCGGGTGCTGAGCCCGGGCCATTGAACCGGATTGCGTCCGGCGGTGAGCTGGCGCGCTTCATGCTGGCGCTCAAGGTGGTACTTGCCGAAGCCGATCCGGTGCCGGTGCTGGTCTTCGATGAGGTTGATGCCGGGATCGGTGGTGCGGTTGCCGCAGCGGTCGGCGAGCGGTTGCTCAGGCTCGGTGCCGGCGTACAGATTTTCGTCGTCACCCATTCGCCGCAGGTGGCGGCCAAGGGCTCCAGGCATCTTTACGTGCGCAAGGGTGCTGACGGCACGCAAGCCTATACCGAAGTGGTTGCGCTGAACGGGGATGAGCGTCGCGAGGAAATCGCCCGCATGCTCTCGGGTGAAACGGTCACCAGCGAAGCCAGAGCCGCCGCCGACAGTCTGCTGAAAGGGGCGGCGGCGTGAGCCAATCCAACGATCTGCGCGCCGTTGCGGTCGAAGCCCTGATGAAACCGGATGCGGCGGTCGAGCTTGAGGCGCTGGCCAAGGAAATTGCAGCCCATGATGCCGCCTATTATCAGGACGATGCACCACACATTTCCGACGCCGAGTATGACGCACTCCGCAAACGCAATGACGCCATCGAAGCACGCTTTCCCGATCTGGTGCGCACCGACAGCCCGTCGAAGCGGGTCGGTGCCGGTGCTGCTGCAGGTTTCGGCAAGGTCAGGCACCGGCCGCCGATGCTGTCGCTCGGCAACGCCTTCAACGGCGAAGACGTCACGGAATTTTATGATCGCATTCGCCGGTTTTTGAACCTTGATGCTTCAACGCCGGTCGAGATCGTCGCTGAGCCGAAGATCGACGGCCTGTCGATCTCGCTGCGCTATGAAGACGGGGTTTTCGTTCGTGGTGCGACCCGGGGCGATGGCCGCGAAGGTGAGGACGTGACCGAAAACCTGCGTACCCTGGCCGAAGTGCCGCAGTCGATCAAGGATGCGCCGCCGGTCATGGAAGTGCGGGGCGAGGTCTATATGTCGAAGGCCGACTTCCTCGCCCTCAATGCGCGGCAGGAACAGGCCGGTGCCAAGGTCTTCGCCAATCCGCGCAACGCCGCCGCCGGTTCCTTGCGCCAGAAGGATGCCCGGGTGACGGCATCGCGTGCGCTGAAAATCTTTGTCTATGCCTGGGGCGATGTGTCCGGCAGTAATGCCCAGGGTTACGGCGGCGACGTCGACTGGGCCGAGCAATGGAGTTTTTACGCGCGCCTGAAATCCTGGGGCTTTCCGGTCAACCCGTATGCCCGTATCTGTCAGTCCGTGGATGAAACGCTGGCGTTGTACGAGATGCTCGGCGCAGACCGCGCAACGCTGGATTACGATATCGACGGTGTCGTCTACAAGCTCAACCGGATCGACTGGCAGGAGCGGTTGGGCTTCGTTGCCCGCGCCCCGCGCTGGGCGATTGCGCACAAGTTTCCAGCCGAAAAGGCAATGACGGTTATCGAGAAGATCGATATTCAGGTCGGCCGCACCGGTACACTGACGCCGGTTGCGCACCTGAGCCCGATCACGGTCGGCGGCGTCGTCGTGCAACGGGCAACGTTGCATAACGAAGATTACATCCGCGACAAGGATATCCGTGCAGGCGACAAGGTACAGATCCAACGCGCCGGCGATGTCATCCCGCAGGTGCTGGCCGTGGATCTCGCGGCACGCCCTGATCCGGCTCCGGCACCATTCGAGATGCCCGATACCTGCCCCGAGTGCGGCAGTCTTGCTGTGCGTGAAGAGGGGCAGGCGGCATGGCGCTGCACCGGTGGTCTGATCTGTCCGGCACAGGCGGTCGAGCGGCTCAAGCATTTCGTGTCGCGCGATGCATTCGATATTGAAGGCTTCGGTGCCAGGCACATTGAAGCCTTCTGGCATGAGGGGATCGTCACATCGCCCGCCGATATTTTCCGACTTGAAAGCAAACGCGACGCCATTGCCGGTCGCGAGGGCTGGGGCGCGAAATCGGCAGATAATCTGCTTGCTGCAATTAATGCGCGCCGTGCCATAGAATTAACACGATTCATCTATTCACTGGGTATTCGCCAGATCGGTCAGGCGACGGCGCGTCTGCTGGCCAGCCGATACGGCAAACTTTCTGTATGGCGGGACGCGATGGCGGCGGCGGCTGATCGCAGCTCGGAGGCGTACAGCGAACTGATCGGAATCGACGGGATCGGTCCGTCGATGGCTGACGATCTGATCGGTTTTTTTGCCGAGGCGCATAACATACAGGTGCTGGATGCGTTGCAGCAGGAATTGCAGATCGAGGATTTTGTTGCCGCCGATACAGGCAATTCGCCGATCAGCGGCAAGACGCTGGTGTTCACCGGCAACATGGAAACCATGAGCCGGTCCGAGGCGAAAGCCCGTGCCGAATCACTGGGAGCCAAGGTTGCCGGCTCGGTTTCCAAAAAAACCGATCTTGTTATTGCCGGACCCGGTGCCGGCTCGAAACGGAAGAAAGCGGAAGAATTTGGCGTGAAAGTGATTTCTGAGGCAGAATGGCTCGGCCTGGTGACTGGCAATGACAATCAATTGCAACTTTTATAACGATTCATGAAAAAGAATAGCCGGTTATGTGGAATTGTGCGTGCCGTCACATAATCATGTTTGGTATAATGGCATGATATTAAGCATAACCCCCCACGCAGTTAAGGAGGATATTTTTATGCCCCATCCAACAGACGTTCACGTTGGCCATCGTCTCAGAGAAGTCCGCATCATGCGGGGGCTGACGCAAACACAACTGGGCGAACGTCTCGGGATCAGTTTTCAACAGGTGCAAAAATATGAAAAAGGCACCAATCGGATTGGATCAAGCAGGCTCTGGGATATGTGCAATATCCTTGATGTGCCGGTCAGTTTCTTTTTTGACGGCCTCAGCGATGACAAGTCCGATGACGAGAAAATCTCCCGCCGGGCGTTGCAGTTGGCCAAGGAACTTGACCGCATCGAAGACGATGACGTTAAAACGAATTTCCTGCATCTGCTGAAAGTCTATAACGCTGGCTGAAATCTGGTTATAATCCACGGGGGGGCTATGGATTTATGAGCAGTCAGCGCAAGACATCAAAACCGGTAACGGGCGAGCAGCAGGGGGTGGGCCGCTGGTGGATTGATGACAGCGGCAGATATTTGCGTCATTCGTTAATTGACCAGGATCGCAAGGCGCGACGCCGGGCCTTTGATCATTTGCGGATGGTCGAGGTTATCGTCGATCCGCATGCGATCAGGTTGCGCTGGGACGTGTCCCAGGCGGCGATATCAGCCATGATCGCGGCGGCGCATTTATTGGCTATCAGCAAACCCGATACGCAAGTTCACCTGGAATTTTTCTGGGGTGCCTGGAACCGTGAATTCAAGTATACGACGGCCTCGGCCATTGCACGGATTGCCGAAACCGCTCACTTTCGCACGATCACGCCCTTCAAGGGAACGAAGCGCGTTGTCTGCCCGGTGTCCACGATCATGCACGAGGACGGTATCCTCGCGCACGGTTTCAGGATGTGGGAACGGGACGGGGCCAGGTTTTCCACCGCAGATGTCGACAAGTTCGCAACCCTTGCCCCCTATGCCCTGGTTCTGCGTCAGGACCCGCAAAAGGATGCGCTGGTATTCCAGCATATCGGGATCGCGTCCGGTGCTGCGCGCATATTTGGCAGTTCGTGGGCAAAATCGGCCCTTGGGCGGCGCTGTGATCGCTCGCAACCGGATTTCGAGTTTGAAGACCGTGTCTGCAGTCCGTTTCTGTCTGTGATTGAGGATGGCGAGCCGATTGTTGATCACGTGCGCGCGGTGATCCGCCGTCCCGGTCATGATCCCGTCTGGGTGCCGTATCAGCGCCTTCTTATCCCGGCCCGTGACCGTTTCGGTGCGCCGCTGGTCATTTCCCTTTGTGATGTGCGTCAGGACGTGTCGATTGCGTTCATGGCCGCATGACGATGCGGTTCAGCTGATCGCGGTTGTTTATCGATCCATCGATGCGAGGCCTTGAACAGCCGGAAATCCCGAAGTCGATGCTCGACTTCAATCTGTCGCTGTGGCGGCTCGGGCGCGATCTGGCCGGGCGTGGAGTCATCGGCTGGCACTGCATTCGGGCTGTGAAGACGAACTTGCGGAATTAATGCGTCTGGCCGACGTGACCGCTGAGGACATCCCGTTCGTCAGGACCGGCATGCACGGTCCACTCGACACGCTCGGCATGGATGCGGAATACCGCCGTAATCAGGGTGCAGCCGTAATCGTCACCGCCGTCGCCGGGGCGGCGCAGCACGCCCTGCTTGCCGGCACCGCCATGCTGAAACAGGACCGCTTCCGGTGTGTCGGTGTCGCCGCCTGTCCGCAGAAAGGCATCGACGGTCTGCTGACGATAGGCTGATGACGCGCTGACGGTCTGCGGCAGTTTGTCAAAATACGGATCAAGCAGATGGTTGGCGTGCGCCATCGGTGCATCGGCGCTGCGGATCACGCTGGCTGATGCCGGGGCCTCAACGGACAGCGGTGCCACTTGGCCCGGCATGCCGATGCTATGATGGAAACCGGACGCCCGGTCGGGCCGCCTGAGATGCCCGATCGCTTCCGGTATCGATGTTGCTTCCAGAACAGCCCGGCAGATGATGTGGCGGGGGATACCCGGTTTCAGATCATCGGCGCGAACATTGTTGATGGTCTGGACCAGCCCGGCATCGTTGATGGCGACGCTATGGCCGGGCAGCATACCGGGATAGAGGTAGCTTTCGAATGAGGGCGCGTCATCGGGCCGGGCGCGCAGCCAGTACCGGTGCGCCATGAAATCGGCGGAACCGTCCTCGTTGTGGGCGATGACGGCCGGTCGGCCCTGATCAAAATCACCGGGGCCAAGGATTGTCGTGCAGCCGTCATGGAACTGGTCCAGCCTGACCCCGGCCGTTTCCGGCGGAAACCTGAGATCGCCCCGGCAGTTCCACAAAAACAGTTCTGCCGGGTCGACACCGATGGCTTCGGCCATGCCGTCCAGTTCCTGCATATGCTTCGGATAGGCCCGCCTTGCGGCATCGTTGAGCGCTTGCAGATAATCCGTGCCGAGGAAATGATCTTTGATGGCGACGAATTCCGGGTTGGTCAGCACCGCTTGTCTGAAAGAGCGGGCGACGGCATGACCGATCATGTGGCCGATCTCTTCGGGCGAGCCTTTGGCGTCGATACAGGTGATCGTCGGGGGCGTGCCGATGCTATCCATCATCCGGGAACTTTAAAGAAACCGTTCGATATAGCGCGGAAACGCTGCGACCCGGGTCGGGTGTTGACGAAACTCGCGCAATACCAGCCCGCAGGAATCCTTCGATTGTTTTTCCTGATCCGTGGCACCCCTGGCTTTGGCCGATCTGTATGCGGCCAATGCCTTGCTGGATTCCTGGTCGTTGGCGGCGACGTATTCGAACATGCGGCTGATTTTTAGGGTCAGCGGAGAGATATCCTCACCGCAGATCTCGGCGCGCCCGCTCAGATCGCCGAATCCTTCTGCCGCCTTCATCAGATTGGCAAGCGGCACCACTGGCTTGATGGAGACCGGTAACGCCCGCATGGTCCTGAAGCGTGGATCGGCATGGACGATTTCCGCCTCTGCCATGCTGCAGTTGTCGGTCAGTGTGTTGCAGACGGCAATGCGGGCGAAATACTGGGCCCATTGTTCGCCGGTGCGCGGTGAGTTGGCCGGGCTGCCCGGATCTTCACGGTGTCCGCGCCAGATGCGGGAAACAGAAAACGTATTGAACTCGCCGATGTAAATTTTGCTCATGGTGAACAATGTCGTTTCCGCCGGCGCGTCCTTGATGCTCGAGCACTGGGTGGTGAAACTGGCTGTGGTGCCGATCTGGGCCTTGCCGGTGACGAATTCCGAAACCGTTTTCTTGAGGCAGTCGGCGGTCAGGGTTGTTGACAGTTGCTGTGCCGCAATCTTGGCGACGGCATTCCCCTGCTTGACGAGGCGGGTGACGATGACCTGCTCGGTGCCGCCGCCGGAAATCAGGAAGGTCCGTTTCCAGGTGCGCCGGACACCATCCTTGACGGGAACCGGCATGCCGCCGCTCCAGTTCGGTGGCGGCGGGGCGACCAGAACTTCGCCGTTAAAATCCGCCCGGGCATCGGCCCTTGCGATCACAAGGGCAAGTACAACCGGCAAAAAGACCAAGGGCAAGCGGTGTTTCATGGAACACTTATACGCGCACCGGTAAGGATTGAGAAGGGGGGCAATGCGGGCGGACGGCGCATCGGCATAAAAAAAAGGAGGCAAAAAGCCTCCTTTTTGGAAACGATATCGAAGCGATTAATGCAGGCGGTCCGGCAGGCTCTTGATGGTGTCGTCGATCAGGGTATTGGCCTTGTCGCCGTCCATGCTTTCGGCCAGTACCTGGGCGGTTGCGGCAATGGCCACTTCCACGGCTCGGCTGCGGACCCGATCGATGGCCTGCTGTTCTGCCATCCGGATGCGATCCATCGCCAGTTGTTCGCGGCGCTCGAGCGACGCCTTGATCTTCTCGCGGCCTTCACGGTCCATGCGCTCGGCTTCTTTCCGGGCATGGTCAATGATTGCCTCGGCTTCACCGGCGGCATCACGCTGCTTGCGCTGATACTGCGACAGCAGGTCCTGTGCTTCGTTGCGCAGGCGTTCGGCCTCGTCGAGATCGTTGCTGATCTTTTCGGCGCGCTCATCAAGTGCCTTGGTGGCCAGTCTGGAAACCGGTTTGGCAACCAGGATAATGAACACGATCAGCGCAATAGCGACCCAGAATGTGGGATCATGTAACATCGCGTTCTCCCTCAGGTCTTGTTGCCGAGAACATTGTCGACGGCTTTCTCAACGCGATCCGGACCGGGCGCCGTGCCGGTCAGCTTCTCGATGACATCAGCCGCCACATCAACGGCGACACCCCGCACGCTTTCCATGGCCTTGTTCACTTCGGCGGCGATGGCGCGTTCGCTTTCCGAGATTTTGGCATCGAGCTTGGCGCCCATTTCGGCTTCTTCCTTGGCGGCGGCTTCCTGCAACTGCTGCTGGATTTTCTGAATGTCGCCGTGCGCCTGGGCACGCGCGTCAGCCAGTGCCTTTTCATAGGCGGCCAGTGTCGTTTCGGCTTCCCGCTTCAGGTTTTCGGCCTTCTGCAGATTATCCTCAAGCCGCATCTGCCGGGTTTCAAGGGCATCCGAGATCTTCGGCACCGCGATCTTCCACATAATGAAGAACATCGCGGCAAACGTGATCGTCAGCCAGATCAACTGCGGTGCAAATGTGGTGACGTCTAACTGAGGCATGACATCCCCGCTTCAAGCGGTGGACTTCGCGGGGGACCTGGAACGATCCCCCGGAAATCAACCGAACAGAATGACCAGTGCGATAACCAGCGCGAACAGTGCGATGGCTTCAACGAGGGCGAAGCCGAGCATCGTCATCGGGAACACGGCGGCCTGAGCCGACGGGTTGCGGCCAACGGCCTGAATGAATGATGCGAAGATGTTGCCGATACCGATACCGGAGCCGATAACACCGATAACGGCGAGGCCGGCGCCGAGGAGCTTTGCAGCTTCAAGTTCCATGGGTCAGTTCCTTTCTAGTCATGTTAAACAGATAAAATTGACAGGTTAATTCAGAGGTTAATTCCAGGTGTCTCAGTGAAGATGCAAGGCATCGTTCAGATAAAGACACGTCAGAATGGCGAACACGAAAGCCTGCAGGAAGGCGATCACGAATTCCAGTCCGGTCAGCGCGACGACGAAGGCAAACGGCAGCCAGCCGGCGGCAATCCCGAGTGAAATGATGAACCCTGCGAACACTTTCAAAAGCGTATGGCCGGCCAGCATGTTGGCGAACAGACGGACGCTGAGGCTGATCGGGCGTGACAGGTACGAGATGATCTCGATCGGGACCAGCAGCGGGGCCATATAGAGCGGCACGCCCGGCGGCATGAAGAACGAGAAGAAATGCATCTTGTGCTTGGCGATGGCGATGATGGTGACACCGACGAAGATGAAGAAGGCCATCGCGAAGGTCACGGCGATGTGGCTGGTGAAGGTAAAGCTGTAAGGCATCATGCCCCACATGTTGCCGACCAGCACGAACATGAAAATCGTGAAGATGAACGGGAAATAGGGGCGGCCTTCGTTGCCGACGGTGTCCTTCAGCATGTTGGCGATGAACACGTAACTGAGTTCTGCCATCGACTGCCAGCGTCCCGGGACCAGTGCGCTTTTGCGCATGCCGCCGACCAGAAACAGGCTGACTGTCGCCACGGTCAGGACCATGAACAGCGATGAATTGGTAAATGATGCGTCGATGCCGCCGATTTCCAGCGGTACCAGCGTCTTGATCTCGAACTGTGCGAGTGGGGATTGTCCCTCAGCCACGTCGATCTTTCCCTTCTTCCGGCGTCCGCTTCGCCTGTTCGGCTGTGGACGCATCATCCTTTTGACTGTTGCCCCCGGCATTGCCCATGCTGGAAGCGACGCGATAGACATTCATTACACCGGCACTGAACCCCAGAATAATGAACACCACCATGACCCAGGGACGTGTACCCAGCCACGTATCGAGGACCCAGCCAATTGCCAGCCCCACAGCCACGGCGGAAACTAACTCGACAGATACCCGAAAAGCAAGCCCTAGAGCCGTGCTCGGGGGCTTATTTACGTTACTTTTCCACAGTCTTCTGGATTTCTCGCTTTCCCGGGCTTTTTCAAGCTTTTGCCCGAAACGGTCGAGGTCTTCCGAAGACCGTCCTTTGGTATCGTCGTCGGCTGCCATCGGTGTCCCCCGAAGCGGCTGTCCGCTTCATAAACGACCAAGCCATCCGTGCTCCGTCCCTCAGTCCCGGGTGTTGTAGCAAAATAACCCGGCCCGGCAAGCCCTGTTTTAGCGGGGAGCGATGAGCGATCTTTAAAAGGTGTCATCCCGGGCGTTAGCCGAGCCCGGAACCGTCTGGTTTCGGGAGCGAGGGTTACGACCCGGGACCCATCGTTGGGCTTGGTGTGATCCGGCCATGGGTCCCGGAT
>JBBDOA010000108.1:0-20743 GCA_040877275.1 Rhodospirillales bacterium | reverse complement strand
GATGAGCTTTTAATGTGCTTGAGGAATGTCAGACCGCTCGTCCCCGGCAGATTGAGATCCATGAGGACAATCCGTTTGTCGGCGCTTTGATCACTTTCCTGAAAATACCTGAGCGCATTTTCCACCGTTTCATGATGGATGATCTCGATTGTTGCATCGCCAAGCTTGTCGATTGCCCGGGTGACGACACGCGCATCGGCAGCACTATCCTCGACAAGAACGATGATTTTCTGCGCCATGACCTGCCCCCGAATTGTTCAAAGTATTCTCAAAGCAACGGTTGAATTCTATCCATCAGACCGTCCGTAGCAGCAGTTCGAACTGCGCCCCGCCTTCCGGGGATGAGCACAATTTGACGGTGCCGTTATAACGCTCGACGATCCGCTTGACGATTGCCAACCCCATCCCCGTCGATTCATCCCGTGTAGTTGATTTGCCGCCGGATTTAGATACGCGCCGGAACATCCTGAAGACATCTTCGTGCATTTCCTGCGGAATGCCCGGCCCATTGTCGCTGACCAGGATTGAAACCGAGCCATCGTCCTGTAACTTTGCCTCAACGCGGACGAAAGTATCGCCATCCGTATGCTTGGCTGCATTTGTAATCATATTTTGCATCAGCGTCAGCGCATGGGCACGCACGCAACGGAATGTCGGCAACGGTTCGGGTATTTCGATCCTGATGCCGCTCTCGCGGATCAACGGCTTCAGATTATCGACGGTTTCCCGGAGAACGTCATTGAGATCGACGTCTTCCAAAGCATCATCCTTGTTGCCGGCACGGCTGTATTCGCGCAGTGAATTGATCAGACCGTCCAGCCGGTCGGCCAGTCTGGCGATGGCATCAAGATCCCCCTTCCCCTGTGCAGACAGGGTGTCACCATGATCTTCGGCAACAATTTCAGCATAATAGCGGATACCGCGTAAGGGCTCCTTGAGATCATGTGATGCGACATGCACGAACGTCGACAGATCATCATTGACCTGCTCCAGTTCCCGGTAGGCAAGATTCAGCTCTCGTGTGCGCTCCTCAACCCGGACTTCCAGTTCGCTGCGCATGGCCATGAGTTCCTGCAGGGTCGCTTCGTGTTCGGAGATTTCACGTTTTAACTGGTCATTGACCTGGCCAAGATCAGCATTCAGCGCCTGCAGGGCCGCAGGGCTTGGAATTTTCATCAGCTTCGGCAACAACGGCCAGATGGCGACGGCGGTCAGCAGTGAAATCACTGCGGTCAGGGCCTTGATGAGGCCCTGCAACCCGTACATCGGCTGCCACAGGGTAAACATTGCAATCAGATGCGTGAAACCACAGGCCAGAATAAATGCCGCAAACAGCACCAGCGTCGAGCGATGCTCCAGTTCAGGGCGCCTTCTGACAAAAACAACCAGCGCTGCCGGGATAGAGGCATAAGCCAGGAAAATCAGCATATCCGAGACTGCGTGCAGGGCGACCAGATCCGGACGCCACATCAGACAATAGCCGTGCGGCATGAAAGACGCTGCGCCAAACAAGTACTCAATGATACTTTGCATCATAGCCCCCGCAGTCAATTTCCGGTCAATTGTATTGCTTTCCACCCCGCTTCGATATGAGGGTTTCCCGATAATACCCCGTTGATACCGACCGAGATACCCACTGCTGTAAGCTGTCGCGGCACGGCTCTATGCAGGCTTGATATATTTTACCGCTTGCCCCTTGCCGGTTGATGCGTCACGGGGCTAAAGTCCGCCGCCGTAGACGCGCGAGTAACGTCGCTCTGCGTTCCGCAAGGGAGCAGAACACATAATTGCGACGCTAAAAAGCGCGTTCAGCACGGAAGGGTGTCCGAGTGGTTTAAGGAACTGGTCTTGAAAACCAGCGTAGGCGAAAGTCTACCGTGGGTTCGAATCCCACCCCTTCCGCCATAATTCTATCGGCAACGCGCTTCGTTCGTGCCCCCCGGCTTTTTCTAATACATGGGCGTCGGGCACCGTGGCGACTTACCGGATCAGGCGGGCCGGACTATGCGGGATTGCGTCAGGCCAACAGCACCAGTCCCACGCCCCCCACAGCGGCCAGAAGCACCACCGCCCAGGGCGGCACTTTCCATGCGATCAGCGCGATGAAACAGACGAGGGCCAGGGTAAAATCGCGCATGTCGCCAATGGCGCTGGTGAAAACCGGCGAATAGAGCGCGGCACCAAGGATGCCGACAACCGCGGCATTCGCCCCCTGCATCAGTGATTGCGCACGCGCCATACTGCGAAAGCGGTCCCAGAAGGGCAACACGCCGACCAGAAGCAGAAAGCCCGGCAGAAACACGGCGAGCAGGCCCAGTGTTGCCCCAACGATGCCATTCGGCTCCGGCCCCAGTACGGCGCCCAGATACGCGGCGAAGGTGAAGAGCGGACCGGGTACCGCCTGCGCCGCGCCGTAGCCGGCAAGAAAGGCATCCGGCGTGACCCAGCCCGGCTGCACCACTTCGCCCTGCAAGAGGGGCAACACCACATGACCGCCACCGAAGACCAGCGCGCCTGACCGGTAAAAGCTGTCGATAACCGCCCATGCCTGCCCTTGTCCCGCCACAAGGGGCAGAAGGACCAGAAGCGCGAAGAAGGCTATCAGCGCCCCGACAGCGACCCTGCGTGAGACCGGCATGGTGACATGCCCACCGACGGGTGTGTCGGTTCCACGGCCAAGGGCCAGACCCGCCACGGCCCCCAAAAGTATCGCGCCGATCATCCCGAAGGCACCGGGCACGAAGGCCAGAACGGCGACCGCCCCGGCGGCAATGGCTGCCCGCTCCTTGTCGGGACAGAGGTTCTTTGCCATGCCCCAGACCGCCTGCGCGATGATTGCTACCGCGACGATCTTGAGCCCGTGCAGGGCACCGGTTCCCACGGGACCGGTAATGCTCGTCGCCGTCATCGCAAGGATCAGGAGCGCCAATGCCGATGGCAGTGTGAAGGCGGTGAAAGCCGCCAGTGCCCCCAGCCAGCCCGCGCGCATCATCCCCAGCGCAAAGCCCGCCTGCGATGAGGCGGGCCCGGGCAGGAACGAACACAGCGCCACGAGATCAGCATAGGCGCTGTCGCTCAACCATCTGCGCCGCGTCACCAGTTCGTCGCGGAAGTAGCCCAGATGCGCGATCGGGCCGCCGAAACTGGTCAGACCCAGCTTGAGAAAGGCCAAAAAGACTTCGCCCGGTGTCCCCTGCGCCGGCTGTTCCTCGGCGGTCTGTGTCTGGTCAGTCATTCTTTGCCTCTTTTCCCCTGAGTTCACGCAACCGGATGTACTTTGGCCAGCGCAGGTAACGGTTATCGCATCCTACTGCGGTCTGGCTTGCGCTTGCAATCAGTCCAGGATCGGGCCACTTCCAACACGCGGGTTCGGTCGGGCACCATCTGCAACCGCCATATACACGACGATTTCATCGGCACGCGGTGCATCAGCAACCAACACCGTGATGGTATCAAAATGGTCAAACGACCAGGCTTCGTCCTTGTGCCCAAGCGGAATGTCAATTGTCGCGCCGACGCCGGCAACTTTTGCATTCGAGCAGATCAACGCCTTGCCGCCACCCACGGCGGCGCGCATCGGCTTGCCAAGCTTCGGGTGAATAACCGCACCGCCATGTTCCATATCCCCGTCGACGCCAACAACAGCCGCCTTGCCGTAACTGACAGGGGCGCCCTTTAACAGCGCGACGGCCTCCCCCATTAGTTGGTCGCCCAGCTGACCGCCGATGTGGAACAGCTCGGACAGATCCTGAACGTATTGCCCGGCGAACGGGTTTTTGATGACCGCAAAAGCAACAACGCGGTCAACAGGATCGCACGCCTTGCCGTAAGCGTCTGTCTTTATTGTTTCTTTAAAAATACCCGTCTTGCGTATATCCATCTGGCCCCTTCACTTTCATGATTTTCACTGGCAAATGATCCCGGCAGAGTGCCCCTACTGGCCTACGAGATCAAAAAGAAACGGCTATATTCTGGAGATCATCCTCAAGGCAGCTTGCCCGAGCAAACCGTATGGGTTGGCAAGGGTTTCCAATATTTCGAAATGATTGCAGTGTTCCGCAACAATGGATTCCATCAGCAGATTGCGGTCACGCAACGCCTGGGCAAATTCCACGGTTTGACGCTGAAACTCAGGGGTTTCATAGGTACCATGCGCAACAATGATTGGTGTGGTCAGCTTATCCATATGCCGCATCGGGCTCAGCACCTGCTCAACCTCATCGCTAAAAGCAACATAGCCACTGCGTGCCGACAACCGCACGGGTTCAAGGTCGTACATACCGCTGCACAGCAGCGCTGCCTTGATGCTGTCGTCATGCAATCCGTCGATCTGGTCCTTAACCCCTGTGAGAACCGACGCCACGAGGTGTGATCCCGATGAATGCGCACAAACATAAATGCGATCCGGCGCGATGCGAAGTTCATCCCGGGATTGACAGATCCAGGCCATCGCGCGTCCGACCTGATCGGCAATCGGCAACAGATCGCCGCCGGTATCCTGGACCCAGTCAAAATCAGGCAACGCACAATGTACGCCGGCTTTGACAAAAATCTCGGCAAGAAATGCATAATTCTCGGCAGCGCCTGACCGCCAGGCCCCGCCATGTACGACGATGACACACGGTGCAGGACCATTCGCACCACGAAAGAAATCAATACCCTCTTTCTCTCCAGACCCATACCGCAACCGTTCCGGGAGACCGATGCGATCTCGCATCATCGCACTGTTGGCGGCGTAGCGTGCAAGGATCTGCTCCCTGTTCGGCGCATAATCGGACTGATTATAGGCCCGGTCCAGTTCCGCCTGGGTCATGTCTCGCCAAACATAATTCATTCAAGACCGTCCTTTATCCAGGGGGATGAAGTCCTTTGGGCAGATTTCCGAGCGGGCGGCATGACAAAAAACTGTATCACGCACTCATCTTAATTTGCCCCATGACCATGCCGGTTCCAAGGCAAAAGCACGCCTTCAGGCGATTATGAGGCTAAACGCTTTCGGTCTGAAGGGTATCGGCAGTCGCAATGCCTTCGCTTTCCGAACCTGACATCACCCGATCCGGGGATCGACAGCACACCCGACCGGACCGCATGGGAAAATATGGGGTGGATAAACGGATTAAAAAGTGCCAATACCCTTGAAATATACCTACAAATCCGGCTGACGAGGTGCTAGACAAGCGCAAAGAGGATATCACATGAAAAAAATCAGAATAGCTATCGTCGGCGTTGGCAACTGCGCAAGTTCCCTGATTCAAGGACTGTCGTACTATAGGAACGGTGACGCAGCCGCGTACGCCGGCCTGATGCACCAGAAAATCGGCGCGTGGAGCCCGACTGACATCGAAGTCGTCGCGGCGTTCGACATCGACCGACGGAAGGTTGGCCAGCCGCTTGAATCCGCCATATTCGCGCCGCCCAATTGCACCGTCGTGTTTCAAAGCTCGTTGCCTGTCTCAGGCGTCACCGTGCAGATGGGGCCGGTGCTGGACGGCATTGCCGATCATATGGACGAATATCGCGATCAGGAAGCGTTCCGCGTCGCAGATGAAACACCTGTCGATGTCACTCAGGCATTGAAGGATTCCGGCGCAGAGGTTCTGGTCTGTTATCTGCCGGTCGGCTCCGATGCCGCGGTCAAGCATTACGCCCAGGCCTGTCTTGATGCCGGCGTCGGGATGGTGAACTGCGTCCCGGTCTTTATTGCCAGCGATCCTGAATGGGCCGAAAAATTCGAAAAGGCAGGCATTCCGATTGTCGGCGACGACATCAAGAGCCAGGTCGGGGCGACGATCGTGCACCGGCAGCTCACGCGCCTGTTCGGCGACCGGGGTGTCACCCTCGACCGCACCTATCAGTTGAATACCGGCGGCAATACCGATTTCCTCAACATGCTTCAGCATACGCGGCTGAAATCGAAGAAAAAATCCAAGACCCAATCGGTGAATTCACAACTCGACATACCAATGGACGCGGACCGCATCCATATCGGACCCTCCGACTACGTCCCGTGGCAAAAGGACAACAAGATCGCCTTCATCCGCATGGAAGGCAGGGGGTTCGGCAATGTGCCGCTCGATCTGGAACTGCGCCTCTCCGTACAGGACTCGCCGAACAGCGCCGGTGTCGTCATTGATGCGATCCGATGCGTCAAGGTCGGTCTTGAGCGTAACTGCGCGGGTGTGCTCGAGGCACCGTCCGCCTATTATATGAAAAGCCCGCCGGTGCAGATGCGGGATTCCGTCGCACGCGACCTGAATGAAGCGTTTGTTGCAGCCGACGCAGCGCAACGACAGCAAGCGACGACGGCACCCTCCTTGCGAAAGCCGATGTCCAGTGATGGACCGAGGACCGCGTTGATTCTTGCGGCCGGCGAAGGCAGCCGGCTATTCCCCGGTGCCAGCCTGCCCAAACCGCTTGTCCCCGTCGACGGCGTGCCGCTGGGAGAGCGCGTGATCACTACGCTTCGCGAAGCGCTCGGGATTGAACGGTTTGTGATCTCGGTCGGTCACGAGGCGGAAATGGTACAGAGCTATTTCCGATCCGTTGCCAAGCGAAATGGTCTCGGTCCGTTGACGTTCGTCAACACCGAAACGTGGAAGCTCGGGAACGGTGCCAGCACATTGGCCGCCGCCGATGCGCTGGCGGACGAGAATTTCCTGCTGACCATGTGTGATCATCTTTACGAACCGGCACTGGTAAGCACCCTTGTCGCTTCGCCGCCACCCGACCGGGGCATGACGCTCGCCGTTGACAGCGACAAGGCTGGAATTCCGGATCTGGACGACGTCATGAAAGTCCTGCTGGACGACAACCGTATCAGCAAGATCTCCAAGACGCTCGAACACTGGGATGTCGCCGACACCGGCGTGATGTATTGTACACCGGGTCTGTTCGACGGGCTGCGGACTGCTCAAGCCATGGGACGGCATGGTCTGGCGGATGGATTGGCGCAACTGGCAACATCGGGTCTTGCCACCGTCAGCGACGTCACGGGGTGCTGGTGGCTCGACGTCGATACGCCAACCGCATTACGCCAGGCCGAAGAGCATGTTCGCCTGAGAATGCGTCGAAGTGCCTGACGCCGGCACCTGCCTGAACCTGTGACATCCATCCCGGCAAGCCTCAGTGCTGTGCGCCGGTGCGGGTTTCCCTGTTTACCCCGCCCGGCAGCATTTTTCCGGCATTCTTGTTCAAGACGAGCGGATTTCAGATGAATACCAGCGCCCGACAGTGGTTTCCCCTGACCCGGTGCATGTCGTACCCGCTCGTCAAACTTCTGTTGCCGTTGCCGATCAGTGCCAACGCAATCACGGCGGCGGCACTCGGTACCGGTCTGCTGTCGGCCTGGATGTTCGCCACGGGGAGCTATTACAACGGCCTCGCGGGTGCGCTGCTGTTCGTTTTATCCTACCTGCTCGACAACTGTGACGGCGATATCGCCCGCCTGAAAAATCAGACGTCGGTGTTCGGCATGCGGTTCGACAGCTTTACCGACTGGCTCGTGAACGCTGTGTTCTTTCTCGCCGTTGGCTGGTCGGCGTGGCACGCATCGGAAAATGTTCTCTGGATGGTGTTCGCCGCATTCGCAGCCGGCGGCGGTACCGTGAACTATGCCATCGATAGCTGGCGCGACAGTCGCGACCTTCGTAACGGAACCGACGGCAAGGTTGATGGAGGACCCGGCGATAATTCCGGAGACCGCGCCGTCTATATTTCACGCATCCTGCGCAGCGATTTTTGCTTCATAGTTCTGGTTCTCGCATTGTTCGATGTGGTCTGGTTTTTGCTGCCCGCTGCAGCGGTCGGTGCCCAGATGTACTGGGGGATGCAGTTCTGGAAAGGCTTCAAGAGGCATCGTGTTTAAGAACCCATGGCGGCCGCTGTTTCTGGTTATCGGCATTGCGCTGTTTGGTCTGATCCTCTGGCGCATTGATCTTGGTGCCGCATTGGATCATGCGGTCGGGCTCGGCTGGGGCATCGTCGCGATCTTTGCTGTCTATCAGCTTGCCTTTGTGGCCGATACCTGGTCGTGGCAACTGATTTTAGGGAACAGCCGCCAGGGCAGCCGCTGGTTCTATCACCTGTGGAAGGTCCGCATGGTCGGCGCTGCCGCGTCTCGCATCATGCCGTTCGTCGGCATGGCAGGAGAACCGATCAAGGCTGTTTTGCTTAACCGCCACTATGGGTTTGGCTATTCGGAAGCGGTATCCTCGTTAATCGCAGCCAAGACCATAAACCTGTTGGCGCTGGTTGCCTTTCTCATAGCCGGGCTGGTGGCAGCCACCGGCGCGGTGTGGTTGCCTGCGGAATTCAGGATGACGGCCTGGATCGGGTTTGCCGTTCTGGCGACCGGCGCCGCTGTCGTATTCCTTTTGCAGGTTGGCCGGGCGACGTCCCGGATCGGATCGGCGATACGTAATCGACTTCAACGCTCATGGACCGGCCAGTCGCTGCAGGCCATTGTCGGTGTCGAAAACCGGTTAATCGATATTTACCGGCTCGGACCGCGCCGGCTCTCCGGATCGATCCTGGCGACATTCGCGAACTGGTTGCTGGGCGCGGCAGAGTTGTGGCTTATCCTGTACTTTCTCGACAACCCGATCAGCATTGTCGACGCCCTTGTCATCGATGCCGGGGTGGAACTGGTGCGCGCCGCCACATTTTTTATCCCGGCCAGCATCGGCGCCCAGGAAGGTGCCATCGTTCTGTTGATGTCGGCGCTGACCGGGCAGGCACCGCTCGGTCTGGCGGTAGCGCTGATCCGGCGGCTGCGTGAAGCGATCTGGGTACTTTGGGGGGGTGCAATTGCATGGCTGGGGTTCGAGCGATCTCTCATCGCGCTTCCCACGCTCCCGGTCGCGCCTGACGTGCCAACAAATTCAGATCAGACAAGCCCGCCAACGGGAAAATGACGTTACACCGATTATTCTCTGATCTTTGAGCAGGCTTCACCCCGAACCGCAGCGAACCTGCCCCGTTTCACGATGGGAAAGCAAAACGCACACCACCGCCAAGACAGCATCGCGTGCGTCTTCAATATGCGGGATAACATGTTCGAAAATTCGACAGGTTTCATGCGAAAAAGGACTACAAACACTCTGTCATATTAACTATACTAGGGTCACTGCTTGGCCGTCATGATATTTATCTGAACCGGCCCGCCGAGTTCGCGTCGAAGTTTTCGATGTGCACGGCACCACTGCGGAACTCACCGCAGATGTGCATCCAACAACAAGAAATTTAACGTGTGGGAGTGTGCTCTCAGGCGATGAAGAAAGGCATTTGGATGTCAGATACAGAACAAAAACGAACAGCTTATAATTCCAGGGACATTATTGCCTGGCAGGTTAGGACCTGCGGACCGACGCCGTCTGCGGCATAGCGAAAAAGCATCTACCAATATTAAACATATCGTATTACTGCGGAGAACAAGCATTGAAGCCAAGAACAAAAGTAAAACTGAAACCTGAGACTGGTGAAAGCACAATCGTAAACATTCGCGCTTATCTTGCGGATTTTTTACATGGACACTTTACAGTCGAATTATTTGACGGGCGCGTGACACTTTATTTTACAGACCCTCGCGGCATCAAGCTTCTGGAAGGACAATTTCCGGACGTGATCGACGAGGTCAGTACATCGTATTAATGCTGCTTCAACCTGATAGCAGTCATTAATTTTGCAGGTTGAAGATAGTATGATTCGTCAACATACCAAAGTGACAGCATGCATATTCGTCTAGGCTTTGACGACAAGACAACCATATGCTTTGTTGCTTGAACTACTGAAGCAGTTACTTTCTCTAGTCGCTCTATGCCGTTTTTCGCTCAGAGTACGAACCTTCAAATAGACCTGAAGGCGTGAAAGTCCCTGCGAAGCCGATCCGAGGCAAGCGGTCTGATTGTTTGCTCAGTTATAGCACAACGAACAGGCCCGATGCACCGGTCCAGCGGATGAGCAGACGTCTTTGCTCATCGCTGTTTATCGGCTCGCGTGGGAGCTGGCGCTGGTTGGCCCTCTCCCTTGAACATGCCGCAATAGGCGTTGCCGGATATATGTGCCGGCACCCTGCAGCGGTTGTTGTTTGCCGTTTCCGTATGGTGATCGGACGGCATGGACTTTAAACGGAGTGAGAATGGAAATGCTTGAATTCGTGGCGCTTGAGGCCGTAGCCGCATCGACCGTGCTGGAAGAATCCGCCGCCTTCCTATTTTTGGCCAGAATTCGACAATCAATACGGTCGATCAATTCGGCATGGGACCGTCTTATGCGGCATGCAGTCGTTTATATTCTCATGCCTGCGGTGAATTTTGTCAGTCATCGTTGTTTTGTTCAGCATCGCCCCGATGGTTTTGCCGACCGTTTCAAGGAGCTGTTGCCACTCCAGAGAGTTTGGGAAAAGGGCCGGCGCGGCAACAACCGTGGCGACTATGTCCGGCTGTATTTTCTTTTGTCGAATCTGGAAGCATTGACAAAAGACGGGGTGCCGGGTGCCTTTGCCGAGCTCGGCGTTTACAAGGGAACGACGGCAAGGATTATGCAGATCGTGGCACCGGACAGGGAATTGTTCCTGTTCGATACCTTCGATGGTCTGCCGGAGCAGCATGTGGTGGTTGACCCGGTCAGCAACGAGATGTCGGGCAGTTATGCGGAAAGCCTGGAAGAGGTGCGCCGATTGATCGGTGATGCCGACAACATACATTACTGTGCCGGCATTTTTCCAGAGACGGCCGAGCTTGTTCCGCCCGAAACATCCTTTGCACTGGTTCACCTGGACTGCGATCTCTACGCGCCGACAAAAGCCGCACTGGAGTTCTTTTACCCGCGTATGAATGCGGGAGCGTTATTGGTATTACACGACTATCACAGCGGCTGCTGGCCAGGCGTCACCAACGCCGTGAACGAGTTCATGGCCGATAAACCCGAGCAACTGATACTAATCCCCGACAAATCCGGGACTGCCGCGTTCCGGCGCATTTAAAGGGTTCTCTGCTACCGAGGATCATCCGCGCCTTTGTCAGGCATCCCGGCAGCGTTCATTTCTCTGCATTGCATTATGTTGCCTCGCCACGGGATCGGAAATACAGTTCCCTGACGATCCGGGAGAACCTTCACGGTCGGAACAACACAGGGCCGGCAATGGCGCTTCCCGTATCTCGCCCAGCGACGATTGAAGACGAAAACATTCCCCGCGGCATTGTCATGATGCTGACCACAACACTTTTTTTCATTCTGATTGATACCTGTGCCAAACATCTGACGCTGAGCTTTCCGGTGACGCAGGTTGTCTGGGCGCGGTTCTTTTTTCATCTGCTCGTTGTTGTGATCGTGCTTGGTCGACGGACCCACCTCTACGCAAGCAGCAATCGCCCTGCCCTGCAGATATTTCGTTCAACCCTGCTTTTGGTGACCACGCTTCTGTTTTTTTTCGGCATCCGCGAGATTGATCTCGCCATGGCCAGTTCGATCATGTTCCTGAGCCCTATTCTGATAACCGCACTGTCCGTGCCTTTGCTGGGCGAGCGTATCGGCCTCAGGCGTCTCATGGGCGTACTCGCCGGTCTTGTCGGTGCGCTGATCATTGTCCGCCCCGGGCTTGGTGATGTGCCGGTGTCAGCTCTTTATTTTGTTGCCGCCGCCTGCACCAACGCACTGTATCAACTGACGACACGGATGCTGCGGCAATCGGATGATCCCAACACCACGGTACTTTACACAGCCCTGGTCGGTGCCGTTCTTGCCACATTCATGGCACCGATGGACTGGATCACACCTGAGCCGGCCGACTGGGGATTGATGATAGCCATGGGAACATTCGGCGCCCTTGGGCATTTTGCCCTGGTCCGCGCCTTTCAGTCGGCACCGCCGTCGGCGCTGATGCCGTTCGCCTATTCCGGCCTGGTCTGGGCGACGATTTTCGGATTTCTGATATTTTCCAATTTTCCGGACGGCTACACCGTGCTTGGTGCCCTGATCATCGCTGCCAGTGGCTTCTATATTTTTCACCGCGAACAGCAAGCGGCGAAGAAAACCAGCTAACAGCCTGCACAATCAGCCACGCGGCCACTTTCCCTTAAACGGTTTGCTCAATGCTTGGGCAACCAGTTCCAGATGATCCTGCCCGTAGAACATATCCCCGTCGACGAAATAGGTCGGTGATCCGAAGACCGAACGCTGAATGGCTTCAGTGGTGTTCGCATTGTAGACAGCCATGACTTCCGGCGATCGGGCCGCATCCAGAAGCGGTGCCGGATCATCAATGCCTGCTTCCATGCCAAGCCGTTCCAGTGTTGCCATATCGGCAAGGTCAGCATCGTCGCGCCAGTGCCCTTCCAGCAAACGGTGCGCCAGCATATCGATATCATGGCCCTGCAATAAACCGGCGATCAGCATGCCATTGGATAGCGCAATCTCGTTGTCGTGAAAGGTTGGCCAGGAAAGGATTTCGACATCACGCGCTTCGGCCCAGCGTTCAATCTCGCGACCGGAAAAATAGGCGCGGCGTTGCTCTGTCCGGCTGTTGTGTGGCCCGGGCCCAGTAGCTGCAACAACGGCGCGCAGGTCCATCGGTCGATGATCGATACGCCGCCCACCATCCATGGCGACATCCATAAGCAATTTCGAGCCGATGTAGGCATAGGCTGAGTGGGCTGAATAGAAATATTCAATGGTCTGCATGCACTGATCCCTGTCGGTGATTAGCCAGTCCGGAACCGGCCATGTCCGGATAACCCGTCGTTGACGGGAAGCGTAGTTTTGATGATCTTCGGAGACAATATCAAAAGTGCCGCCGATTGCTGAAAACTCCCTTATAGGATGTATTTCAGGGAGCTGCTGTTATTGTCTCGCCAAGGTCCGCATGGCCACACAAAAAAATGGGATAAGTCCTGCGCCTAATCCTGTTAGCGGACAATTTATCAACCTGTCATAATGTCTTAGAGACATTTTATGACATGACCCATCCAACAATTTTGAAATGAATGAATGACAAACATAAGTCCAGGCCATCCGCGCGACATGCCTATTGGTGATAGTAACCTGATACTCGATTATTGGGAGGCAGGGTGCGGGTCACAATTCGCGCCCATGTGGTCAAGGGATTTCAGCCTGGAAGATTTGCCGACTGTCGTCATTCCCAACCTGGCTGTCGTCGATGTACTGGATGACGGACGGGATTACCTGTATCGGTTCTGGGGGTCAAACAACACCAATCGTAAAGGCTATGAGATGTCCGGGAAGTTGCTCACCAGCACGCCCCAACCGGCCAGTATCAAATTGGGATTCGAGCAGTTTGGCTGGATACTCCAGGAAAAGCGTCCCATGGCGCTTGCATTCCATTCATATTATGGCGTCAAAAGCCTTTCTAATCAGATTACCTATCGTTTCCCCCTTTCTTCCGACGGCACCAGCGTGGACAAGATCGTTTCCTATCAACCGCTCAATCTGGATCCGAAGTCATGGGAAAAACTTTTTGAAAACCTGCGCACTGCGAACGACACCAAAAGCTGACCATCTATCAGGTTGTTCCACCCTGCTTTCCCCATAATCCGTCCGGATGCCCGGACAGACCTGAACTGTATTCGTATCTAGTGGATCCCCCTTGTTGAATGGGTATTGCGTCGAACCCGCTTGTCCGGTCGAATTGGCGACACACGTGTATGCCTGAATGAAAATCGACAAGGGACGGAAGCCGATGACAAATACCACGGTCAGGACCGGGATCGCTGCCTTTATCGGGCTCGGCGTCATGGGCGAACCGATGTGTCGCAATCTCACCCTCAAGCGCGAAAGCGCCGGGTTGACGGAAATCCGGGCATTCGATATTCGGCCCGACCCTTTGCGCCGATTGGCGGATCAGGGTGCCATCCTCGCATCTTCGGCCATCGAAGCCGCCACGGGCGCGGACGTGGTTTTCGTCTCTTTGCCGGGCGGCAACGAAGTCCGGGAAATCCTGACCGGGCCTGCTGGCCTCCTCGACGCCATGGAACCAGGTGCGGTCTTCGTCGATCTTTCGACATCACCGGTGACGCTCAGTCGTGAGTTGGCCGAAAAGGCCGATGAAAAAGGCATCGCCTATGCCGACGCGCCCGTTGCCCGCACCCGGCAGGCCGCAGAACAGGGCACGCTGGCGATCATGGTCGGCGGTGAGATGCAGATATTCAGCCGGATTGAACCGCTGCTCCATTGTTTTGCGTCGGACGTGCTGCATTGTGGCGGCGTCGGCGCTGGTCAGATGGTCAAGATTCTCAACAATATGATCCTGTTCCAGAACGTCGTCGCCCTTTCCGAAGCGTTGACGGTGGCACGCCACGCCGGAATGGACGGTGACGTGCTTTTCAAAGCGCTGCAAAGCGGCTCGGGTGACAGTTTCGCGCTTCGCAATCATGGCCTCAAGGCGCTGCTGCCGGGTGTGTTTCCGGAGCAAGCCTTCTCGACCCGCTACGCCGCCAAGGATCTGTCTTATGCGCTTGAGCTTGCCGAACAATACGGTCTCAATCTGCCCGGTGCCGAAACGGTCAGGGCATTGTTCGATCAATCTGATGCGGCAGGGTTCGGCGACAATTACTGGCCGGCCCTGATCAACGTCATCGACAAAAAAGCCAAAGCCGAGAAAGACAAGAAGAAGCCCAGCTAAGGTTTGCTGAACGTCCAGTTGGCAAGTTCAACTGCGCGCGGCGGGACCCCGATTGTCTACACGGGTCTCGCCAGCGCCATGATCGGGCCGACATCATCGGCCTGATCCAGCGTCCAGATCCGATCTATCAGTTCTTCCGCCCGCATGCAGTCAGGTGCGTACTCGCTCACAAGTGTGCGGAATTTCTGTTCGATCTCGTCATCGCTCAAGGGCCGGGCATCGGTGCCTCGCGCACCATCAATTGAAATTTCATGCGCGGCTCCGTCGGCGGTTTCAATCACCATATGGACACCGGTGACATCGACTTCACCGTCATCATGCATGACGACCTTCTCGCGAAATGCCAGAACGCGCGGGTCATTAACGGCCGCATCGGTGAACTGTTGCAGCCCGGCAGCACCAAAAACCAGAGTAGCGGCGACGGCATGCTGGGCCGAGACCTGGGCCTCGCGACCGGTCGATACGTCGGGCCGGTCTGCACGCTGGCGAAGCAACGGATGACCGAAAAGCGTGATCCTGACGATGCGGTCGATTGCAACGTCGCCATCTTCCAGCAGTGCCATGCAGGCATCTATGACCGAGAACAGGACAACGCCACAAGGATAGGGTTTGTGAATGTTGCAGAGGACCTCCCAGCGGCTGCCGAGGCCGTGGGTTACTTCCCTGTAGTTCGGATTATCACCTGTAACGCTGAGAAAGCCACGTGGGCCTTCGAGCGGACGATCCGGTCCGTCCAATCCTTTTTCAGCCAGCAAGGCGGCCAGCAGCCCCCCTCTCGCCGCACCGCCGACACCAATGCTTTTCGCCATGAAGCCGAGCGTTTCGACCAGCCCAGACGACTGCGCCGAGGCCGTGCCGAGCGCAAAATTCAGATGCGCCGCATCAAGGCCCAGAATTTTACCCGCTGCCAGCGCCGAACCAAATACACCGCACGTCGCCGTGATATGCCAGCCGCGCGCATAGTGTCCGGGAGAGATCGCATTGCCGATGCGTAGCGTCGCCTCAATGCCCAGCGCCAGCGCCATGATGAAATCGGTACCTGAAACTTTATTGCGCTCGGCCAGGGCAAGCAGCGCCGGTGCCACGGGTGCCGTCGGGTGAATGACGGTGCGGATGTGGGTATCATCAAAATCATGCACGTTTCCGGCGGCACCGTTTATGAATGCTGCCGTCAGGGGATCGGTTGCACCAGCCCGACCAATCATGGTTGCCTTCCCCGGCCCCTTGAACTCACCCAGCACGCTAACGCTGTGTTCAAGGGCTGCATCGTGCGCGCCGGCGAAAGCGGTCGCGAAATAATTCAGCAGAGAGCGCCGGGTGTTATGGCGCACAGCCTCAGGGATATCATCCCAGCCGGCACCGGCGACGAAACGGCTGAGAGTTCCCGACAGGCCAGGAACATTGGAATTGCTTGCAGTCATTATTGCGCCTTCAGTGAACAATGACGATCAGACTATCGGCATGGGACCGGGGTTGGCAACGCACGAGCGCTCCAGTATGGCGACCTCAACCGCTGGAAACATGGATGAATCTGTCGGACCATAAGTTGAATTCGGAAAGTTACGTCCGATTTCATTCAGGGATGGCGCCGTCCGGCACAAGCCCGACATCAAAATCCGTCCCCCTGATGAAGACACGTGCTGTCGGCACAGCCAATGACCAGCCATGGATGACGGGGATGACGGTGTGGAAATATCCTCTGGCGGCCGGCTTCTGCCCCAGCACAACAGCCCCGGTATGGGTTCTGAGCAAGGCAGCAAAAACCTCGCCAACGGCATCGGTCTCTCGATTGATGCGGACTTCGATACGATCTACGGTAATTGCCCGAACAGGTGGGGTGATCGTCCAGTCGACGTGTTTTCCGGCGCTGTGATGTACCTGAAAAGCACGTTCGGTCTTGCCGATAAACAACGAAACGACCCGGCGCATGCCATCCAGGTCTTCACCATGCTGCACTTCTCTCAGGTCCAGAATGATCGTGCGAACCGTGGACTTTGCACCGCTGACCGCGGCCAGAACAGCGTCGGCATCATACCGTGCGAGGATCAGGAACAACCGGCCCTGCCCGTCTACAAGGGTCCGATGCAGGCCTGGGCTTGTTGACTGCCAGCGAGTTCTCCTGGGGCTACTGCCGTCATCGGGGACGATCTGTGCCCCGTCGCCAATCCGATCCTTGAGGAATCGGGCAACACACAACGCGTCACCGGCGCAGGCTTCGGAAAGCGCTCTTGCCGGGGGAACATCGTGCCCCGCAGCCATAACGGCTCTGGCAATATCCGTTATGGTGTCCGATGACACGGGGCCAACGGCGGCCAACCAGGCCATTGGGGCGGCAAGCGCCAGAATAACAGACTTACGCATGCGGAAATCCTAAGCGACCAGGCATTAACAAAGCGTATCGGCATGACCCCACGCATTGTCATAAGGCGAATGCATGCGCATCTTATATGGACAGCAAGAATATTGTGAATGATTCAGCCAGGTGATAATGCCGCCCCGATAGCATCATCTGTCAAAAATCGGATAGTCAATCATGTTCCAGACCAAACCAGACACCGAAGCCCCCTTTGCCAAAACCCGCTATGATGATGTCCATCTTGTTCTGGCGGCGCACGGTTCAAGCCGCCGACCCGACGCCAATGCGGTGGTTGAACGTCATGCGCAGCATATGCGCGACACTGGTCCCTTCAGCAAAGTCTCGACAACGTTTCTGATCGGGGGCGAGCCGGCGGCGGCAACCCTCAAACGCATTGACTGCGATACCGTTCTGATCGTTCCCTTCATGATGGTTGACGGTTTTCTCGCCGAAGAAGTTTCAAAGCGTATCCACAGCACCCTGCGCCAAGAGACAAAGGCACCCCGTATCCTTGTTGCCGATGCCGTCGGCACCCACGAAGGGATTACCAGAATTGCCCAGCATCTGGCCCTCAAGGCCCTGACCCTTGATGGTTACGATGCTGAAAGCGCCAGCGTTGTGCTGGTTGCGCACGGATCAAAAGGAAGACCGGAGTCCAGAAAAGCTGCCGAAGGGCACGCCGCAAGCCTGCAACAGATGGGCGTTTTCAGAACTGTCGAACTGGCCATGCTTGAAGAGCCGCCGTTGTTGACGAATGTGCTTGCGGCGCTTTCCGGCCCTGCCGCCGTTGTCGGGCTGTTCGCCGCACCGGGCGGCCACGCCATCGATGACGTGCATGAGGCAATAAGGCTGAGTGGTCGGTCTGATCTTTCAGATGCCGGCCCTGTCGGCATGGATTCACGTATGTCGGAAATCGCTACCCTTCGGGCCATACAGGCGCTTCAGGGAGCAACCTGAGGCCACCCAGAACAAACAAGACAAAGGCCCCGACGATGCCGGGGCCCTGTCATGATCGTGATCACTTTAAAAGCAGATTACGCAGCAGCGCCTTCGCGCCATGCTGCCGTGCCTTTGCAGGACGGGCAAACCCGTTCACCATAGTGATGAGATACAAAGTTTTCACCGCACATCAGGCACTTGCGTTTTTTGTGCTGTTCTGGGCGGTCGGAAGTAGGTTTCTTGTTATCAGAGCTTCGAGAAGCCATTAGGCAGCCTCCTGGATTAAGTCTTTTCCAACCATCAAGTCAGAGCGGGACAAAATCCGTGAGCTCAGATTAAGGAGTTCTGCAGCCTCGTCCAAACGATCCGTATTTCCTGAATCAGACAGCATTTCGCTGCCGAGAATTTCGGACGCGCTGTCCGCAAGAAATTTAACCAGTTCGAGACGTTGCATTTCATATACTCCTTAAGTGATCCTCAAAGTTAAGCCCCGCCTTGTAATCCTATTGTAACTGCATTGCAACAAAAATTGCTGCATTGCAGCAATTTAGTGTTATCTTAAAAATATCAAGCAATTACATCGGGATAGACGATTCGTTGACCTCACTAAATGGTTAGACCCTCAAGATGAAGGGTAATTGTTTCACAAAACATAAAAAAAGTCCACAAATTCAGATTAAAATATGTCTCGGGCCCTTCCAGACACGCCACATCAGCAGACTAAAATACAGTCACATGACTATTTTATATGCATGCGCTTAAGCGCCGGGCTTTTGAAGCGCTGCGATACGCTGCCATAAAATATTGTAAACAAATGATTTTCTTAAAATACTGGAGTTGGCACGATCCATGCTGTTTACTCCCTGCAGCGTTTGTTCTGATTCAAGCGCATTCGACATGTTTTATTCATGGGCTTGACCAAAGGGTACATTCACAAATGAAAAAAATTGAAGCCATCATCAAGCCGTTCAAGCTCGATGAAGTGAAGGAAGCTTTGCATGAAATCGGCCTGCAAGGCATCACCGTGCTCGAGGCTAAAGGTTTCGGTCGCCAGAAAGGGCACACAGAGCTGTATCGCGGTGCCGAGTACGTTGTGGATTTTCTGCCCAAGGTCAAAATCGAGATTGTCGTTGATGACGGAATGCTTGAGCGCGCCGTTGAGGCCATCCAGCAGGCGGCACAAACCGGCCGCATCGGCGACGGGAAAATCTTTATCACCCCTGTTGAAGAAGCCATTCGTGTTCGGACGGGCGAACGTGGGGACGATGCCATCTGATGCATCGTCATTACGACCGTTCCACGAAAGTACAAACCAGAAACCACACCGAAGTTAGGAAGGATTAAATAATGGGATTGGATATAAATACCCCGAGCGATGTTCTGAAATACGTCAAGGACAACGATATCGGCTACATTGACCTGCGCTTTACGGACCCGCGCGGCAAGTGGCAGCACCTGACCATGGTCGCCGACTTCATTCAGGAAGACACATTCGAAGACGGAATCATGTTTGATGGCTCGTCGATTGCCGGCTGGAAAGCCATCAACGAGTCCGATATGGCCCTGATCCCCGATGCCACCACGGCTGTGATGGATCCATTCTCGGCTCAACCGATGCTGATCCTGAACTGTGATATCATCGAGCCAACCAACGGTCAGCCTTATGAGCGCGATCCCCGCTCCGTCGCCAAAAAGGCCGAAGCCTACCTCGGCACCACAGGCATCGGTGATACCGCTTATTTTGGTGCCGAGCCCGAGTTCTTTGTCTTCGACGACGTCCGCTACAAAGTTGAAATGAACGAAAGCTCCTATTCCTTCTCGTCCGAAGAAGGACCGTATATCACGGGTGAAGTCATCCATGACGGCAACCTGGCGCACCGCCCGAGCGTCAAGGGCGGATACTTCCCTGTACCGCCGGTCGACCAGGCACATGACATGCGTGCCGAAATGGTATCCGTGATGCAGGAAATGGGCCTGACCATGGACAAGCACCACCACGAGGTTGCGCCTTCGCAGCACGAACTCGGCATGGTCTTCTCGACGCTGGTGCGGACCGCCGACAACGTGCAGATTTATAAATACTGCACGCAAATGGTCGCTGCGACGTACGGCAAAACGGCAACCTTCATGCCGAAACCTGTCGCCGGTGACAACGGGTCCGGCATGCATACGCACCAGTCGATCTGGAAAGACGGCAAGCCGACCTTCGCCGGTTCCGGTTATGCCGACCTGTCCGATACCTGCCTCTATTACATCGGCGGTATCATCAAGCACGCCAAGGCCGTCAACGCGTTCACCAACCCGTCGACGAACTCCTACAAGCGTCTGATCCCGGGCTTCGAGGCACCGGTGCTGCTGGCTTATTCTGCCCGCAACCGTTCCGCTTCATGCCGCATCCCGTTTGCAGGCTCGCCCAAGGGCAAGCGCGTCGAAGTACGCTTCCCGGACCCGGTCGCCAACCCGTATCTGGGATTCTCGGCGATGATGATGGCCGGCCTCGACGGCATCCAGAACAAGATCCATCCGGGCGATGCCATGGACAAGGACTTGTACGATCTGCCGCCGGAAGAACTCGCCGAAGTGCCGACCGTCTGCGGCTCATTGCGTGAAGCTCTGGGTGCGCTGGATGCTGATCGTGCATTCCTGACCAAAGGTGACGTCTTCACTGACGATCAGATCAATGCCTACATGGATCTGAAGTGGGAAGAAATTTTCGCTTTCGAACATGCACCGCACCCGATCGAATTCAAGATGTACTACTCTTCCTAACCGGACCCGGAGCCCAGGCTCCGCCGTGGGGACCCCCGCCAGTG
>JBBDOA010000107.1:0-20883 GCA_040877275.1 Rhodospirillales bacterium | reverse complement strand
ATCCTTACCCGATTCTCAAGGTTCTTTCGCTGACGCAAAAATCTGCTGCGATGCAATATAAAGAGCCGGAGCCACCACAGCAAGCAAGGCTTTACGTCTGAATGCAGAGCAACAACACCCATTACCCGGCCCGTTATGTTACCCGCTGGCGCATCATTCTGCTGCTCGGCATTCTCGGGTTTCAGCCCATGCCGCTGCAGGCCGGGCCACCCGAACTGTCGCTGCCGCTGGACTGTAAAGTCGGCGAGACCTGCTGGCTGGTTAATCTGGTTGACCGCCAACCCGGCCCGGGGCGCACGGATTTTCGCTGCGGTGCTCTCAGTTACGACACCCACAAGGGAACAGATTTCGCCATCGCCAATGATGCTGAAATGCGAAAAGGCGTCAGCGTGCTCGCAGCAGCACCGGGCCGCGTGCTCAGGGTCCGGGATGGTGAACCGGATTCGACACCGCAGGACCTGCAAAGCGCCACGGCGCTGCGTGGCCGGGAATGCGGCAATGGTCTGGTGATCGATCACGGCGACGGCTGGAGCACGCAGTACTGTCATCTGAAAGCGGGCACACTTCGCGTCGTATCCGGTCAGCAAGTTGATCGCGCCACGCCGCTCGGCGAGGTCGGCCGCTCAGGCCGTTCCGAGTTTCCGCATGTTCACCTTGCCGTTCGTCAGGGCGACACCGTGATCGACCCGTTCAGCGGCGATACCAGCATCGGTCTCTGCAATCCGCAGGCGGAAACCGATGGTCTGTGGGCGGAAAATCTGCGTGACGTCCTGCAATACCCAGGACCGCAGCCGTTTCATCTGGGCTTCGCTGCGGGCATTCCGGCCAAGGCGGATATCGAAGCGGGCCGCCTGTCCAGCGTGCGGTTCGGGAATAATGCACCGGCGCTGGTATTCTGGGCCGAAGCCTTCACCCTGTCGAAAGGGGACAAGATCACGCTCACCCTGACCGGCCCCGGCAGTGAGCTGATTGCCGATCATCACCTCGAGATCGACCGCCCGCTTGCCAAATGGCATGGTTTTACCGGTCGAAAGCGGCGTGGCACAGCCTGGGAGTCCGGGGAGTATCAGGGACGCATGTTGATTGAACGCGGCGGGGCACGTGTCGAAAAATCCGCAACGTCAACAGTCGAGTGATGCACTTCTTCATCCTTCGAGACGCTCGTTACTCTCGCTCCTCAGGATGAGGATCAAAAAATGACCTCATGCTGAGGAGCGAACATCGTGAGCGTCTCGAAGTATGAGAATGTGGACCGATGGATACAAAAAAAATACACCCCTAGACCCGTTTACGGCGCACAAGTTGCGGCCTGACCCTGAGGGCGCGCGGAGCAGTGGACGGTTTCCGGGGTCCGCCGACGCGCGGTGACTTCGGCGTTTTTGCATCGAGAAAATCTTCATCGCGGAACAGGGGCGGCACGGGCGGTTGCTTTTTCATATCCTCCCGGCGCTTCACGCTATCGAGGGTGCGCTTGACCATCGTGTGCCGGTCGGGCCGTTTGCGAATCTTTTCAAAGTGCATCTGTCCGATCTGATCAATATGGCGGCGTAATGCATCCAGTCGCATTGTGCCCTCCACAAACCGGACATAGGCGGCAAGCGTCCACGGGTTTGCCGGTGACGAACTTAGTCCGCGGGCATCGCACCATTGGACAAAAGCCAGCCAGCTTTTCTCTTTGCCGGGCACGTTCATGAAATCCACTCTTTAAATTCAGCCATGATATCCATATTAAGTAAGGCCAAGCCTGACACTTAAATCACAAATCCGGGGAAACAGAATACCATGTCCAAACGCTCTATCAAAATCGCCGCCATTCCAGGCGACGGCATCGGCCCCGAAGTGATTGATGCCGGCATGGAGGTGCTACAGGCCGTGGCCGAGCGCGATGGCGGGTTCGAGATCAAATCGGAACGCTTTGACTGGGGCTCGGAGCGGTATCTGCGGGAAGGCGATTTCATGCCCGCAAACGGTCTGGACGTGCTCCGCGCCTTCGATGCTATCTTCTTCGGCTCTGCCGGTGATCCGCGCGTCCCCGATCATATCACGCTTTGGGGTCTTCGTCTTAAAATCTGCCAGACCCTTGATCAGTATGCGAATGTCCGTCCGTCACGCCTGCTGCCGGGCATCAACGGCCCACTGAAAGGTGTCACGTCAAAGGAACTGGATTGGGTCATCGTGCGCGAAAATTCCGAAGGCGAATATGCCGGTGCCGGTGGTCGCGTGCATCAGGGCCTGCCCGAAGAGGTCGGCATGGATATCGCCGTGTTCACCCGCACAGGCGTCGAGCGTATTCAGCGCTTTGCCTTCGAGTTGGCCCGGTCGCGCCCGAGGAAGCTGTTGACCCTGGTCACCAAATCCAATGCCCAGCGGCACGGTATGGTGTTCTGGGATGACGTTTTCGATTCCATCAAGGGCGATTATCCCGATGTCCAAACCGACAAGATGCTGGTCGATGCGATGACCACACGAATGGTGCTGAAGCCTGAAAGCATCGATACCGTTGTCGCCACCAACCTGCACGCCGATGTGCTGTCCGATCTTGCCGCAGCACTTTCCGGATCGCTCGGCATTGCACCGACCGGCAACCTGCGACCGGAGCGCGATGCGCCTTCCATGTTCGAGCCGATCCACGGCTCGGCCTTCGATATCATGGGCAAGGGCATCGCCAATCCGCTCGGCTCGTTCTGGTCCGGTGCCATGCTGCTGGAATTTCAGGGCGAAGCTGCCGCAGCGGCACGCCTGATGAAAGCCATCGAACGGGTCACCGGCGAAGGCAAGCACCTGCCGCGCGATCTCGGCGGCACGGCACCAACCCGCGAAGTAACCGATGCGGTGCTCGAAGCCATTCAGCAGGATAACGCATAAACCTTCACTGCCGCGTGATTTGCATCGGGGCGGCAAACCGTTGCTAACTGTCAGCATGCAGCGAAACCGCCCCGCCATCCTCTTTCGTTCAGCCCTTGTTGCCGCGACCCTGACGCTCGGCGGACACGCGAATGCCGACGCCGCCTTGCCGATCCGACCGGACCTGAACCCCGGCGGATGGGAGATGCTGCGTTTCAAGGGCGTCCCCGAGACGACGTTTCTCGCCGCCCCCGACGGGGCCATGGACGTGCGAGCCGATAAAAGTTCCAGTGTGTTGTATCTGAAGATCGCTGACGACCCCGTGGCCGCAACCCGGCTGAGCTGGGACTGGCAGGTCATCGACGCGCTCCCGGCAACGGACTTAACGAAGACCGACGGCGACGACCGCATGCTGTCGATCTATGTGGCTTTCAGCGACGGCTCGATGGCTTCAAAGCTGAAAGCCATGATCTCCCCGCTGGCCGCCGGCAATGTCCTGAACTATGTCTGGGGCGGTGTTGCAAAACTGGACATACCGCATCCGCATTTTCCGGACAGTGGTCGGCTGATCGTCAAGCGGACCATCGCCGCACCAACCGGGCGCTGGTTATCCGAAACCGTCGATCTTGAGGCCGATTACCGGCGTGCTTTCGGGGTGCCGCCGCCGGGTATCGCCTATATCGGTATTTCCGGTGACGCCGACGATCTCGCGCGGGTCTCCAGGGGCCTGATCAGGAACATCACGCTCGAATAGCGCAGCAAAAACCCCTGTCTTGCCGGATGTGGGCCGGACGCGGGTTTTCCCCGAGCGGCAGATGGCCGGGAAAGCGCTTAATTTCACTCCGCACCGTTCAGCGACCAGTCGTACTGATAACCCTCGATTTCCTGGGCCCGCGCCAATGCTTGCTTCAGATCCCCCCGGGCATAGTGCCGGAGATGCGCGATCACGCCTTTTTCACTGCCGCCGAAATCGACCTGAAACCAGTCATAAATTGACGAGACGATCATGCTTTCACCATCAATTCGGACACCACGCCGGCTGTTGATATAGGCATGTGCGTTGGCCGTCAGCTGGCTGTCCATCGTCCGCGCAGTGTAGGCTTCGGCGACAAGATCGGGGCAGCCGACGGATGCACAGTTGACGGCATAATGCAGTCTCGGATCCTTCCAGATCGGCCTGAGTATCCGGTGTTCGACATCATCCAGACTGACCGGCTCGCCCTCGATGGTGATCAGCTTTTTGCCCCACGGCCCGTCCGAGAACAGGCCCGGTGAAATGTCGATATCGCGGATCGATTTGACCGGGTAATGATCGAGCACCACCTGCACCGTCAAGGCGTTATAGAGATTGATCCAGAACGCCTGCTGCTCACCCCTGTTCAGGGACGACACCGGCGTCTGGCCCAATGCCCCAAGATAGTCCTGCAGGACTTTCCTGTCCCCGGTATCGACAGCGGCATAGTCGAACCGGTTCAGGCCCCCGGGATCAACCTTCACATAGGACTTCAAAAACCGGTCCCAGAGCTGATGATCAACGACCGTCGTCGAGGCCGGATCATGGACCGTCCATTTTTCCCACAGCTCTGGTTTGGGGGCGGCTGTTGCTGCAGGCGCACCGGTCATGATGGCTGATAGCGCCAACAACAGCGCAGCCGCGACTTTATATTTGAGGCTCAAATTCTCTATCCCTTGCGCGCCGTTTGTCTTATCGCTCACCGGCAATGGGCAATGCCGTCCGGTAGACGACCTGCTTCAGTGCAAAGCTCGATTTGATTGAGCTGACGCCCGGAAACTTTGTCAGCTGCAGCATCAGAAATCGCTCGTAGGCCTGCAGGTCGCGGGTCACGACACGCAGCAGATAATCACTGTCACCGGTCATCAAATAACATTCCATCACTTCCGGGAGAGCGCGAACGCGTTCTTCGAACAGCTCAAGAGCATGCTCGACCTGTTTTTCCAGACTGACCATGACGAACACACTGACCGGCAGGCCGACGGCCTCCTGATCGACAAGCGCGGCATAGCCCTTGATGATCCCTTCGTCTTCCAGCGCACGGACCCTGCGCAGGCACGGCGAGGGTGACAACCCGGCATGCTGGGCCAGTTCCACGTTACTCAGACGGGCATTGCCCTGAAGCGCGGCCAGAATTCGCTGATCAATCGTATCGAGGGGGTTTTCTAGCATAATCATCCCTTTTAATTCATATTTTTGCTAAATTATTGCTAATATTATGGATATTTAACCGCACTTCGCAATGACCTGTTTGTCGATATGGACTAGATTGAGCCAACAGGAGAATACAAATGGCCCCCTTTGACGAACCCAACACCACAGATCCCGCACACAAACTGCAGTGCATGGAAGAACTGGCGCAGAAAATCCTCTGGCTCTCGACCTGGACCATTCACAACGCCAATTTCATACGCGAGAAAAAGGACGGGCTGAAGGTCGGCGGCCATCAGGCGTCGTGCGCGTCATCGGTGGCGATTCTGACGGCGCTGTATCTGTCAGCGCTGAGGCCGCAGGACCGGGTTGCGGTCAAGCCGCATGCCAGTCCGGTGTTTCATGCCATCCAGTATCTGCTTGGCAACCAGAGCAAGGAAAACCTGGAGAATTTCCGCGCCTATGGTGGCGCACAAAGTTATCCGTCGCGTACAAAAGATGCCGACGACGTCGATATCTCGACCGGCTCGGTCGGCATGGGGCCGGCCATGACGTCGTTCCTGTCGATGGTCCAGGATTACCTGCGCCGTCACGTCAACAGTGTTGCCGAGAGCGAGCCCGGCCGCATGGTTGCCCTTGTCGGCGATGCCGAGATGGATGAAGGCAACATGTATGAGGCGCTGTGGGAAGGCTGGAAGCACGGCCTCAGGAATTGCTGGTGGATTGTCGACTATAACCGCCAGAGCCTGGATGGCGTCGTGCCCGACCAGATGTTCCGCTTGATCGACCGGGTCTTCCGCACCACCGGCTGGAACGTGATTACCGTCAAATACGGCAAGCAGATGATGGAAGCCTTTCAGCGTCCGGGCGGCAAATCGCTGCGGCGCTGGATCAATGACTGCCCGAACGATCTGTATGCGGCGCTGACGTTCCGTGGTGGTGCCGCGTGGCGCGTGCAGTTGAACACCGATTTTGACGGCAACGACGACGCGCTCAGGCTGATCGAAAGCTATGACGACGATGCCCTGCAGTCCCTGATGGCCAATCTCGGCGGTCACTGCATTGAAACCCTGATGGATGCCTTCGATGAGGCCGCCAAGGTTGAAACGCCGACGTGCTTCATTGCCTATACCATCAAGGGCTGGGGATTGCCTTTGGCGGGGCACAAGGACAACCATGCGGGCATCTTGAATGCAGACCAGGTTGCCGGCTTTCAGTCAAAGCTCGGCATCAAGGAAGGCCAGGAATGGGAGCCGTTTGCCGGCCTTGAAGAGCGCGCCGACGTTCTGCAGGATTTCCTCAAGGCCGTGCCCTTCAACCGTCTGGGCCGCCGCCGTTACAGCGCCGATAAAATTGAGGTGCCGACGACCCTTGCCTGCCCGGTCAAGGCGCAGGCCTCGACCCAGGAAGCGTTCGGCAAGATCCTCTACGAGTTGGCCGGCGACAAAAAATCCAAACTGGCGGAACGGATCGTCACCACATCACCCGATGTCACCCAGTCCACCAATCTTGGCGGCTGGGTCAACCGGCGCGGCCTGTTCGCCCGAGAGGACCGGGCCGACACGTTCCGCGCCCAGCAGGTTCCGTCCGCACAAAAATGGGAATTCAACGGTGCCGGGCAGCATCTCGAGCTTGGCATTGCCGAAAACAACCTGTTTCTGATGCTGGCGGCGCTCGGCCTGTCTCACTCGATCTTTGGTGAGCGGTTATTGCCGATCGGCACGCTCTATGACCCGTTCATCGCGCGCGGCCTCGATGCGCTGAACTATGCCTGCTATCAGGACGCCCGGTTTATGGTCGTGGCGACACCGGCCGGCATTTCACTGGCCCCCGAGGGTGGTGCGCACCAGAGCATCTCGACGCCGCTGATCGGTATGGGCCAGCCCGGACTGACATCGTTCGAGCCGGCGTATGCCGACGAGCTGGCAGAAATCATGGCCTGGGGGTTTGAGCACATGCAGGCCGACGACGGCGGCTCTGTTTATCTGCGCCTGTCGACGCGCCCGCTTAGCCAACCGAAGCGTGACATGACACGGGCACTCAGCAATGCCATCCGCAAGGGCGCTTACTGGCGTCAAAAGCCCGCCGGAAAAAAATCACCGGTGATCGTTTACGCCGGCGCGATTGCCCCCGAAGCGGAAGCCGCAGCGGCCGCCATCAAGAGCGCCGGGCTGCTCGCCATCACCTCGGCCGACAGGCTGTTCGCCGACTGGCGCACGCATGGCGACAAGGCGTGGATCTGTGAATTGCTGGCCGATGCGCCGAAGGGCGAGCCGCTGGTCACCGTGCTTGACGGTCATCCCGCTGCGCTGGCGTGGCTGGGCTCGGTCGACGGGCGGCGGGTTGAGCCGCTCGGCGTCGATCAGTTCGGTCAATGCGGCGATCTGCCGACGCTGTATGCCAGATACGGGATCGATACCGAAACGATTACGGCTAAGGCGCGTTAACGCCGCTCAACCGTTCCAGTCGAGGGATGTTTCGAGCCTGGCATGCAGCGTCTGCCAGATTTCGACCTCTTCCGGGTCGGCGTCCGGATCCTTGTCATTGATCAGGCTCTGCTCGTAAGCGATGTGGTCATTGACCAGCTGCAGCACTTCCTCGATCTCGGGCTTCGGCACATCTTCAAACTTGACCTTGCCGTCGAACAGCATGTCGGCGCGGTCCATCATGTCCAGCTTCTCAAGTTCCTTGTCGAGATCCTGGTAGCGCTTTTTCCATTTGTGCCAGATCGATGTTGCGGGCACGCCGCTGCCGTCGCGGACACGTTCGTTCAAAACCCCCATCAGGGTCATGAATTCATGCACAGAAAACTGGATGGTATCCATATCGGGCTCACTTACGGTTGGTGTTGCCGCTCTTATAAAAGAATCGCGCGCCCGGATCAAACGCCCGGATCACACCCCTCATCAACTGGCTGAGCGATCCCTGACAAACGCTGCGATGGCCGCATTCATCCGGGCAACGGTTTCGGCGGTGGCCGGATAAAGCTGATTCTTTGCGATTGCCGCTTCGTCCATATACAGGCGGCGATTGATCTCGATTTGCAGGCTGTGCCGGTTTTCGACCGGGCGGCCATGCCTGCGCACCAGTTCAACGCCTTTCATCGGCCAGTTGACCGCAACGTCGTACCCCAGGCCTGCGAGGACATCCCGAACCGTTTCCGTAAATGCGGGATCGCACGTGGTGCCGTCGCGATCACCGAGCACGAAGTCGGCACGCTCGACCGGCCCGTCCTCGGTATGTGCATTGCCCCGTGCCGGCATCGAGTGGCAATCGATGTGCCACACGGCACCGAAATCCTGATGCAACCGGTCCAGTTCCATCTGCAATGTTTCGTGATAGGGCTGCCAGTAATGGGTGATCCGTGCCTGTACTTCGGCAACCCCGAGCTTGCGATCATAGATCGCCTGCGTACCCATGATTTTCGTCCACACCAGGCCTGCACCACGGTTCGTCTTGATGCTGTTCGAAATCGGTCCGGGCCATGCGCCATCCAGTGCAGCGACTTCGATATCCTCGCTGGCGCGGTTCGGATCAATATAACAGCGCGGGAACATTGCCTTCACCAGCACCGCCCCCAGAACCGTGACGTGGCCGAATATCTCGTCAATAAAAGCGTCTTCACTTTGCCTGAGAATTTCAACCGGGACCACCGGGTGCATATCGGACGGATAATCAGAGCCGCTGTGCGGGCTGTCATAGACCAGAGGCAACGGCGGCGTGCCGGCAGCCGGCCGGATCGTGATCACGGGCATGTCCATCAAATCATGTTCCGTCGTTGAGATGGCACGCCGACCAGCGCTCGGGCGCAATTTCGCGTAACACCGGCCTTTCTGCCCGGCAGCGGTCCATGGCATGCGGGCAGCGCGGATGGAAATGGCAGCCACCGGGTGGATCCAGCGGTGAGGGAATTTCACCTTCGACCGGCTTGTAATCCCGTCCCCGCTGATCAACACGCGGAACCTCATTCAGCAGCGCCTGCGCATAGGGATGATTGGGTTTTTCGAACAGCGCGTCAGTCGATGCGATTTCAACGACCCGGCCCAGATACATGATGACAACCCGGTCCGAGATGTGTTCGACAACCGACAGATCGTGGCTGATGAACAGATACGTCAGATCAAGATCTTCACGCAGATCCATGAACAGATTGATGACCTGCGCCTGAATCGACACGTCGAGCGCGGCGATGGCCTCATCGCAAACCAGGAATTCCGGCTTTACGGCAAGCGCACGGGCGATGCCGATCCGCTGACGCTGGCCACCGGAGAACTGGTGCGGATAGCGCCGGCGGTATTCCGGATCAAGGCCGACCCGCTGCATGACGTCACAGACGTATTCATGGATTTCCGACGGTTTGGCGAAGCCGTGCGCAACCGGTGCTTCGCCGATAATATCGACGACCCGCATGCGCGGATTGAGGCTGGCGAACGGGTCCTGGAATATCATCTGGATTTCAAGCGCCGCACGTTTCGCCTCGGCGATATCCATGTCCGTCAGAGAGATTCCCTTGTAGACGATTCGCCCGGACGACGGCGGCAGTATCCCGGCGATCATCCGCCCCAGTGTCGACTTGCCGCAGCCGGATTCACCGACCAGTCCGACCACCCCGCCTTTGGCGATCTTTAATGAAACACCGTCGACCGCATGCACCACCTCTTCCCGGATATTGGCACCCATTTTTTGTGCCAGCCGTTCGGCCAGATCGAGCTTCTTGGTGAAGTTCCGGGACAGATCGTCAATTTCCAGCATGGCTTCACTCATGTGCCGACCTCCTCACTGCGATCAAGGTGCGGGTGAAAGCAGCGGATCGCCCGGCCGGGAACCGGCTCTGTGATCGCCGGTTCCGTCTTGCATGCCGTGTCGGCCTTTGGACACCGTGCCTGAAAGGCGCAGCCTTCGGGCAGGTTCATCAATGAAGGTGCCATGCCGGGAATCTGATAGAGCCGTTGGCCGCGCGTGTTGTGGCCCGGCACCGAGCCCAGCAGGCCGCGCGTATAGGGGTGCACCGGATGATCGAGCACATCACTGATGGCACCCTGCTCGACAATCCGGCCGCCATACATGACACAGATTTTATCGGCGAGGCCGGCAACCACGGCCAGATCATGGGTGATCCAGATCATCGAGGTTCCGGTTTCACGGCACAACTTCTGTGCTTCGTAAAGAATCTGCCCCTGAATCGTCACATCAAGCGCCGTCGTTGGCTCATCGGCGATGATCAGGTCCGGTTTGTTTAACAACGCAATGGCAATGGCGACGCGCTGGCGCATGCCACCGGAAAACTGATGCGGGTATGAGCGCAGCCGTTCATCAGGTGCCGGAATGCCGACCTGCCCCAATGCATCACGAGCCCGCAACAGCGCATCGCGCTTGCTGACGCCGGGGTCATGCGCCTTGATCGTCTCGACCATCTGTGTGTCGACACGCAAAACCGGGTTGAGCGTCATCATCGGATCCTGGAAGATCATCGCGATGCGATTGCCGCGCAACTTCCGCATGCCGTCATTACCGAGGGCCAGAAGGTTCTCACCCTTGAACAGCACTTCGCCGGAAACGACGCGGCCCGGCGGATCGACCAGGCCGATAATGGAAAAGCCGGTCACCGTTTTACCGGATCCGGATTCGCCGACCAGACCGACAACCTCGCCCTTGGCAACAGAAAAACTGACGCCGTCAACGGCCCGGGCCACGCCGGCCTTGGTGAAAAAGTGCGTCTTCAGATCACGCACGTCGAGTGTTGCAGGAGTGCCCGTCATTTCTGCAGCCTTGGGTTCAGCACATCACGCAACTGGTCGCCGACCAGATTGATCGAGACAATGGTAATCAGCAGGGCAATACCAGGGTAAAAACTGACCCAGTACAGGCCGCTCAACATCACTTCAAAACCATTGGCGATCAGCAGGCCAAGCGACGGCTCGGTGACCGGCAGGCCGACACCGAGGAAGCTGAGCGTGGCTTCCAGGGAAATCGCATGTGCCGTCTGCACCGTTGCAACGACGATCAGCGGCGGCAGACAGTTGGGCAGCAAATGGCGGAAGACAATCCGGTTGTTGCTCAGCGCCAGGCAACTCGCAGCTTCGATGTATTCCTTGTTGCGCTCAACCAGCGCCGAGCCGCGCACGGTGCGGGCATAGTACGCCCACTGCACCAGAACCAGCGCGATAATAATCTTGTCGACACCCTTGCCGAGAACCGAGATCAGGATCAGGGCAACCAGAATTGCCGGAAACGACAACTGGATATCAACGATGCGCATGATCAGGGTGTCAACGTAACCGCCGTAATAGGCCGCCATCAGACCAATAGCGCTGCCGATGCAAAGGGCAATCAGACCCGACATGACGCCGACGCCGAGGCTGATCCTGAGGCCATAGAAAATTGAACTCAGCAGATCCCGTCCGGCGGTGTCGGTGCCGAGCCAGAAGGTAACCCCGTCCAGGCTTTTGGCGCCCGGCTCCAGCTTGCTGTCAAAAATGCTGACCTTGGCCAGATCATAGGGATCGGTCGGCGCGATCCAGTGCGCAAACACGGCAATAAAGATAATCACGATGAGGAGGAAAAAGGCAAACAGCGCAATCTTGTTATCGGCAAAGTCCGACACGAACCGCTGCAACGGGGTTTCGATTTTCAACGGCACCACAGGTGCCTGATCGGCAATTTCGCTCATTGTCCGGCATCCTTGAGACGCACCCGGGGATCGAGCACGGAATAAAGTATATCGACCAGCAAATTGATAACGACAAAGACGAGAACAATGATCATCAGATAGGCAACGATAATCGGCCGGTCGAGGTTGTGCAGGGCATCGATCAGCAACTTGCCCATGCCCGGCCACGCAAAGACCGTTTCCGTAACCAGTGAAAACGCGATCAGGCTGCCGAATTCCAGTCCCAGCACTGTTACGACCGGAATCAGAATGTTCTTGAGGACGTGCACCATGATCACACGGGTCTCGCTCAGCCCCTTGGCACGCGCGAATTTGACGTAGTCCTGATGCATGGCTTCACGGGTACCGGCACGGGCCAGACGGATGACCAGTGATATCTTCAGCAGGGCGAGGTTCAGCGCCGGCAGCAGCAGATGTGACAGGCCATCCAGCGTCAGGAAACTGACTTCGATACCGAACAGCAATACCGTCTCGCCCCGCCCCGTCGACGGCAGCCAGCCGAGGATCACGGCAAAAACCATAATCATCATCAGACCGACCCAGAACGTCGGCAACGAGAATCCGAGGATCGACCCCGCCATGATCGTTCTGGACGAAAGCGCATTTGGCCGCATACCGGCATAAACACCCAGCGGCACACCGATCACTACGGCCATCAGGAGCGCCGACAGCGCCAGTTCGAAGGTCGCCGGAATGCGCTGCACGATCAGCTTGAGCGCGGAAACCCCGAACACGAACGACTTGCCGAGATCGCCCTGAAAAGCGTTCTTGACGAAATAGAGATATTGCTCGTGGATTGGCCGATCAAGACCAAGCTCACGAATAACACGGGCCATCTCGGCCTGATCCGCTTCAGGATTGATCAGCATGTCGACCGGGTCGCCGACGATGTTGACGCCGACAAAGACGATCAGCGACATAACCGCGACCACGATTATGCTCTGAAGCAACCGCCGGATGATAAATACAGACATCGCCGATCCTCCGCTAAATCGCAGGTGCCGCCGGGACGGCTTTCGCCGCCCCGGCAACCTCCGTTAGAGGATAGTGCTACTTGGAGACGACGCCCATTGCGTAGGTGCGCTCGTCGGTACGGGCATTGTATTTGAGGCCCTTTTTCGCAGCCCAGGTGTTGACCTGATAATGCAGCGGAATAATCCCCATGTTCTCGCCGATACCGATATCGGTTGCCTTGGCCAGCAAGGCCGCGCGCTTGTCGTCATCAACGGTCGCAAGAGCTTCACTGAGAGCCGCATCCATTTTTGCGCTGGAGTGACGGCCACGGTTCGACGCCCCCATGCCTTTGCTCTTGTCGTAGGTGGCGAGCAGGGACTTGAGTGGCGAAGACGCTTCACCGGTTCCCGAACCCCAACCGACCAGAATAAAGCTGAATTCCGGCGTTTTCTCAGGGCTGCCTGCTGATGCACGCTTGAAGAAAACCGATTTGGTCATGGTTTCGACAGACGTCTCGATACCAATACGCGAGAACATCTGCGCGACCGCTTCAAGAATCTTGGCATCGTTGATGTAACGATCGTTCGGGCCGTGCACCTTCATCTTGAAGCCGTTCGGATAGCCGGCTTCGGCAATCATTTTCTTGGCCCCTTCCGGATCGTAGGCATCCGCCTTCAGGTTCGGGCTGACGCCGAAGAAACCATCGGGCAGCAACTGCCCGGCCGGGATCGCAACCCCTTCCATCACCCGCTCAACAATCAGCTCGCGGTTGATGGCTTTCGACAGGGCATGACGCACCTTGGGATCAAGCAGCGGGTTTTTGATTTTGGATCCGTCCTTCGCCGTGATATCGGGCGAATCTTCGCGGAACTGGTCCATGTGCAGATAAATGATCCGGTTCGAGATTCCCTGGCTGAGCGACAGTTTCGGATCTTTTTCCAGCCTTGAGATATCAATCGTCGGCACGTTGTCGATAAAATCCACGTCGCCGGCCAACAGCGCAGCAACGCGTGCCGGACCGGACTTGATCGGCTTGTAAACGACCTTGTCCCACTCGGGCTTGTCACCCCAATAGGCTTCGTTACGTTCCAGCACCAGACGGTCGCCCGGTACCCATTCGACAAATTTGTAAGGCCCGGTACCGGCAGATGCCTTGCCGGAATTGAAGTCTTCGGTCGATGCGTCCACGGCCTTGTCAGATACGATGTGAATGGTCGAAACATCCACTGCCATCAACGGATACGGCGTTTCGGACTTGATCCGGATCGTATAGTCATCAACCTTCTCGAAGGTTTTACCCTTCAGATACAATGCAAAGCTTGATGGTGAATTGGGTACGTTCGGTGCACGCTTGATCGTGGCCATGACATCATCGGCATTGAAATCCGAACCATCATGGAACTTGACACCCTTGCGCAGCTTGAATTCCCACGTCAGATCATCAATCGGCTTCCAGGACGTCGCCAGGCCCGGTATCAGTCGCTGCTTTTCGTCCTGCAGGATGAGGGGGGAGAAAATGTGCGCCGACATGGAATTGTTCGGGGTCAGGTTGTGATAATGCGGATCTACAGAGGATGGTTCCGAACCGTATCCGATGGTCAGCGTTTCGGCATGTGCCGCCAGCGGCATGCAGAACATGGCTGAGACAGCGCCTGTGATGAGTGCTTTTCTGAAATGCATATTATAAGGCTCCCTGATTATAAGTCCTGAGGCTGTACCGATGTCACCGACACGCCCACGTGATTTCGGATCGGCTTAATGCCGATTTCAACAGGGATGATGACACGTTCATCAAGGATGACAAATAGTGTTCTTCATGCATTATATGAATAAGTATATGTATTTTTCAAATTATTGGTCTTGCCATGATACAGCTGCCGTCCCTCCGTGAACTGGAAGTGTTTCGCGCGACTATTCATGCGGGATCCGCTACAACTGCGGCAATGCGGCTCGGCATTTCGCAACCTTCCGTCAGCCGGGCCCTGGCACAGATAGAACAGCGCATGGGCATGATCCTGTTCATGCGAAAGAACGGGCGGCTGGTACCGACGGCTGAAGCCATCGGCCTCAACCGTGAACTGGACCAGGTCTTTGAAAGTCTGGACCGGGTCCGCAACTTCGCCGTTGAGGCCGATGCCGTGCGTGGCGGCAGGTTGCGTGTTCTGGCCCCGCCGAGCTTCTGCAGCTATTTTGTCACGCCGACCATTGTCGAGTTCAAACGCGCCCATCCGAACGTGCTGATCGAATTTCACGTTACCTCCAGCCGGGAAGCGCTGAGCAAGATCACATCCGCAGAAGGCGATCTGGCGGTAACCACCAATCGCGTGACGCACCCCGGCGTGCGCATGGAAACCATGCTTGAAACCCAGTCTGTCTGTGTGATGCCCCTGGGCCATCGGCTGGCTTCGCAACCCACGGTTTTTGCAAAGGATCTCGAAGGGGAGGACTTTATTGCGCTGACCAGCAACCTGAAGGCGAGACAAGGGGTCGACCGGATTTTCGAGCGGGGCGGCATAGCCCGCAACATCATCGTTGAAACCACAACCAATCATGCCGCCTGTGAATGCGTCGCCTCCGGCCTTGGCGTGACGGTGATCAATCCCTTTCCGGTCATCTCGAATTTCAGCGGGCAAATCATCGTTCGCCCGTTTCTGCCGAAGTTCGATCATACCGTCTATGCGATGTTTTCAGCAGATACCGCACCGAATTGGCTGGGGCGCGCATTTCTCTCCTACCTGAAGCGCAATGCAACGACCTGGCGCGCCGAGTGATTGACTTGACTTGTCAATCGTCTGAGGCACATTTCAGGTCACGCCGCATTGCAGGAGAGAACGATGACCCCACGTGTCGAGAATAAATACCCGGTTGAATTATCCGCACCGGATATTTCTCCTTACAAGACCGGCAATACCGGAATCGATTACGTCAACACCCTGGATTCGGGCAAGCCCGGCCCGCACGTGCTGGTCACCGCCGTCGTCCACGGCAACGAGATCTGTGGTGCCCTGGCACTGGACTATTTCTACAAGACCGGTCTCAGACCACGTCAGGGCAAACTGACACTGGCGTTCTGCAATGTTGAAGCGTACCTGAGCTTCGATGCGAAAGACCCGACCGTATCACGCTTTATCGATGAGGATTTCAACCGGGTCTGGTCTGAAGAGACCCTCGACGGACCGAGACAGTCACAGGAACTGACCCGTGCGCGAATCCTCAGGCCCGTCGTCGCCGCCGCAGACTTTCTCCTCGACATCCACTCCATGCAGAAAAAAACAGAAGCGCTGATGCTGTCTGGCCCGCTGGCGAAAGGCCGTGAACTGGCCCGCGGCACCAGGGTGCCCGAGATCGTCGTTTCCGACCACGGGCATGCAGCCGGCAAGCGGATGCGCGATTACGGAGATTTCATCAATCCGCAAAGTGCCAAAAATTCACTGCTGGTCGAATGCGGCCAGCATTGGGAGAAGGCCAGCGAGACCGTCGCCAGAGAAACCCTGTTCCGCTTTCTGGTTCATACCGGCGCCCTGAGTGCTGAGGATGCGGCCCCGCATCTGGGTCCTGATCCGGCACCGCAGAAATTCATCGAAGTTTCCGGCCCGGTAACCATCAAGACCGATCACTTCCGGTTTGCCGGAGAATTCGAGGGGTTTGAGGTTATCGAAAAAGCCGGCACCGTGCTGGCTCATGACGGCGACGAAGCGGTCCTGACACCGTATGACAACTGCGTGCTGATCATGCCGTCCAACCGCCTCTCCAGGGGCGGCTCGGCGGTGCGTCTCGGGCGTTTCATCGAGACCTGATCGGGCGGACGACGGCGTATAAGGATTGGCATCGAAGGGCACGGGCCTCTATGATGCCGCACACGAAAAGCGGAGGACACGATGGACGACGATACAATCGAAGTTGAGACGATGACGGTGGCATGCGACGGCGGCAGCGGTCCGCTCGGGCATCCGAACGTCTATCTGCATCTTGATGACGATAGCCTCGATGCCGTCTGTCCCTACTGCTCCAGGCGCTTCGTCCTCAAAGAAGGCGCTGACGTCGCCGCCGGACACTGAGCCGTGGTGCCGCCCGAGACGGAAGTCGACCGGGAGCATCTGTTTCTCGTCGACGGTTCCGGATTTATTTTCCGCGCCTATTTTGCCGGCATGGCCAGCCGCCGCTCACAGATGACGCGCTCGGACGGCACGCCCACCAATGCGGTCTATATTTATACCCGCATGATGCTGAAGCTGATCGAGGATACCGAAGCGGATTACGTGGCGGTGATTTTCGACAAGGCGCGCAAGACCTTCCGAAACGACATCTATCCCGAATACAAGGCGCACCGCCCGGATCCGCCGGAAGACCTGATCCCGCAGTTCAAGCTGGTTCGCGACGCCACCGAGGCGATGAACGTGCCGGCGATCCAGATGGAAAACTACGAAGCCGACGATCTGATCGCGACCTATGCGACCCAGGCTGCCGAACGCGGCATGGACGTGACCATCGTGTCATCGGACAAGGATCTGATGCAGTTGGTCAATGACCGGGTCTCGCTCTGGGACGGGATGAAGGAACAGACCATCGGTGCCGCTGAAGTGTTCGAAAAATTCGGTGTCGGCCCGGACAAGGTGATCGAAGTACAGGCGCTGGCCGGCGACAGCACCGATAACGTGCCGGGTGTGCAGGGTATCGGCATCAAAACGGCGGCGGAACTGATCAATACCTATGGCGATCTGGAAAGCCTGCTGGCCCGTGCCGATGAAATCAAGCAGCCGAAGCGGCGCGAAAAGCTGATCGAACAGGCCGAACTGGCGCGCATATCGAAACAACTGGTGACCCTCAAGATCGACGTCCCTGACACCATCCCGCTGAACGATTTCCGCAAGCGCCAGCCTGACCCGGCAAAGCTGCTGACATTCCTGCGGGAAATGGAATTCAAAACGCTGGTGTCGTCGATTTCAGCGAAGCACGGCATTATTGCCGGCGAAGACCCCGAGCGCGCCCGGGACACAGCGCCGCCAGAAGCAGACTATACGCTGGTGCAGAAACTTGCCGATCTCAAACCCTGGATTGATGCCGCCTTGAAAGCGGGTGTCGTTGCCGTTGATACGGAAACCGACGCGCTATCCAGCATGCAGGCCGGCCTGGTCGGAGTTTCGCTCTGCATTGAGCCGGGCAAAGCCTGTTACATCCCGCTGGCCCATGTCGGTGCCGGTGCGCAGGGTGCCTTTGATCTGGGTGACAGCGATGGCACACACGAGGCCGACGCACCGGAACAGATTCCGATGCAAGACGCCCTCAAGGCCCTGAAGCCGATGCTGGAAGACCCGGCTGTCCTCAAGGTCGGCCAGAACATCAAATACGATATGCAGGTGCTGTCGCGCTACGGCATCGCGGTCGCACCGGTCGACGATACCATGCTGCTCAGTTACGTGCTGGAAGGCGGATTGCACGGTCATGGTATGGACGAGCTGTCGCTCCGCTTCCTCGATCACGCCACCATCAAGTTCAAGGATGTCGCCGGCACCGGCAAAGCAGCCGTCGGCTTCGATAAAGTGCCGCTGGAAACCGCCGGACCTTACGCTGCCGAAGATGCCGATGTGACGCTCAGACTGCACCGGTTGCTCAAACCGCGCCTCGCCCGGGAACATATGGTCAGCGTTTACGAGCGGTTGGAACGCCCGCTGATTTATATTCTGGAGCGCATGGAACGCACCGGCATCAAGGTTGACGCCAGAAAACTGAGAGCCTTTTCTGCCGATTTCGAAAAGCGCATGGACGAGTTTGAAATTCATGCCCACAAGCTGGCCGGGCGCGAATTCAATATCGGCTCGCCGAAACAGGTCGGTGAAATCCTGTTTGACGAAATGTCGCTTGAAGGCGGCAAAAAGGGCAAGACCGGCGCCTATTCAACCAGCGCCGAAGTGCTGGAAGACCTGGTCATCCAGGGGCATGAATTGCCGAAAACCATTCTCGACTGGCGGCAATTACAGAAACTGAAAAGCACCTACACCGATGCACTGGTCGAAACCATCAACCCGACAACCGGGCGGGTGCACACCTCGTTCAGCCAGGCGATCACATCGACCGGACGGCTGTCGTCGAACGATCCGAACCTGCAGAACATTCCGATCCGCACCGAGGAAGGCCGCAAGATCCGCCAGGCCTTCATCGCTGACGACGGCTATACGCTGATGTCGGCGGACTATTCACAGATCGAATTGCGCCTGCTCGCCCATGTCGCCGATATCGAGGTCCTCAAACAGGCGTTTGCCGACGGTCAGGACATTCATGCCATTACCGCAGCACAGGTCTTCGGGGTGCCGGTCGAAGGCATGGACCCGATGATCCGCCGTCAGGCCAAGGCGATCAACTTTGGCATCATCTACGGCATCTCCGGGTTTGGTCTGGCGCGGCAGCTGAGCATCCCCAGAGGCGAGGCGCAGCGCTACATCGATGCCTATTTCGAACGCTATCCGGGCATCAAGGACTATATGGACCGGACCAAACAACAGGCCCATGATCAGGGCTTCGTGATGACCCCGTTCGGGCGCAAATGCCACATGCGCGGCATCAACGAGAAAAATCAGGCGCTACGCGGCAATGCCGAGCGCGCCGCCATCAACGCGCCGATCCAGGGCGGTGCCGCCGATATCATCAAACGCGCCATGTCTAAGCTGCCCGCCGCGCTGGACGATGCAAAGCTGGGTGCCAGAATGCTTTTGCAGGTACACGATGAATTGATCTTTGAGGTGCCCGATGCCGAGATCGACGCGACCCGGGATGTCGTCAAGCGCGTCATGGAAAGCGCCGCCACCCTGAACGTGCCGCTGGAAGTCGATATCGGCACCGGCACCAACTGGGACGAGGCGCACTAGCCCCTCACCCGGCGTTTCAGCGGCTCGACCGCACGGACCACCATCAGCCCGGCAAAGATCGCCGCATAGACCAGCGGCTCATATTGCAGGCCCTTGCGCATCATGAAGAAGTGCAGACACGCGGCGGCACCCGCGATATAGACCGCCTTGTGCAGCCGGTTCCAGTTCCGGCCGCCGATCCGCTTGATCCAGCCCTTGGTCGATGTCACCGCGAGCGGGATCAGGCACAACAGCGCGACCATGCCGACCGTGATGTACCAGCGCTTGACGATGTCATCCCAGATCGCCGACCAGTTAAAGAACTGATCCAGACCGACATAGCTCGAGACATGCAAAAAAACATAAAAGAACGCAAACAGGCCAAGCAGCCGGCGCAGACGCACCACCTGTTTCCAGCCGCTGACAATACGCACCGGCGTCACCGCCAGGGCCACCAGCAGGAACCGGAGCGCCCAGTCGCCCAGATAACGATTGATGAATTCGACCGGATTGGCGGTCAGGCCGCGCCCCTGCCACAGGACCGCGTCGGCAACCAGCCAGCCCAGCCAAACCAACGGCCCCAGACACAGCATCCAGACCGCCGGTTTGATGATCCAGACCATCGGATCGCGTTTCGGCCTGCGCACAGCGTGGGCGGCCTCGGCTACCGGGGTCGCATTCATGGCGGTATCAGGGGCCATCGGCAGCGCCGGGAAATCTTAATACCACTTACGGAGGTCCATGCCCTGATACAGCGCGGCAACTTCTTCGCCGTAACCGTTGAACGGCAAGGTCTTGCGTTTGAACAACTCGCCGATCCGTCGTTCACTGTCCTGTGACCAGCGCGGATGGCTGACCGCCGGGTTGACGTTGGAATAAAACCCGTATTCCCGTGCCGCCGACTGGTTCCAGCTGGTCACCGGCATGGCGCTCTGGAATTTGATACGGACGATGGATTTGATTGATTTGAAACCGTATTTCCAGGGCATCACCAGACGCACCGGTGCGCCGTTCTGGTTCGGCATCACCTCGCCGTAAAGTCCGACCGCCAATAATGACAACGGATGCATGGCTTCATCTATCCTGAGCCCTTCCTTGTAGGGCCAGTCAAGCACGGGCTGGCGTTGACCCGGCATCCTTTCCGGATCGAGCAATGTTTCAAACGCGACATACTTGGCATCCTCGGTCGGCTCGAACCGCTTCAGCACATCGGCGAGCGGGATACCGACCCACGGGATCACCATGGACCAGGCTTCGACACAACGCATGCGATAGACCCGTTCCTCGAGCGTGTGTGGTTTAACAAGCTCTTCATACGAAATCGTCCCCGGTTTGGCGCATGCCCCCTCAAGGGCTATTTCCCACGGGCGCGGGTTGAAATCCTGGGCATTATGCTTGGGTTCGCGTTT
>JBBDOA010000106.1:9201-21967 GCA_040877275.1 Rhodospirillales bacterium | reverse complement strand
CTGAACCTGGCGCATAATCTGGGTGACGTTCGCGAAACCAAACGGCGTATCAACGCCAACAAACTGAACGGTATCGATTCAGAATATCTCGAGCCGCATCAGATCCGCGACATGGTCCCGATCATCAACCTCGACCCGACGATCCGCTATCCGGTATTGGGGTCCAGCCTGCAACGGCGCGGCGGCACAGCCCGCCATGATGCTGTTGCCTGGGGCCTTGCTCGTGCCGCCGATGCCCGTGGCGTCGATATTATCCAGAACTGCGAAGTCACCGGCTTCGATATCAAGGCCGGCAAGGTTCAGGGCGTACACACGACGCGAGGGGACATCAAAGCAAAGAAAGTCGGTGTCGTCGTCGCCGGTCACTGTTCGGTCCTGTCTGACATGGCCGGGTTCCGCATGCCGATCGAAAGCCATCCCCTGCAGGCCATGGTTTCCGATCCGATCAAGCCGGTTATCGACGTTGTTGTCATGTCCGGTGCCGTGCACTGCTATATTTCGCAATCCGACAAGGGCGAGTTGGTGATGGGTGCCGGGATCGATTCCCATACCAGCTATTCGCAACGTGGCAGCCTGCACATCATAGAAGAGCAGATCGCCGCCGTCTGCGAACTGTTCCCGCTGTTCAGCCGCATGCGCCTGATGCGCCAGTGGGGCGGCATCGTCGACACCTGCCCCGACGCCAGCCCGATCATCTCGAAAACACCGGTCGACGGGCTTTACTTCAACTGCGGTTGGGGCACCGGCGGGTTCAAGGCGACACCGGGTTCCGGCTGGGTTTTTGCCCACACCATCGCCCGCGACGAGCCGCATCCGCTGAATGCACCATTTTCACTGGAACGCTTCACCACCGGCCATCTGATCGACGAACACGGCGCTGCCGCCGTCGCGCATTGAGGGAATTAAGATGTTTCTGATCAACTGCCCCTTCTGTGGCGAACGCGAAGAAAGCGAATTTTCGTACGGCCACGAGGCACATATCAAGCGACCGGAAAACCCCGAGCAATGCAGCGATGCCGAATGGGCAGATTATCTGTTCATGCGCAAAAATCCAAAGGGGCCACATCTTGAGCGCTGGGTGCATACGGCCGGATGCCGACGCTGGTTCAATGTCGCCCGCAATACCCATACCAATGAAGTCCTCGCCATCTATAAAATGGGCGAGCAGCCCCCTGAAGCGATCAAGGCCATGACCGGCGGGGGGACAAAATCATGACCGAGACCAACCGCCTCGGTGACGGCGGCCGCATTGACCGCAGCCGACCACTTGAATTTTTCTTCAATGGCCGTCGCTATACCGGCTATCACGGCGACACCCTGGCGTCTGCCCTGCTGGCCAATGGCGTGATGCTGATCGGCCGCAGTTTCAAATATCACCGTCCGCGCGGCATTGTCTCGGCGGGAACGGAAGAGCCGAACGCCCTGATACAGCTTGAGCGTGGTGCCAGAACCATTTCCAACATGCTGGCGACCCGGGTGCCGCTGTATGACGGGCTTGATGCCACCAGCGTCAATTGCTGGCCATCGCCCAACTTCGATGTGATGGCCATCAACGGACTGTTCCACCGCATCCTGCCGGCCGGATTCTACTACAAGACCTTCATGTGGCCGGTTTCCGGATGGAAGATTTATGAGCATTTCATCCGTCGTGCCGCCGGTCTCGGTCGCGCCCCGGAAGTGCCGGATGCCGATACCTACGATAAAATGAATGCGCACGCCGATGTTGTAGTCATTGGTGCCGGACCCGCTGGCCTGAGTGCCGCCTTGGCTGCCGCTGACACCGGGGTTCGCGTTATCCTCGTCGATGAGCAACCGGAACTTGGCGGGCAATTGCTGAATGAACGCTTTGAGATCGACAGCAAACCGGCTTCCGCATGGGTTAGCGAAGCTGAGGCGGAACTATTGGCCAACCCGGACGTCACAATCCTCAAGCATACCACTGCATTCGGCTATTACGATCACGGATTCCTTGGCCTGCTGCAAAACAGAAGTGACAACGTCGCCTTCGGTCAGGACGGCAAAACCCGTCAAAGGGTCTGGCGGGTCCGCGCCCGTCGCGTCATTCTCGCCACCGGCTCCCTCGAGCGCCCCCTGATCTATGCCGACAATGATCGTCCGGGATGCATGCTGGCGGGGGCGCTACGCACCTATGTCAATCGCTATGGCGTCAGCCCCGGCAAACGGCACGTCATCTTTACCAACAATGACGATGCCTACCGCTCGGCACTGGATCTCAAGGCCGCCGGCGCCGACGTCGCCTGCATCATCGATATCCGCAAGGAACCTGGCGGTGAACTGGTGACCCGGGCCATCGAAGCCGGGATCGAGGTCATCGAGCATTTTGCCATTACCGCGGTGCAGGGCACCAAGCGCGTGCGCGGCGTTGAAATCATGAAACTGACGGACGATGGCAGTGCCGTCACAGGTTCAGCCCGCACAATCGCCTGCGACACCATCGGCTCCAGCGGCGGCTGGAACCCGGTCGTCCACCTCCACTCTCACTCAGCAGGCAAGAATGTCTGGCGAGATGCGGACGGCGTGTTCGTGCCCGGCGAAACGCTTCAGGCAGAACAGGCCTGTGGCGCCGCCAACGGCAGCTTCTCATTACAGGATGCCCTGAACGAAGGGGATTTCGCCGGCACCGAAGCCGCTTCACTGCTGGGGAAAACCACACCGAAACGCGGCAGCGTCCCCAAGGCCACGTCCGATGTTCCAGAACAACCGTGGCAGCTTTTATGGTACGTCCCGACGACCAGACCGGCCGGCGAGCGCGGCAAGCACTTCCTCGATCAGCAAAACGACGTCACCGTCGCCGATGTGCAACTGGCGGCACGTGAAGGCTACCGCTCGGTCGAGCACGCCAAGCGCTATACCACACTCGGCATGGCGACGGATCAGGGCAAGACCGGCAACATTCCGGGCCATGCCATTTTGTCGGCGGCACTTGGCCAGTCTGTTCCGGCAACCGGCACGACAACTTTCCGTCCACCGTATTCGCCGATCACCATGGGAGCGCTGGCGGGTCGTCTGGTCGGAGATTTTTTCGATCCGGCTCGCCGCACACCGATGCATGACTGGCACGAAAAGGCCGGCTGTCTGTGGGAGGACGTCGGGCAATGGAAACGTCCCTGGTATTACCCGAAACCCGGTGAAAGCATGGACGATGCTGTCCGCCGTGAGTGCCTTGCGGTCAGAAACCATCTCGGCATGCTGGATGCCACGACACTGGGCAAGATCGATATTCAGGGGCCGGATGCAGCAGAATTCCTCAATCGGGTCTACACCAACGCCTGGCTGAAGCTGGCACCCGGGAAATGTCGCTACGGACTGATGCTGGGCGAAGACGGCATGATCATGGATGACGGGGTGACGTCATGCATCGGCGAAAACCATTACCTGATGACGACCACGTCCGGTGGGGCGGCGCGCGTGCTGGCCTGGCTTGAAGAATGGCTGCAGACTGAATGGCCGGAACTTAAAGTTTATCTGACATCAGTCACTGAACAGTATGCGACCCTGCAACTGGCCGGGCCACATGCCCGCAACCTGTTACAATCCTTCACGTCAGATATTGATCTTTCGGCTGAGGCATTTCCGTTTATGAGCTGGCGCGAAGGTACCGTGGCCGGCATTCCGGCGCGTATATTCCGCATCAGTTTTACCGGCGAGCTATCCTATGAAATCAACGTTCCCGCCGCGACCGGATTGTCGCTCTGGAATGATCTGATGATCGCCGGTGAGAAATACGGCATCACGCCGTTCGGCACTGAAACCATGCACGTGCTGCGCGCCGAAAAAGGTTTCATCATCGTCGGCCAGGAAACCGACGGCACCGTGACGCCCTATGATCTTGGCATGGACTGGATCGTTTCCGCCAAGAAACCTGATTTTATCGGCAAGCGCTCGCACGCTCGCTCAGACATGCTGCGAGAGGACCGCAAGCAACTGGTCGGCCTCAAAACCATCGATCCCGAGGAAGTGCTGCCTGAGGGCGGCCAGATCGTTGCCGAGACCCGGCCCAAGCCGCCGATGACGATGATCGGCCATGTGACGTCGAGCTATTACTCGGCGGCGCTCGGCCATTCAATCGCACTCGCGCTGGTCAAGGGCGGTCGAAAGAGGCTCGGCGAGACGGTTTATGTCCCGCTCGACAATAAAACCGTCACCTGTGAAATCGTCGCGCCGGGGTTCTACGACATGGACGGGAGTCGCATGAATGGTTGATGCCTATCGCCTGAGAAGCCCGCTTGCTCACCTGGCCCTTGACGCCCGGGCCGAAGCCGATGCGGCACGATCCGGAACCGGCGTCGTGATGCGGGAAATTCCCTGTCGCGGCCTGATCAACATACGTGGCGATGCAGCGGATGCGGCATTTACCGACGCTGTCCGGAAAGCAGTCCGCATCACACCACCGACGGAGGCGAACACGGTCGCGGGCAAAGCGTCAACGACCCGAATCATGTGGCTAGGCCCGGACGAATGGCTGGTCATTACCAGACCCGAAGCCGCGGAACGGGCGCTGAAGGTGCTTCAGAAAAACCTCAAGGTTAATGGCCTGCACGCCGCCGTCACCGATACAACCCATGCCCGAACCTGCATTGAAATCTCCGGACCAAGTGCCCGCGACGTGTTGAGGAAAGGCTGCAGCATTGACTTGCACCCGGCCCGGTTCGGCCCCGGACAATGTGCGCAAACCATCGTCTCCAAGGTCGGCGTCATGCTGACACAGACGGCAGCAGCCCGGAACGGGGATCCGACCTACGAATTGTATGTGCTCCGCAGTTTCTCGACGTATTTGTGGACATGGCTTGAGGACGCTGCACAGGAATATGGCCTCAAGGTGGGCTGAAGGCTCGTTCCACGACGAAACATCATTATTCTCAACGCAAGGATCAGAGATCAAATCCATAAACGGAATTGATGGCGAAACCTATGTAAATGCTCGTCATTCCGACACACGCCGGAATCCAGAGCGCCGGGCACGCCCTGTCCCTGTCAGATCAGGATGTGTATCACTGGACCCCGGTCTGCACCGGGGTGACGGACGGATGGGGATTTACCTACCACTGACACCACCCTGCCACACCATCCCCCTGACCCGGTTGCGGATGGCATAATCCGGCGAGGCTTCTGGCTTCGGTGCGATATCCCAGAACCATTCATCGCCGTCGATCTCTGCCGCCACGCCGAAAAGCGGGTCCTCAGTACCGAGCATAACATCGCCGTCCAGAAACTGCCGCTCGACCTCGGAAATCAGACAGACCGTTCCGAAGCATGTATTCAGCAGGTCCAGATGGGCGCGCACGATCCCATGAGCAAGCACACGGGCCGCTTCACCTTCCCCCAGCAGGTGCCGTCTTCGAAGATACGCCAGTGGCACCAACGGCAACTGTGACAAGACGTTCGCGGAAACCACAAGATCGACATCGCTGAGTGCGATATCACAAGGCAAGGCGGATTCAGGCGTTTCCCCCGCATGCAAGGCCCGGGCAAGCCCGGTGATGTCGCTGGTCCTGATTTCGACATTGGGGTAGTGCATGGCTGCTTTGCGCGCCGCATGAAGAAAACAGACATCGATCAGGACAACTTTGCCGAAGCTGCCCGACAAAGCCCTGAGGGGGATATCGGACAGCAACCCGGCACCCAGCACGACCGCCTTGTTACGACTGGCCGTGCAGTTGATCGCACTCAAAATGACAGATTGGGTTTTTTCCAGATGCGGCCCCCAGGCGGACCGGCAGCGTCGAAATCGTGCTTCGGTGGCGATCAGTTCCGACAAATACCCCATGTCCCGCAGATGTGGCGGGCATCGTGTCGTCAGGTAGGTCAGTACTTCAAGGAGCATACAGCAGCCTACATCCTTTCAGCATATCTTCCTTATGTTCGGATGTGACACCGACACATCAACGCAAAAAGGGCGCGGCCAATAACCGCGCCCCTCAATGACTTCGCAAGGTGTTCGGATCAGCAGCTCAGATCGTACAGCTTACCGCCCCAAACAGCCTTATATTTCTTGCCTTCCACCTTTTCGAGAGGTGAACAATGTTCCGTACCGAAATCGGTGCAAAGCTGATTGTCTTTAAGAGACCACTTCCCCTGCATAACATCGGCACCGATGTTACGGTCCGCAACGCCCATCGATTTGGAGACGGTCGAGTAATAGAAATCTTCTCCTTCGACAGTGCCGGATTTCCAGGTGCATGACCCGCCACCCATTTTAAACAGGAGCTGCAAGGCTTTTGCATCGAGCATATTTGCATTGCTCGCCTGTTCGGTAGTTTCTCCGGTTGCACACGCCGTTGCCGCGAATGCTGCAAGCACGGCAAACGCTATATTCCTGATTTTCATTCTGATGCCTTCTTAGATGTTTCGTTTTCAATGGCCTGCGTGAAAGTCCCTCGAGCAGGGTGCAGGTGCGGATGATTATTGGGGTTTAAAAGCTTATGTCCAGAAAAACGAGATGAATCTTCAAATAATATTATCGTTTTTCATTGTTTCTGGCATCCAGGCAGAGTTCACGGGCAGAAGAGGCAATGTCAGCTTGCTGCCTGTTGTTTAGGCGCTGCTTTTTTGACTTTCTTTTTCAAAGGCTTGCCTTCGGCGATACGCGCCTGATCGCGGGCGACACGGTGCATTTCGTTGAACCCGGCGGCGAGAGCTTTCAGGACGGCAGCACTGGTTCGCTCGGCGGCAGCTTTCTCGGCGGATTGCGGGTTTTCGGGCAGCCGCTTCAGGACGTCATCCAGCTTTGAAGACAGCTCGGCGATGGCCCTGGCGTCGCTACCAGAAACAGCTTTCGCTCCCGGCTTGCCGTCGGCAGCCTCATTCAGGGTTTTATCGACCCAGGCGCGGATCGTCATTCCCTCGGCACTGGCGGCTTTTTTAACCTTATCACGGGTTTCCTGAGAGGCCCCGGTAATCGTCCAACTGAGGTCCGAAACGCTTTTGGTTGTGGTCGGCTGGGTCGCCATGACGTTTCTCCGTCGAGGAATGGGATTTACGCCACATTAGCGCTGGCGACACGCACACGAAAGGCCGTGTTGCTAATTTTCATCTCGCCGGTCGCGTTCTCCCCGCCGGTCCGATGCCTTGCGACGGTCAGCGGACTGCCTGCGATCCTTGCCGCTACGCTTTTCTCCAGATGCCGGTGGCCCGGCATCGGCCACACGCCGATCTCGTTTGGCGCGTCTGTCCTTACGCATTTGGCGACGTTCGATTCGGCGTCTCTCACGGCGAATTTTCGCGACCTGATAGCCGATATAACTGCCGATCACCATCATCAGACCGCCAATTCCGACGATCGCAATCGCCATCATAATCCATGACTTTCTTTTGGATGGCGGGATCAGCGGCGCACCCGGAAACGACTTTTGTTCAGGCGATTCCGCCAACAGTTCCGCCTCGGCCCTGGCCAGTTCAGCCTCGCTCAAGGTCGATGGCGGGATCGATGCCGGCGCTGATGGCAAGGTAGATGCCGGGGCCGGGACTGATGGTGTTGTCGATGGCGGCGCCGGCAATCCGGTCGTTTGCGGGAGAAGAAGCTCAACAGCAGCTTTCGAGGGTGCTGACGAGGGAGCTGGTTTCTTTTTTATCCAGGGCAGCGACTTGATCGGCTGACAATCGGCCGTACCACCCTCAACCGTCACCCGTTCAGCCCCTTCGGCACGGCGTCTTGAACCCTCAACCATATGGAAGGCCTGAAACACACCCCGACCGATGGTATCTTCAATAACGATGCGCAGCTTGTCCTGTCGTCCGGCGAGATCGCTTTCAATATCTACCAGCCGCATCGGCTGTTCTTCAAAGGCAACCACAATGACATCCAGCAGTCTCGGCAACCTGCCGCAGACCCGTTTTACGGCAGCCGCATCAGGAACAACCATATAGGGGGTCGCTGTTATGCGCCCGAGATAACTTTTTTCGGTGATCGCCGAGACAGCCAGGGATTTCAGTTGCAGCGCAACGGATGTGTCCGCCGGGTTTTCATCCGCTTTGGCGACGGGCAACAGTCCAAGAATGATGGCGCAAACAGCCAGAACGATTTTCAAATTCAGAGATTGATGCCGTTTCATGAACCGGTTCCGCCAATGGCTAAGCCGGCACCCAGACCGGTCAGGCTTTGGTCATACTGGTCGGCAGGCATCCATGGATCACCGGTTCTGCGTTTCATCACTGTTCCCCGTTTCGCAAGCATGGATAGCATATACATGCCGGCTTGCGTATGACATCCATCACGGCATCCGAAACAGGGTCAGGTCCCTAATAAACGCTGTTTACCGGCAAAGGTGTAACGGCCATGTCGGCGTGGGCCTTATTCAGCCATTCGGCGCGGAACTGACGGACCTCGGCAGCGTGGTGCCGGGCCCGTTTGGTGGTCGGCGCCAGAGCTTCCTCGTAAAAGAAGGCAGGCAACTCGTCATCGATCTCGCCAAATCCGGCATCGCGGTTGAACGCATCTTCGAACATCAGGGTTTCGAGACCGATCTGCTTGAAGAAATCGGCAGGCAATTCCGTACCGGTCGCATTATTGACGGCGCTCATGATCAGATCGAGGTTGATGTTGGTGACGGTCCGACCGAACAGGCACAACCCGACACTATCTGCAGCGGCGCACAACATCTGCACGTTCATGCTCTCGCTGACAAGCTGTTCTGTGGTCTGGCCGTCACACGCATGGGTCGGGATGTTGCCGGTCGTGTGGTCGGCACCTTGCGCCGTCGACATCATCGATATCCCGGTTACTTCGATGACGCGGGGATCGTAGGCACTGATCGCCTGGCGTTTGATGACCGGGACGCGCGTGACTCCGTAATGCTCGGCTACGCTTGCCGTGCCTGATGCCAAAAACCTGCCGCGCTCGTTGCCAAGGCGAATATCTTCGAGGGCCGCCGCCATGAAAGGTACGTCGCCAAACTCGGCTTCGCCCGCTTCCATCAGCACGCCCAGCGTCGCGCCAAGCTCAATGGTATCGATGCCGAGATCGTTGGCCGTCATATTCAGACGTGCCACGTCGTCCGGATCGGTGATCCCGCAGTTGGTGCCGAGCAGACCGATGGTTTCATACTCCAGCGGCGAGACAAGCTCGTTACCGTCTTTATCGACATAAATGTTCGAGCATTTGATCATACAGCCGGGCATGCAGGCATGCGTTGGCACACCGCCCCGCGCCATATTCTGTTCACGGATGAAATCGCCCCCCATGCGCATGCGATCTTTTGAAGCGTCAACCTGCTGCCCGTTTGAGAAATTGTTGACCGGCAGTCCGCCCATCCCGTTCATCACGTCGGCAACCAGCGCTGTGCCGTATTCACCCATCGAGATAACTTTCTCATCGACCCGAAGTTTGGCGGTGTATTCCTTGACGCCCTTCATGACACCGGTGCGGTCATGGAAGCTCGGCATCTTGTGCTTGTCGCAAACCATCGCCTTGACTTTTTTCATGCCCATGACGGCACCCACACCGCCCCTGGCAGCGATACGCACCGGGCGGCCTTCGGGGTCCGAGAACGAAACACCGGCCATCAGGCCCTGGTATTCACCGACCGGACCGCAGATCGCCAGGCTGACTTTCTCGCCATAGGCGTCATGCAGTTTTGCCGCCGTCTCAATCACGCCAAGACCCATATACGGGGCCGCATCATCGAACGTGACGTCGCCTTCCTTGGTGATGCGAATGACAACCCACTCATCCGAAGCATTCTCGAGGGTGAGACCGCACAACTCGCTCTGACCCAGCGCAAAGCCGAAAGTGCCGCCGGCATTGGCTTCCTTGACGCCGCCTGTCAGCGGGCTTTTGCAGCCGACACTGATACGGTTGGCATTCGACATATTGGAGCCGGCAAACGGTCCTGCCGAGAAAATCAGCGGGTTTGCCGGAGACATCGGATCAATTTTGGCAAGACCGCGTTCATACAGGGTCCTGGCGATATAATAGCGACCGGCCCGGGCGAGTTGCTCACCGTCCCTGGTTTCGCGCTTGATGTCGCGTGTCGCCAAATCAATATGCAGATATGTGCGCATGGGAATCTCCAACCGTTCCGCTCAGGGATTACATGCTAGGTAAGCCCTCGTGCGCCCTGGATCAAGCCAGAAGGCGAATTGTCCCATCGCCAGCTGTCCGATATCCCCTCATCGTCCGTCAGACGTTGGAATCCGGGAAGCTGGCCTTGCGCTCGGTCATATAGGCCTGCAACGCCTCATCGAGGCCGGGATCGATGGCCGGCACTTCGTATTCCGCAAGCCAGGATTTCCACTGTGTATTGGCTCGCTGCGCCATGTCCTGCGCCCCTTCTGCCTCCCACTGCTCATAGGAATTGTTATCAGCAAGGCTGGATCGGATGAAGGCCGTTTCGAAATTGGCCTGAGTGTGGGCACAGCCAAGGTAGTGAGACCCCGGCCCGACTTCCCGGACCGCACTCAATCCCTGACCATTTTCGCTCAGATCGTAGCCTTCGCAGAGGCGTTGCATCATCGCCAGTTGATCGCAATCCATGACAAACTTCTCATATCCCGAAGACAGCCCGCCTTCGAGCCAGCCCGCTGCGTGCAGTGAGAAATTAACCCCGGAATAGACCGTCGCATTCAGGGTATTGGCGCTTTCGTAAGCGGCCTGGGCGTCTGCCACCTTGGAAGCGCAGAGTGAGCCACCGGAGCGGAACGGCAAATTCAACCGCCGCGCCAACTGTGCCGCAGCAGAGATCACCAGTGTCGGCTCCGGCGTGCCGAATGTCGGCGCACCGGACTGCATCGAAATGGCGCTGACGAAGGCACCGTAAATCAATGGCGCGCCGGGTCGGATCAATTGCGTCAACGCACCACCAGCCAGCACTTCGGCCTGCACCTGTGCGAGTGTACCCAATGCGGTGACCGGGCTCATGGCACCGGCCAGAATGAACGGCGATACGATGCAGGCCTGATTGGCGCGGGCATAGACCTTGAGCGCACCAAGCATGATGCTGTCGAAGACCATCGGCGAGTTGGCGTTGATCAGGCTGGTCATCACCGTGTTCTGATCGACGAAGTCCTTACCGAACAGGATTTCGCACATGGCGACACTGTCGGCAGCACGCATCGGATGCGTGACCGAACCCATGAACGGCTTGTCGGAATACTTCATGTGCGCGTACAGCATATCGTAGTGGCGCTTGTTGACCGGCAGATCAACCGGCTCGCAGACCGTGCCACCGGAATGGTGCATGGCCGGTGCCATGTAGGCGAGCTTCACGAAGTTGCGGAAGTCCTCAATCGTGCCGTAGCGTCGCCCGTTATCCAGGTCGCGCACAAACGGCGGCCCATAGACGGGGGCGAAAACCGTGTGATTGCCACCGATCTCGACATTGCGGGCGGGATTGCGAGCGTGCTGGGTGTATTGCGCCGGTGCGGTTTTCAACAACGACTGGCAAAGCCCTTTGGGGAAGCGCACGCGGGCACCTTGCACATCGGCCCCGGCTTCCTTGAACAGCGCCAGCGCCTCGTCGTCGTCGCGGAACTCGATGCCGATTTCCTCAAGGATCAGATCGGCATTGGCCTCAATGATCTCAATCGCTTCAGGGGATGCCAGTTCCAGAAGTGGAATATTCCGGATGATATAGGGCCTGGTCACGGCCCCTGATTTTTCGCGGGCGATACGGCGGGCATCACGACCCCGGCGGGCTGTACGTTCGGACATGGCGTCCACTCCTAAAGGAACGACCTGGTCAAAGACCAATCGTTCAGGTCAAGGATACTCCTGCTATCCTGATAAACCTGCGTCGTTTCTTCGACTGATCCAACGGCGTCATTTTGTGGTCAAAAGCCGCCCCTCACCCTTTCTCAAGACGTGTGTTCAGGTGAGGGGCTGAATGGCTCTTAATTTCCCAGCAGGCCCTTGAGCTTCTTGCCGGCACCATCCAGTGTTCCGGAGCCCCCTTCGCCGGCCCCTTCCAGCAGTTTCTTCGCTTTGTCACCGGCTCCTTTCGCCAGACCGTCGAGGTCAAGGCTGGACACGGATGAGCCAACACCGGCCGTCATCTTGTCCATGACCTGCTTGATGACATCCGCCGGCGATGCGCCGCCCTTGTCCTTGCCGATATCGGTCAGAGTCAGCGTCGGCAGCTTGGAGCCAAGCGCCTTTCCCTTCAGGAATGATGCCGACACATTTACTTCGCCACCGGTAATAGTCAGTTTTTCGATGATGATTTTCTTCCCGCCCCCCTCAGTCGGCGCGGCAGACGAAGACCCGCCACCGCCGAATTTTTTGGCGTACTCATCGACGTTGGCCTTGATGGCATCGACGTTTGAGCCCTTGTCACCCAGCTCGTACGTGATCTTCGGCCCATCGATCAGCACCGATTTGATCAGGATGGTGTCCGTGGTCAAGCTTGATGTATCGAGTTCGACGGCGATGACACCCAACTCGAACGCTTTTGGCGTGCTGAACCCGCTCGGGTTGCCGACGGTTAGCTTGTTGAGCGCAGCCTTGCCCGAGGTCGCATCAAGATCAACGCTGTTCAACGAAACGTCGGCCTTGGTCGCTTCAGTCCCGTAGGTTTCGACGGCGGATTTGATGATACCGCCAAGGTTCGAATAAAGAAAATAGGCCCCGCCGACCGCGACCACCAGAACGACCGCCAGGCCAATCAGAATTTTTTTCATCGCTTTCTTCTTTCGTTTTCCATTGCTGCCCGCACTTCGGAGAATGATCGTGGCAGCCACTTAGAGTCCGATTCAAAAGTTCTATTATAATATCAATGAATCACCGTTTTATTGCCCGTCATCCCCGCGAAGG
>JBBDOA010000106.1:0-9191 GCA_040877275.1 Rhodospirillales bacterium | reverse complement strand
GGGACCCAAATCAACGGTCAGTATGGGTCCCCGCCTTCGCGGGGATGACGGGGTGCTATTAATTTAGCTTCTGTAATTCATCGTTACCAAATCAAAATTTCGGATCAGACACTGATGCCGTCCAGTGAAAAATTTGCGATGCTGAAGCCCCCTCATCCTGTCCTTCTCCCAAGGGAGAAGGAACTCTCGGTTCAAGAAACAGTTCCGGGTCCAACCCGAGTACAAAGGGATCAAATAAACTTGCCAATCAATGCAATAATGCCATTTGCAACCAAATTACCTGATGCGCCTTCACAAACCGATTTTAAAGATGACAACACCAGTCTTATTTTACTGCTATCAGTATCTTTCGTTTCGAGTTCACCGAGAAGTTTTTCTATTTCATTAGAGACGCTCGCCCTAATCTTATCGTCTAGAAGCTGGCTTGATTGTTGAACTTGAGAGACCACCTCTCTCAAGTCAGCCAAATCTGCCGAAGAATAAATTTGGAATTGTTGGTGTAATGCATTCGAACCAGTTACGTCACCCAACACACCTACATTCTGGATATTATACACTGGATTATATTGAACTTCCTTGGCCACTTCTTGCTCCTTTTGGCTAAACCTTAACCCATCACCAAGAATTCCAGCGCGTTCTAAACTCAGTGACCATTCCAAAATCCTATTCCTTACTGCATCAAGAATATTTTGCCCTAATGACAATGGGAACTGCATTTGAAATTCTGTTTCAAAACCAACTTGTTTAGCCAACAAGGATTGCGCTGACCCCGATAAAGAAAATGCCAAAAACCAAATTTGCACTGATCTATTGTACTTTCTAACGATGCGATACTCTGCCGGATGGGTAATTGAGTAAGTTCGTTTTCAAATTCTATATCTTCAAAAATTACTGGCATCCATCCATAACTCGGATTTCGAAATTTGATCGAGCCACGAATTTGTCGATAGCTTGGCACTTGAGTTTCACTAAAATAACCGCTTAGTTCGTGTTCAATCCATTGGTGAACCTCTTCAATATTCAATTTGACAGACGCAACTTTCGCTTTTCTCAATAAATTTGAGATTTTGATATTTGCATCGAGTGCATCTGATTGAAGCTGCAGGACTAATCCAGCCATATTTCTCACTTTTTACGGGAAAGTACCATGCTTTAATACCACTTATGTTCACACTCTTCACGACACAAATCACTTCCAGATCGGTTTGCCGGTGCCGGGAATGCCGAGGCTTTTCCACATCGTGTCGATTTTTTTCACCACATCGTCATCCATGCGGATTTTCTGTCCCCATTCGCGGTGCGTTTCGGGCGGCAGCTTGGTCGTCGCGTCGATGCCGAGCTTGCCGCCCAGGCCGGATTCCGGCGAGGCAAAATCAAGATAATCGATCGGAGTATTTTCAATGACGGTCAGGTCGCGGCCCGGATCGACATTGGTCGAAAGCGCCCAGATAACATCGTTCCAGTCGCGTGCATTGATATCGGCATCCACAACGATGACGAACTTGGTATACATGAACTGCCTGAGATACGACCACACCGCCATCATGATCCGCTTGGCATGGCCGGGATAGGCCTTCTTCATGGAAACAACGGCAACCCGATAGGAACAACCTTCCGGTGGCAGCCAGAAATCGACAATTTCCGGAAACTGCTGCTGTAACAGCGGCACGAATACATCATTCAGCGCCTCGCCCAGCACGGAAGGCTCGTCCGGGGGCCTGCCGGTATAGGTCGACAGATAAATCGGGTTCTTGCGCATGGTGATGGCGGTCACGGTAAACACCGGGAACGGCTCGACCGAGTTATAATAGCCGGTGTGATCGCCATACGGCCCCTCGTCAGCGTAATCCGTCAGCGACACCGTACCTTCCAGTACAATTTCCGCTTCCGCCGGCACTTTCAGGGGCTGCGTGATGCAGTCCACCAGCTCGACTTTCTTGCCCCGCAGCAAGCCTGCAAACTGGTATTCCGACAGGGTATCGGGAACCGGCGTCACAGCAGCCAGTATTGTTCCCGGATCAGCGCCCAGCACAACGGCGGCCGGCAGCGGCTCCGGTTTTTCCGATTTCCAGCGTTGGTGATGTTGCGCGCCGCCGCGATGCTTGAGCCAGCGCATCAGCGTGGTATTCCGGCCGGTCACCTGCATCCGGTAGATACCAAGGTTAAAACCGTCACGCTTGTCGGAACCGGGGCCTTTGGTGACCACCAGCGGCCAGGTGATCAGCGGTGCCGGCTCGCCGGGCCAGCAGGTCTGCACCGGGAGCCGGGCCAGATCGATGTCGTCACCGGTCAGCACAATTTCCTGGCAATAGGCCGTACCGGCATCCCTTGGCTTCATCGCCATCACGGTCTTCAGAAGCGGCAACATTTCAAGGGCTTCACGCCAGCCCCCGGGGGGCTCGGGTTGACGCAGAAAAGCCAGCGTTTCGCCGATTTCACGCAATTCATGGGGCTCTCGGTTCATACCCCAGGCAACCCGCTCGACGGTGCCGAAAAGATTGACCAGAACCGGCATATCGGATGGCGTGCCGTCTGCTTTGGTGACATTTTCAAACAGGATCGCCGGGCCGCCCTCGGCCAATACCCGGGTCTGGATTTCGGTCATCTCGAGAACGGTCGATACCGGCGCGGTGACGCGCACCAGCCGGCCGGCCTTTTCGAGGCGCTCCAGGAATTCCCTGAGCGAGGCATAAGCCATGAAAATCACTCCTGTTTCTGGCGCAAGGTTGACCCTTTCCGGGCTTGGCGGTCAAGCATCCCGGAAAAATCCACATTCGGAGGGGTGACCATTGTCAATCAATGGCTTAAACGTCTAGAGTCTGAAATGTGAGCCTAAAAAATGGTGCCAGAATGGCACTGGTTACCGGGAACAAATACAGCATGGCCGACGGTGTTACCGAATCCAACGAGATGCTCAGTGCATCAAGCCTGCAGCGGCTGATCGACATTGGCATTGCGCTCTCTGCAGAACGGGACACCAACGTCCTGATGGAGACGATTCTGCTGGAAGCCAAAAGCCTGTCCAATGCTGATGGCGGAACGCTGTATATCCGCACCGGCGACAATCGGCTGCGGTTCGAGATCATGCGAACCGATAGCCTCGACATCGCCATGGGCGGCACGACCGGGAAAGACATCAACTTTCCGCCGCTGACCCTGGTTGATCCAAAAACCGGTGAACAAAACCACAAGAACGTCGCTTCGGCAGCTGCGCTGACCGGCAAGTCGATCAACATTCCCGATGCCTATGAAAACGACAACTTCGATTTCTCCGGCACCAAGAAATTCGACGAAGGGACCGGTTACCGGTCAAAATCCTTCCTCTGTGTCCCGCTCAGGAACTCCCAGAACGAAATCATCGGTGTCCTGCAACTGCTCAATGCCGTCGACAAGGCGAGCGGCGAGGTCATTGCGTTTGGCAGTCACATCCAGCCCCTGATTGAAGCGCTGGCATCACAGGCCGCCGTCGCCCTTGATAATCAGCAGCTGCTGGAAGCCCAGAAAAAGCTGCTCGACAGCTTTATCGAGCTGATCGCATCGGCAATTGACGCCAAATCACCCTATACCGGCGGGCACTGCCAGCGCGTGCCGGAACTCACCAAAATGTTGGCGAGTGCTGCGTGCGAACAGAAAGAAGGGCCGTTTGCAGAGTTCAACCTGAGCGAAGAAGAATGGTACGAACTGCACATCGCAGCGTGGTTGCATGATTGCGGCAAGGTCACGACGCCGGAATACGTGGTCGACAAGGCAACCAAACTTGAGACGATCTACAACCGCATTCACGAAATCCGTAACCGCTTCGAAATCGTCAAGCGCGACCGCGTCATCGATTATCTGAAGGCGGTCAATAACGGCGGCGACCCCGAAGCGCTGCGTGAAGAACTTGAGCAGACGCTGGCCAGGATCGACGACGATTTTGCCTTCATCGGCGAGTGCAATGTCGGCGGTGAATTCATGGCACCTGAAAAGATCGCACGGGTCAGGGAAATCGCCAAAACCAAGTGGACCCGTACGCTGTCCGACCGGATAGGCCTTTCCTATGAAGAGCTGAAACGGGTCGAACGCGAGCCGGAACCGGAATTGCCGTTCGAGGAAGATCTGCTTTCGGACCGCTACGATCATATCATTTACCGCGAAGGCATGGAACAGACGGCGGTTGAGGATAACCCCTGGGGATTCCAGCTCGATGTACCCGAACACAAATATAATCTCGGTGAGGTTTATAACCTGTGCATTGCGCGGGGCACCCTGACCGAAGAAGAGCGCTTCAAGATCAATGACCATATCGTGCAGACCATCATCATGCTGGAAGCCCTGCCGTTCCCGAAACACCTGGCCCGGGTTCCGGAATTCGCTGGCGGCCATCATGAAAAAATGGACGGCACCGGTTATCCGAAAAAGCTCAACAAGGAACATATGTCGGTACCGGCGCGGATAATGGCCATCGCCGATATTTTCGAAGCCCTGACTGCGGCTGACCGTCCTTACAAGGCACCCAAGAAGCTGTCTGACAGCGTCAAGATCATGTCGTTCATGAAAAAGGATGCGCACATCGACGATGAGCTGTTCGAATTATTCCTGACGTCCGGTATCTACAAGGAATACGCCGAGCGATTCCTGCTGCCGGAACAGCTCGACGAGGTCGATGTCAGCCAGTATCTGCCCAAGGCCGAAGCAGGCAATGACTGATCGTCATGGTCGAAATCTATATTGATGCCGACGCCTGCCCGGTCAAGGACGAGACCGTTCAGGTCGCAGTCAGACACAACCTGAAAACCTTCATGGTTTGCGATGGCGGCATCCGTCCAAGCCCGAACCCGATGGTGGAACTGGTCATCGTTACGCAAGGTGCCGATGCGGCCGATGACTGGATCGCCGAACACATCCAGAAAGCCGATATCTGTGTTACCAACGATATCCCGCTGGCGGCGCGGTGCCTTGAGAAGCAAGCTCTGGCGATCAAGCCGAACGGTGAGTTGTTCACGGAAAACGGCATCGGCATGGCACTCGCCAACCGCGAATTGATGCAGGGCCTCAGGGAAACGGGGCAGATCACCGGCGGCCCCAGGCCTTATTCAAAAAATGACCGCTCGGCCTTCCTCAACAAACTCGAAACCACAGTGCAATCTGCCATCAGAGCTAGCGGAACAAGCTGAGCACGTCATTCACCCGATCTGGGTGTTGATGCAGGCTTTGGGTTTTGTATATCGGGGATCACCACACAGACCGTCGTTCCCTTGCCGAGTTCGCTGGTAATATCGAGTTTTCCTCCATGCAGTTCGACAAGTGCCTTGGCGATGGCAAGTCCCAGCCCGGTGCCCATCTTGGCGATATGCGGATTGGATTCCAGTTGGGCAAATGGTTTCGTGATTTTATTCAGATCCTTGGGATCAATACCGGCACCACTGTCCGTCACCTCGAGTATATGGTAGCCATTTTCATAAGTTGCCTTCAGGGTAATATGGCCACCACCCGGCGTGAATTTGACGGCGTTAAACAAAAGATTCAGGATCACCTGTTTGATGGCCCGCTCATCGACATACATTTTCGGCAGAAAGTCCGTAACCCGGGTCTGAAAATAAATCTGCGAGCAATCGATGGCGTTCTTGGCAATCTTCAGGCATTCATCGAAGGTCTCTCTGACGCTGATTTCTTCCCTGATCAGCGTTTTCTGGCGGGACTCGACCTTTGACAGATCAAGAATATCGTTAACCAGACTCAGCAGATGCTGGCCGCTGGACATGATATCGGTGGCATAATCCTTGTATTTTGCCGATCCGATCGGGCCGAAATACTGTTTCGAGATAACCTCCGAGAAACCCATGATCGCATTCAGCGGCGTTCTGAGTTCATGGCTCATGGATGCCAGAAAATCGGACTTTGCGTTATTCGCGGAATCCGCATCAAGCTTGGCGTTATAGAGGTTCTGCAGGACCCGGTTGTACTGCGCGGCAATATCGCCGGTTTCAGAATTCGGCTCGACGGGGATCGGGCTGGAATAATCCCCGCTAAGCCGCTGAAACTCCATTGCGCTCAACAGATCAAGCTGCTCGGTCGACTGATCGTGCTCGCTGATATTCAACCCAACGCGCTCGGCTTCTGGCGACACACGCAACGGGTAATATTTGTTGATGATTTTAAAAGCGACGAAACTGAGCCCGAATGCCCACAGCATGGCCGTCAACACGCCAAGGCCCTGGACGAGAAACTGATCCACCCGGGACAACCCTGTGCCGAGGATATCCAGACGTCCAAAGATCGCTACCGACAATGTTCCCCAAATCCCGGCAACGGCATGAACCGGGAAAGCCGAAAGCACATCGTCAATGCGTAGCTTTTCAAGCGCATACGTGCCGACCATACACAGTATGCCGCCGATCAGACCGATCATTACCGCTGCCAACGGCTCAACAGCATGTGCCGGTGCCGTGATCGCAACCAGACCGGCCAGTGAACCGTTCAACATGCTCGGCACATCGGACCTGCCGAAGAGAACCGGCGCGATTAATATCGAAGCCAGGCCACCAAATGCACCGGCAATAAGCGTATTAAAGACAATCAACGGCACCGCAACCGTTACCGCCAGCGTACTACCGCCGTTAAAGCCGATCCACCCGACCCAGATCGTAAAGACACCGAGTGCCGATAACGGCAGACTGTGACTCCGGAAATTCCCGCCGGTACCGTCAAAACGCCCGATTCTTGGCCCGATGATGATGACCGCAGCCAGCCCAACCCAGCCGGCAATCGAGTGAACCACCGTTGAGCCGGCAAAATCGACAAACCCCATTGCCGCCAGCCAGCCCTTTGCACCCCCGACGACTCCACCCCAGGCCCAGTGACCGAATACCGGGTAGATGATCAGCGAGATAAAGGTCGCAATCATCAGATAGCCGGCGTATCGGGTTCTTTCCGCGACGGCACCGGAGACAATCGTCGTCGCGGTACCACAGAACATCAGTTGAAAGATAAAGAACGTGATGTGACCAGGATCGTCGCTGACCGAAAAGACATAGCTGGATGTCCCTATGATCCCGTTCGAACTCGCACCGAACATGAGCCCGTAACCGACAGCCCAGAAAATGCCCGCAGAGATACAAAAATCAGCAAAATTCTTGGCGGCAACATTGACGCTGTTTTTGGAGCGGACATAGCCGCTTTCCAGACAGCAGAAACCCGCTTGCATCATGAACACGAGGGCCGCACTCGTCAAAACCCAGACAAAATCAACCATCGTCGGCGAATGCATCATTTACCCCAGAAACCCGGCTCGATAGGTCAGCACGTAATAACAGTCAGCATTTCACACCTTTTTGTGCACCGCAATATTAGAGATGTGCGATGCAGCTTAATTTATCGGACTCGTCGAGATCGACTATTTGGGCCTGGGTGCGCACCAACGAATTTGACAAACCGTTCTCCTTCGTCGCATCATCAGAATGTAAGGGTTCCTCGGGAAAGACGAAAAAGTCTTGAGGACTAATAGGGAACACGAGGCGAATTTACCCATCAGGGGATTCAATCTCGGGCTGCCCCCGCAACTGTAAGCGGCGAGCCGATCATCAACGTGCCACTGCTCCGTAACGGACCGGGAAGGCGATGGTCAGGTGACAAACCGCGAGCCAGGAGACCTGCCTTTGCATCGACGGACACATGTCCTCGGTAAACGCATATCAAACTCGGAGGGAGTCTGATGGAACAGACCAAACAAAACGACCTTTCACTACCGCTCTCATTTCAACAGCGTATTACAGCGACTTTAGTTGCGGCTCTTCTGGGCAGTTTCCTTGTCTATGGCGTCGGCCTTGCCAATTCCGACACACTGCACAATGCAGCCCATGACGGTCGCCACGCCTTCGCTTTCCCCTGCCACTGATTAACGCTCGGGAGACATGAAATGATCGGACGGATTCTTCTGGCCGCGATAGCGGCCGGGTTCATCGCTGGCGTGTTCGTTTCGGGCGCACAAATGCTCAAGGTTGTCCCCTTGATCTATGCCGCTGAGGCATATGAAAACTCTGCACCACAGCCGCAAGCGCACAGTCACGACCAGCCGACAACGGATGCTCACAGCCATAGCCATGACCACGGTTCCGCTGAAAGCTGGGCACCCGAGGACGGCATCGAGCGGATTACCTTCACGGCACTGACCAATATCGTCATCGGTGCCGGTTTTGCGTTACTGGTTGCCGCTGGCATGACGTTACGCGGTCGCGTGACAGATTGGCGGCGCGGCCTGATCTGGGGCGCATCGGGCTTTCTTGCTTTTTCGTTCCTGCCAGCACTCGGTCTGCCACCGGAATTACCCGGCATGGCTGCCGCTGACCTGACCGGGCGGCAGATCTGGTGGGCCATGACGGTGGTGGCCTCCGGTGCCGGCATCGCACTGATCGCATTTGGCAAGGACTGGGCGTACCGCTTTCTGGGGGCTGTCATCCTGACGATCCCGCATATCATTGGCGCTCCGCATCCGCATGAATTTTCAGGTGGCGTACCGGCGGAACTGGCGGCGCAATTCGTCGCCACATCGCTGGTAACGGCAGGCTTGTTCTGGCTGTTGCTGGGTGGCTTGACCGGACATTTTATCGGTCGCAGCCTGCAAAGCGACTGATACGACCATGATGTTACCGGGCAGCGTTTGAGGATGTCAGACGATATCCTCAAACGTGCGCTGGGTTACCCGTACACATTGCCGGATGCATCCTATATCGTCGACAACGGCACGGTGCTGGCAATGTCAACAGAAGATGCGACGCGCGGTCGCATAGGCCGCATTCCGGTGCTGGCCATCGGTTCCAACCAGTCACCCGACCAGATCAGACGCAAGTTCAGCGGCCCCGACTGGATGCCAATCCCCTGCGAGAAATGTCGACTGGACGATTTCGACACTGTCTTTTCAGCGCACATCACGGCCTATGGCGCAATCGCTGCGGCCCTGCACCCGTCCCCCGGCACTGCCGTGTCACTCTTCATCAACTGGCTTGATGAAAGCCATATGACCCGCATGCACGAAACCGAACTGGGCAACGAAAATTATGTCTTTGCCCGACTGGACGGCATCCGTCTGATCACGGAATTCGGTCATAAAATGACCCAGGTCTATTTCTATCGCAGCAACGCCGGGGCATTTGCACCACAAAACCAGCCCATTCCATTAGCCGAGGTGCCGGCAGACAACAGAGCGTGGGAAG
>JBBDOA010000105.1:0-21998 GCA_040877275.1 Rhodospirillales bacterium | reverse complement strand
ACACTAGAAACATATTGATCTAGTGTGGATTCTGGATTCGAAGTTCCCGAAAGTGCTTGCCCCGAACAATGATGGGAACTTCGAATCCACCACACTAGGGCGGCACGCACTCGATTTACCCTCTAAAGCAGACGATCCGGCCCGATGACGATCTCGACACGGCGGTTCTCGTCGTTGCGCTGGCCGTCGGGTGTTATCACACGCGGATAGGTCTCGCCAAAGCCGATCTTGCTGATCTGCTCTTCGTTGACGCCGCGGGCCTTCAGCATCCGGGCAACCCAGTCAGCACGCGCTTCCGAGAGAGCGTGGTTCCGCGTCGCCGATCCGGACTTGTCGGTATGACCGCCCAGCACGATCCGCATGTTCTTGCCGCTTTTTGCATAAGCGGCTGCGAGGTCAAGCACGTCGAGCTGACTTGTGGACGGGACCGCACTGCCGAGCGGGAATATCACCTGATAGGATTTCAGCGCCATGACCTGAGCCGGCAGCGGTTTGCCCGCCGCCTTCAGGACCTGTGCCGTTTCCGCCGCATAGTTCATGAAGCCGTCCCGGCAAAAACCGATGTCGAGCGGCTGATCCCCTTCCCGCGCCTGCTCATTCCAGCAATCGAGCCGGGCGATAGCCTGCCCGGTGGCTTTCGGGGCGACACGATCAGCACCGGCGTTCCGCATCTGGCCTAACAGGCGATAGGCCGCAGCGATCTGTGCCGGTGCAGGTTCGCCCTGTCGCTGGTCAAGGGTCGTTGCGCTGGCCAGCCGCCCGTCTGCGGCGGCAAGGGCTTTCTCGGAAAAGGCAATCGCCGATGCCCTGTCCCACATCACCTTGTCTTCATAAAGCGCGAGGCGCTTGTATTCACGCGCCGCTTCGGCATGGCTATCACTGCCCTGAATATCGAGTGTCCTGGCCGATTCTATTGCGGGGTTGGCGCAGGCACCCAGCGTCAGCGCACCGGCAAGTGTTGCAATGGCTGCATGTTTGCTGTTTTTCATCCTATCCGTTTCCTTATTCACGTTACCGCTGGAAACAGGGATAGAGACAAGTGCGGGTAAAACGATGGCCGAATATGGCCATCGCATGATTATTTCAGGGTATTTCTGAGAAATCTGTTATTCCGCAGCAATAAACGCATGGCCAGGCCAGATCACCGATGTCGGCAGTATTGGCCGGCCAGCTTTGATCTGTTCTGCTTCAGGCATAACATCCATGTTCGGCCAAAGGCCGTCTTCGAGACAACCGGCGTAGCCGGTCGGCAATTTTTTTGCCCGAATCGAAGCCGCCGCCGCACCATGATCGTAGTCAAGCGGCCTGATCTCAATACTGATCCCGTCCCCTTCCCGGCTGATCAGCGAATACCAGACCCTCGGCGTTCCATCATTTGCCGGCATCCCGATGACACCCGCATTGTGCCACAGGCGTGTGCCGAGTTGCTGCGTGAACGGCACGCCCGAATGCCCGCCGATAATGGCGTCGACGCCCAACTGATCCAGGCTTTCCCGCTTCAGCGCATCGTCGCTGCCGGCAAAAACAAAGGTATTGATCGAGACCGCGCTGCCATGCACCACAGCAAAGCGGCGACCGGCAAGCGTGAAGCGCACCTGCCCGGGCAATCCCCGCATCCAGGCCCGCTGGGCCGGATTCAGGCAGGCATTGGCGTAGGCATACCACTGCCGGGACATGACATCGCAGGCCGTCCCTTCTTCGAAGCCGCAACCGCAGTCGTCGGCTTCGGCACCGAAGCTTTCCTCGCAATTACCCATCACCGTCGTGATGCCCCAGTTCATGATCGCGTCGGTGGTTTCCGCCGGCTCGCCGGCGTAGGCGACGACATCACCGGTGCAGATGATCCGGGCCGGGGGGATGCCCAGCGCCTGCGCTTCCCGCATCATCGCTTCGGTGGCCTGCAGATTGGAATAGGGACCGCCGAAAACCAGAAGCGAGCCATCGATAACGCCTAAATCAAGAATGGTGCCGGTGCTCATCGGCGGCTCAGTCGGGACTGCACGACGCACCACCCAGCACGCAGAACCTGGCGCAATGGGGGTGGTTGAGATTGACCGCCTTGTCGGAAAGCGCCAGCTCACTGCCCAGCTCGAAGGTGGTGTCATAGGGCAGCAGCGTACAGGGTACGACGACCGGCTTTTCCGCACCTTTGCGCTTGATCACCATACGCGACGTGGCGCACATCATGCTTTCCGGCTGAACGCCAAGAATATCCCAGCAATGCACGGTGATTTCCGGCACATCAACCTCGGCATCCATTTCCGGAAACAGCACCAGAGCAGCCGGATGATCGGCATCGACCGGAATATTTTCAGCCGCAAACAGGGCCCGGTAACCGGCGCGGCTCTGCACATCGCCTTCGTCCCAGCAGGTGCGCCCGGCGACCGCAAGTGCGAAGCCGTTTTCGGCCAGCCAGCGCAGGCCTTCGATCATCGGCGGCCAGCTATCCTTGCCGCGGATCACTTCGTGTCGTTCGCGGGTGAAATGATCGACCGAGACCCGGATCGAAAGGGCCGATCCGAAACGCCTGTGCAGATCCAGAAGAGGGGCCCGTTTGTTGAGCATCGGCTTCATCGCATTGGTCAGGACCAGCGCCCGGTAGCCCCGCGTCAGTGCGTCTTCGAGCATGGCGATGATGTCGGGATTCATGAACGGCTCGCCGCCGGTGAAGGCGATTTCCTCAACCTGCATGGACTCGCGGTCGATCTCGTCAAGATAGGTCCGCATTTCACCCAGCGTGATATAGGCCAGCGCGTCGTTTTTGGGGCTGGATTCCATATAACAGTTGAGGCAGGTGATGTTGCAGAGCGAACCGGTATTGAACCACAGCGTCGTCAGGTGCGTCAGCGCGACCACGGCGCGCTGCTGGCCATCGGCGGTGATATGCGGGTCGCGAAATTTTCTGGGGTCGAGCGCTCGACTGGTATCGGGCATGTCGGCGGTGGCCTCCTCAGGTCCAAATGAAAGGATGACTTAGCCGAAGCCGCACCTCAACTCAAATAAACCTCTCGTGATCACGCCTGCAGGCAGGCATTGAAGACGCCGTGCGAAACCCCATAATACGTATGGGAGGATACACCGACATGGACATGCACATACGAGCTTTATCGACGCATCTGGGCGCGGAGGTAAGGGGCATCGACCTCAACGACGGCCTCGGCGACAATGTGCTGGGCACCCTCAAACGGGCATGGCTGGATCACGGCGGCCTGATGGTCATCCGTGACCAGCAGAACCTGACAACCGAAGCGCACATTGCCTTTGGTGCCGCCATGGGGCCGCTGTTCGGCGCCCCCGACCAGTCACCGCTGCAAGATACCGTCAGTCGCTATATTCATCCCGATTACCCGGAAATCTATCGCGTTTCCAACAAACTGGACGCCAAGGGTGAACCTTTGGGACGCAAGGGGGCCGGTACCTACTGGCATTCCGACGTCAGTTTTCGCGAGCGCCCGGCCGCAGCCTCGATCCTGCACGGCGTCGAAATTCCCGAGATCGGTGGCGACACCCTGTTCGCCAACATGACCAAGGCCTTCAACGAGCTTTCAGGCGCGATGAAAGACATGCTCAGGCCGCTCAAGGCGGTGCATGACTTCGAGGTTGCGGCGCGCACGCAGTATGCCAAGCCGATTGTCGTCGAAAATGACATGGCCGGTGCCAACAAGGCCCTGCACCCGGTGGTCCGCACGCACGCCGACACCGGTGAAGAAAGCCTGTATGTGAACCCCGGTTTCACGTCGCATCTGGACGGTTTTGATGCGGATGAAAGCCGCTGGATGCTGGAGCCGCTATACCGCCACGCGGTGCGCCCGGAAAACATCTATCGCCACACCTGGTCGGCGCACGATGTCATCGTCTGGGACAACCGCTCGCTGATGCATTACGCAGTGATGGATTACGGCGATACACCCAGATATATGGAACGCACCACCTGCATCGGCGAGCGGCCGGTTTAACACCGCCCTCGTCACCCTGAACACACCCATCATCATCCCGGGCGCAAGGATCAGAATTCAAATCCATATACAGAGTTGATGACTATTTTTTATCAGCAAACCTCAGCGCTGCTGAAAGCGGCGACCGACCAGGGCGGCGGCGATATTGACCTTCTGGATATCGATGGTGCCGCCGGCAATCCCCCAGCCCCAGCCGTCGCGCAGTTTCTGCTCGATCGGGTATTCTGTGGAATAGCCGTAGCCGCCCATCAACTGCAGCGCCTTGCCGGTGACGTCGCGGACCATTTCATTGGCGAAGCATTTGGCAATCGAGCTTTCGGCGACCGACGGCAGGCCCTGAGAAGCGTTGACGACGGCGCGGTACAGTAACAATCTGGAAGCATCGAGCTTCATCTTCATCTCGGCGATCTGCAGTTGCACGGCCTGGAAATCGATCACCGGCTTGCCGAACTGGTTGCGTTCCTGCACATAGTCGAGCACGTAATCGAACGCCGACTGGGCAATCGCCAGCGACATGGTGGTGTTGCCGCAGCGTTCCAGATCGAACGCTTCCATCAGCTTTCTGAAGCCGCCCGCAGGCACAACGATGTTGGCCGCCGGCACTTCGACCTTGTCGAGGTAGATGTCGGCACTGGGAATGCCGCGAAAGCCCATGTGATATTCGGGTTTGCCGAAGCTGAGGCCCGCCCGGTCCTTCTCGACCAGCACCGCGCCGACGCCCTTGGCACCCGGTGCATCCGACATCCGGCAATAGACGACATAGGCGTCCGCGTGCCTGGCACCCGAACACCAGCGCTTGGTGCCGTTGATCTGCACCGTATCGCCGGAGACCTCGGCCCTGGTTGTCAGGTCGGTCAGCGCCGTCCCCGCATGCGGCTCCGACATGGAAACGGCGACGATCATCTCGCCGGCGCAGACTTTGGGAACGATGCGCTGCTTCAGCTCGTCAGGCGCAAAGTGCGCCAGCGCCAGGGTCGGTCCGAAACAGGATTCGAAAACCGGGAAGGCGACGGAAGGCGAGATTTTCGCCACTTCTTCCAGTACCAGAACCGCATCAAGGTGCGAGAGCCCGAGCCCGCCCAGATCTGACGGCAGATTGACGCCGAGAAAGCCCATTTCGCCGTAGCGCCTGACCAGTGCGTGACCGGGTGGCGTTGCCGAACGCTCAATCTCTCTGGCGATTTCCGGTAATTCTGCGGTTGCGAATTTTCGAACCGTATCCTGCAAGGCCTGCTGTTCGGCGCTTAACGTAAAATCCATATCATCCTCCCGCTCGTTGAGGCGCCAACTTAAGCGCTGGCCTGATCGTTGTCACGATGGGCGGCATGTAAAAAGGGGGGATAAATGAACCCTGCGCCGAATGCGAATAGACTTGCCAGCCGCTACCGGTCGCTCATATTACTGAGGTCCTGTGCGGGTGTAGTTCAATGGTAGAACGAAAGCTTCCCAAGCTTTAGGTGAGGGTTCGATTCCCTTCACCCGCTCCAGTTCTTTCATTAGGTTAGTTCTTAGCCCATTCCCTATGCTTAAAATAATGCGAAAAAGACAGACGCGAACATTAGCAAGCATAATGTAAACTTGGAACTCTGCACTAACCGAAGAGAGGTAGGATTCATGTCACACTAGGTGTATTTTAATGAAAACGTAGTGAAAAAATCAGTCAGGAAAAATGAGACTAGAGTGAACAATTAAGATTGGCTTCAACCCAGTTCCGGGACGACACTGTTTCAACAACGCTTCGAAGCCTGTATTCTCTTTGTTTAACGAGGACCCCTTGTCCTCTCCATTGGTCAATTTTACGAATGCCTCAACCAATTCAGTAGAAAAATCTCCAGTAGTAGTGAATGTATACGCAAGGAGCATTCCTATTGGCCCCTTCGTGTAGGGTGAATCTTTTGTCAAAAAGCAGCCCAGCCCTTCTGCGCCGAGATACTTAGCCTTAATATCGGACTTGGTAAGTATCCGCTTTGCTTCGACGGACAAATGATTTGAGATTGAAGCTGGATATCGCCTCTTTACCTTGAAGTCTGTTCTGCGAGATTTGCTGCCACGTCTATTCGCGTCTTTAATTGGTGCTTCGGTTTTTATCTCGAAATCTCTAATAGGGTCATCAATATTGGCCTTGTCGACCAACTCTTCGATAATATGATAAAGGCCCACTGTAATGTCGTTCTCGTGCGGCTTCCCAGAAATAGGTTTTTTGAAAGCAGCCCAATTTGAATTTGAGGAAAGTTGATTATATGCGTTTCCGAGTATTACTGACCACAGAGTCAAAAAAGATGACCAGATAAGCGCTGAGCTTGTGTCCATGCCGGCATTTACTAGTTTTTCCTCAAGAGCCTTCATCTTGAATTCTTATTCCAGGCTCGCAGGAGACAGAAGAGTGGCGAATAGGGCCTCTCCATCTGAGAATGCTTTTGCTATGGTCCAAAATTGGTGATCCAGCGGTTTAAAAATTACTACGTTCCCACTATCTGGCTTTCTCCAGATGTGTAGGTTTTCAGTAAAAGCGTTTGCCGACAAAGCTTCATAGTGTGCTAAGGCTTCACTCATATCGGCGTCTAGGTCTACTTGTTTATCAGAAATACCTATCGCCAATGAGCCGACCCACAAGTCATCTATCTTCTGAAAAGAATGCGGGAAAGATTGGGTCAATTTCTTTGGCAGCGACAGACGAGATAGTAAAACATCCTTGTATTCGGGAATCATTTCCTCATTCAATATATCTTGAGCGTTTTGCGGTATGTTCGCGTTTTTAAATTTTGACCGGAATTCAATAAATTCATCAATCGCGTCAGCATATGTGCCACTAATGCCAAGAAGGTTGTATACCAAATTATCAACTTCAGAATCGTCGGCTTTGAGAAACAACTCCAAATTTTTATCTTCTGGTCCTTCAAAGAACACCGGCAATTCGCGTAAGTTTTCAAGAGATAACCTCGGAATTGCTATCATTACGCTGGGAGCGATAAGTGATAAAAAATATCGCGCGGCGTTCGAATTCAAGTAGCGTGCAACGGCTCTTAAATATCTACTTTTTTTCTCGCGATTAATGTCATGGGAAGGGTTGACGGCTATACACGCCAAGGTGTCGTTAAACCCTGCGGATTTTGCGCAATAAATGACCTTGGCTCCTGACCGAGGAACCAAAACAACATTCCCTCCAATGAAATCTTTGAACCCATCTTTAACATTTTTGAGAACGTTTTTTGGGAGGGGTACAATCGCATCTTCAGAGCCAAAAACCCTTTGTCCACCTTGGCCACATTGAAGAAGGTAGTTTTGGCGTGGATTAAGATCAGTAGTTAGCTGATACTCGCGCGGAATACCTGTCGCTTTTTCTCTATCGCCGCGTTTGAAAATTAATTGGTTTACGGCATCACCCAGTTTATGCAGGCTGCCACTACGAATACGACCCGAAACAAAATCAAATATCCGGCGATCAATCGGCGTGGCATTGAGGTAGCTATTCCAGTTATCTGTTAGTTGAAGTTTTTCTCTTTCAACAAACTCCACATCGGCAGGGCTAGTCAACAATGCCCAAAGTACAGCTTTATTGCCACTTCGACTTATCGGTTGGGTCGAGCGGACAGGAGAAAGTATTGAAACAAGAGTATCGTCAGATTTATCGCCTGAGAACGCGATAACGCTAGCAGCATGATCGGGCCCCTCGAAAAGAATTCTCCTTAAATGGGATAGCTCAGAAACAGCAGAAAGGCCTAATCGTGAGATCTGATTCCTGAAACCAGCTGATATGGTATTTATGAGTGAGGCTGTTGGGATCAGAAATGCTGCAACACCTGCTGGTTTTTTATGCCTTTCTAATGCGTCCAGCACAAACAACTCAGCGAGTTGGCCTCTGCCGATCTGTCCAGCATAGCGGGTCTTACGTTGCTCTACGAACTCAGAAGAATCTTGGGGTGAAATTTTCCACGGTGGGTTGCCGACGATGCAGTCAAACTTGGTTGGAAAAGACTCGGGAAAAGCAGAAACATCAAAGTAGTCAGCTTCAATAATGTTTTGACCAATTAACGCAGGGAATACCCTGTGGTTAAGGGCGATCTGTTCTTGGGCAAGAATTTCTTTGCGCTCATCTTCCCCAATATAATCGAGCATTGTCAGATACAGACTGAGTGCAGCGACCTGACACGCTTCCCATTCTTTTTCACTGGCGAAGATGCAGTTCTGTAAAATATGACGAAGGCTAGCAGCGGAGATGTTATCCCTTTTCTGCCAATTCAACCGTTCAACAATTCTTCGAAAAATACCTACAAGGAAAACACCGGAACCAGTTGCCGGGTCATAAAACTTTTTGCTCTGCGTGAATGCAAATTTTTCGTCGATTTGGTCCAAGACAAAATCGACTAAAAATGGAGGAGTATAAAATGCACCTTCTCTACGGCGACCCGAACTATCCATCCTGCTAAGAAACAATTCATAGACTGCGGATAGCGTTTCAACTCGAAGAGAACGAAAATCAATCTGAAACAAGCTAAGTTGATCACCTTCATGATTTGGCGATGTGTCAAATCGCATAACATCACGAATATATTTGATGTGCGATGCTTTGATCGCTTCGCTTTCAAGGCTTGAAAGTTGAAATGCGCTCCCATTAAAAATTGCGTCGATATCGGCATTCATATTCCAGAATGCGATAGCGCTCCAATTTGCAGTGCGGGTTACAAATGGGGTGGCATCATGATTTCTAGACTCAAGCCAATCGTCATTTAAATATTCCTTATCCCGAAGCATCAGGATGTACATCATGCGTCCAATTAAGGCATGGGCTCGGCGCATTGATAGCTTAGGTAAATTGGGTCTTCCTAATATTAGAACGTTTGCGAGCTCATCAAGGTTTCTCAGCAGAGTTTGATCAACCCGATGAGTTCCATTCATCGACATTTCTCGCCAACCGATTGAGCTTTTCAGGTGAAGGGCATGCAATTGCTTTAAAGAAGAGAGGTCCTTGCTTTTTTCGTTCAGCGCCGCATGCGGAACACGACGCCTAAAATCTCTACTATTGCCACCAGTGCTAAACCCGAAACCATTGCACACCCAGTAATCTTCGTTAGTTACAACGATTAAAAAAGGAGTCAGGCTCTGGCTCCAAACTTTCCGATGGATTTCTTTTGCGCTCCCTTCATCCTCTGCAAATGATATGTAAACGACCGGGGTGAAGCGCTCGGTTGATGGTGAATGAAGCACATAGACTGCCTCCACGCCCATGAATTTATCTGCTTGGAGAAGCGCAAATCGATGGCACTTAGCATGCTCAAATTTAGCTTTTTTAATTAAGCCTTTGTCTGCCTGATACCCGAGAAACGAATATAGTTTTTTGACTGCTTCTTTTTGATTGGCAGAGGGAATCATAGCGGGGGGCTCCCATTGTTAGAGAGCCGAGCTCCTATCCCAAAGCCATCTTCGCCAACGAATTCTATCCCGGCTTCTTCAAATGTCCGGGTTAGGAGTTCAATTGTTCCGGGGTGTGGGGCGCATTTGTTGTTTTCAAAATTTCTAACGGTTACGACACCTAAATTGGACCGGCTAGACAGCTCTTTCTGACTCCAATTCAAAAGGCCTCGGGCAGCCCGGCATTGTGGTGGTTGAATCATGCAACTGACGATACACGATATCGCAAAAAATGCCAAAGAGTCGTTTATAGATAAAATTATTAAATTTAGCTTCCCAAGCTTTAGGTGAGGGTTCGATTCCCTTCACCCGCTCCAGTTCTTTGTAGTGATCTGCTGCATGCACAAAAAAGCGCGGAACCTGGGTCCCGCGCTTTCTTCGTTGGTGCGTTTTGATGGAGAAAAAATCAGAACGCGACGTTAATGCCCGTCATGACCGCGTCGACGTCATTAAAGTTGGAACCCGGGCGGTCCAGTTCATGGTTGCGATAACCGATATAAAGGCTGGTGCCCGTTGCGGCGAGATCCTGCACGACCTGCAGACCAAACGTGATCATTTCGTCGCTGTTCTGCGCCACATCGTTGTAGACGCCATAATCAACACCGAAACTGGTATCACCGAGGCTGGTCAGGCCGACAGTGTAGGCCAGCTTGCCGTAACCGAAGGTCGGGTCGTCGCGGTTCGTTGCTTTCTGCATCGTCTTGCCGCCGGCAAGGGTCAGGCTGATGCCGCTGTCATGCTTCATCGACACGGAACCGGCCATGCCGCCATCATCCGATGTCGAGATGCTGTTGTTGTTCCAGTAACCGAGTGCGGCACCGACATCGACGGAGGCGAATTTGCCGCCGAAGGTCACGGAGACGTCAGCCGCACCGCCCGAAACATAGGACGTTGCCAGACCGAAACCACCGATTGCCGGGGTATCGTAACGAACCCGGTCGGTCAGACCCAGGCCGTCCATGTTACTGGACGTCGAACCGATGGCCGGACCAAAACCACCAGCGTCTGTACGGTATTTCATCGCAGCGGCCATATCGGCAATGCCCGAATAGGCGACAATGCCGGTACCCGACTTGTCGACTTCGGCAACACCATCAGAAGCGGACGCGCCCTGACCCAGTGACAGTTTGCCGAAAACGGCATCGCTGATGTAGGTGTCCATATGACGCTGCGAGAACGTCGTGGCACCGACGTTACTGCCGCCGACGCCGCCATCACCGGCGTTGGCATCGTCAAGCGTCACGGTGCTTGACGAGTTGTCGCGGAAATCGAATTCCATGTAGACACCCGCGGTCAGGCGTTCGTTGACCTTGCCTTCACCGGCAATAAAGAACCTGGAACTCAGGTTTTCGTTGTCAACCACGAACGCCCGGCTGGATTCACCGTCATCGCCCCAGAGCAGCGCACGGTTAACATAACCACCCAGTGTGACGTCGACCTTGTTGCTGTTTGAAACCGTACCGGCAGAAGCAGACTGGGCCATGACAACCATCAACCCTGCGACAGCACCCTTTTTCAGATATGGGTTTAACATTCACATTACTCCATTCATGGCGATGACCGGGGGAGAGCACCAGCATCGCAGCCGTGGCACAGCGCGTGTTGCACTGCACTATTAGCGCCGATGCTATCCGGTTTCATGAAGCTGTCAATAATATTGTTTAATTAACAGTCATTTATTTTTTATGATTAATTATTATGCATATTGACGCACAACGGCCCGTTAAAAGCCTTGTCAGCAGCGGGTTTCGTCTTCCATGTCCGGATCTGCGTCGGCTTCCTGCTCCGTATACATTTCATAGACCACCGGCGAGGTTCGCTGCAGGGTCTGATAATCGCCCTGTTCCGCCAGAGGCGGTGCCTGACGCTGGGTGATCCGCCACAGGATGAAGACCATCAGCACAAGGGCCATACCACCGATGAACCCGAACAGGCCGCCCGGCCCGAACAGGTCCATGAACACAGCACCCAGCGCCGGGCCGAGCGAGGCGCCGATGCCATAGGCGATCATCAGACCGCCCGACGCCGGCACCCTGTCCTCGGGTCCGATGTAATCGTTGGTATAGGCGACAGCGAGCGGATAAAGGGTAAATGACAGGCCGCCGAACAGCGCCCCCATAGCCAGCAGACCGCTGCCGTTATCGGCACCCTTGTCCATGATGGCGTAACAGACCAGCGCCGTCGCCAGGGAGACGCCGACCATCACCCGGCGACGGTCGAACATATCCGACAGTTTGCCGATCGGCCATTGCAGAACCAGACCGCCGATGATCACCGCGCCCATGAACAATGAAGTATCGCCGGTCTCAAGGCCGGCTTTCTGAGCGAACAGGGCACCCAGCCCGTAAAATGCCCCCATCACGCCGCCGGACGCCAGCGACGCGGTCATCCCGGTCGGCGAGATTCCCCACAGACGACCCAGCCGGAACCGCACCGGCTTTGGCAACTCGGGCGCACTGACCCGGGTGATCGCCACCGGCAGGATCGCCAGCGACATCAGGATCGAGGCAAAGATGAAAATGATGCTGCCGTGTGCGTCCGGGATATTGATCATGAACTGCCCGACACCCTGGCCCAGATACAGCACCACCTGATACAGCGAAAAGACCTGGCCGCGGATCTCGTTCGACGACTTTTCGTTGAGCCAGCTTTCCGTACACATGTACATGCCGACGGTCGAAAAGCCGACGATGAAGCGGAGCGCGCCCCAGACCCAGGGATCCGCCGTCAGCGCATGCGCCAGGGTCGCTGCCGACATGATCGAGCCAAGCGCGGCAAAGGCGCGGATGTGGCCGACGTTAACGATCAGCCGGTGGCAAAATCCGGTGCCGAGGACGAGGCCGATGAAATACATCGACGTCACGATCCCGACCGCCGTCGACGGCAGGCCTGCGACCCCCATGCGGAAGGCCAGCGCCGTCGTCAGTCCGCCGGCACCAACCATCAGCAGGGCGATCCCCAAAAGCAGGGAAGATACAAGGCGAACCGTTGAAAACATGAGCCGGGCCTTCAGCCGCAAAGGTCAATATGCGGCGCGTTTACGCTTCATGGCATAGCGGCGCAAGTCATTTAATGACTTCCTTCAGATCGTCTTGATGGATGATAAAAATGCTCAATCGCAGAGTGCCGCGGCGTGATGACGCAGATGATCCTCAATGAAGGTGGCGATAAAGAAATATGAGTGATCATAGCCCGCTTGCATGCGAAGCCTGAGCGGCTGGCCGGCTGCCTTGCAGGCGGCAACGAATATTTCCGGCCTGAGTTGCACATTGAGGAAATCATCGGTGTCGCCCTGATCGATCAGAATTTCACCCGAAAAACGCTTGCCGCCGGCAACCAGCGCCGTCGCATCGTATGCGGCCCAGGCCGCCCGGTCATCGCCGAGATAACCGGCAAAGGCCTTCTCGCCCCATGGCACCTGCGCCGGCGAGACAATCGGTGAAAACGCCGACACGCTGGCGAACGTGTCCGGGTTTTTCAGCGCGATGGTCAACGCCCCGTGCCCGCCCATGGAATGCCCCATGATCCCCTGACGGTCGGCCCGGGCCGGGAAGTGTTTGAAGATCAGCGCCGGCAATTCGCCGGTGATATAGCTGTACATCTTGTAGTGCTTCGACCACGGCTGGCGGGTTGCATCCAGATAGAACCCGGCCCCCTTGCCGAAATCGTATGAGTCCGCATCGTCCGGCACCGCGTCGCCACGGGGGCTGGTGTCGGGGGCGACAATGACCAGACCCAGCTCAGCGGCAACCCGTTGCGCGCCGGCCTTGACGGTAAAATTATCCTCGGTACAGGTCAGCCCCGACAGCCAGAACACGACAGGGCATGGCTCGCTTGCCGCCTTGGGCGGCGTGTAGACCGCGAACCGCATCTCGCAGTCCAGTTCCTGCGACGCGTGCTTGTAAACACCCTGCGTGCCACCAAAGCTCGCCTGTTCGGAAATTGTTTCGTAGGTCATCCGGTTCTCCCGTTTTTATTCGCGTCATTCCGGCCCCGGGCATGAAAGATGTAGCCGAGGAAGCCCAGCAGAAGCTGGGCGGCAAGAAACGCCGTCGTGCCGTCACGGTCATAGTCGGGCGCAACCTCGACCAGATCGATCCCGGCGACATCGCCCAGCGCTGTCAGTCCTTTGAGAATTTCCAGTACCTCGTAATACAGGAACCCGCCGTGACTGGGTGTCCCGGTGCCGGGCGCAATCGAGGGATCGAAGCCGTCGATATCGATGGTGCAGTAATAGCGTTTGCCCTTGGGGATTCTCGCCAGCACGGCTTCGGTGCCAAGCCGGCGCACGTCGCGGACCGACAGGATGTCCGAACCTGCCTTGCGGGCAGCCTCGTAATCGGCGCGGTTCGATGATGACACGAAGCGGATGCCCAGTTGCGTAAAGCCGGTGACGTGGCTCATCTCGGAGGCGCGTCTGAGCGGATTGCCGTGGCCGTAACGGACGCCATGCCGCTCGTCGACAAAATCCAGATGCGCGTCGATATGGATGATATGAACCGGTTCCTGATCATCAAACGCCCGGATGCAGGGAATATGCACCGAATGGTCGCCGCCGAGTGTCACCGGCAAGGCACCGGCGGCGAGAATTTTGCGGACCGCAAATTCGATGTTGGCGTGCGATTTGACGGTGTCGGTATGCACCATATCGGCATCACCGATATCGACGATTTTTACCCCGCCCTGCGGCAGGTAAGTAATGTCATCCTCGAAATCATACATACCGGCGTGACCGAACGAGAACAATGTCGACGCTTCACGGATGGCGCGCGGCCCGAACCGGGCCCCGGCCCGGTACTGGGTGCCCATATCAAACGGTGCGCCGAGCACGCAGACATCGGCATCCTTCAACGCATCCCAATCCAGCACCGCAGATTGCTTGGCGAACGTACAGTGGCCGACGAAGGGCAGATTGAGCCGGCCTTTCTCGTATCCATGCTCGCTCATGAAGCGTCGTCCTGTCGTTGTTCACTGACCCATCTTGCGAGGGTTTGCGCAAGGCTGGCCCGATCAGCAAGACCCAGCACCCCGGTCAGGGCTTCACCATCGTCAGACAACGGCATGCGTATCGAATAGACGGCTTGCGTCACCCCGTCATAACGGGTCTCGAATGCCCTGGGTTCACGTGATTCCAGAACCCGCATGTACTGATGTTTGAGGAGATCACGGACCCAATCCGGTTTCATCTCGCTCAGACGCTTTTGCGTATAATCCCTGCCGTGATAATTCGTGTGCCCGCGTCCCCAGTATCGATATATGAAGTCGTTGTCTGCGGTCACGTCGCAAACCAGCACATACGGCAGCAGCGGTGGCGGCAACATCATGATATCGATGTCGCGCCACGTCGGTGCCCAGCGGCCGGCCGCCCGTTCCTTCCAATGCCGATAGATCGTGGCGACAGCCGGGTTGTCGACCTCATCCGGATCCCGCTCGATACTGGACTGAACCGGGGCGAGCATGCGTCGTTCCCCCGGGTTTCAGTACTCGACCACGGCGCGGATGCTTTCGCCACGATGCATCAGCTCGAAGCCTTCATTAATGTCTTCGAGGGCCAGCTTGTGCGTGATCAGATCGTCGATGTTGATCTTGCCGTCCATATACCAGTCGACGATTTTCGGCACATCCGTGCGCCCCTTGGCACCACCGAACGCGGTGCCGCGCCAGACCCGGCCGGTGACCAACTGGAACGGCCGGGTCGAGATTTCCTGCCCAGCCCCGGCAACGCCGATGATGGTGCTTTCACCCCAGCCCTTGTGGCAGCATTCCAGCGCCTGGCGCATGGTGCCGGTATTGCCGATGCATTCGAACGAATGATCCGCGCCACCTTTGGTGAGGTCGACCAGATACGGCACCAGATCACCTTCGACCTCTTTCGGATTGACGAAATGTGTCATGCCGAATTTTTCGGCGATGTCCTTGCGTGCCGGATTGATATCGACGCCGACAATCATATTGGCACCAACCATGCGTGCACCCTGAATGACGTTGAGGCCGATGCCGCCCAGTCCGAAAACAATGACGTTGTCGCCGGGCTTCACTTTCGCCGTGTTGATGACCGCGCCGACGCCCGTCGTCACGCCGCAGCCGATGTAGCAGACCTTGTCGAAGGGGGCGTCCTTGCGGATTTTCGCCAGCGCGATTTCAGGCAGCACCGTGAAGTTGGAAAACGTCGAGCAGCCCATGTAATGGTGGATCGGCGTCTTGCCGATGCGAAAACGCGACGACCCATCGGGCATCAGGCCCTGCCCCTGCGTCGTGCGGATCGCCTGACACAGGTTGGTGCGTCCGGATGTGCAATATTCGCATTCCCGGCATTCCGGCGTGTAGAGCGGGATCACATGGTCGCCGACCTTGAGCGAGGTCACGCCCTTGCCGACCTCGACAACAACGCCGGCCCCTTCATGACCGAGGATCGCCGGGAAGATACCCTCAGGGTCAGCACCCGAGCGGGTAAACTCGTCGGTGTGGCAAAGACCGGTCGCCTTGATCTCGACCAGCACCTCGCCGTCACGCGGTCCGTCCAGTTCGACGGTTTCAATGGATAGTGGCTTGCCGGCCTCAAAGGCGACGGCGGCACGTGTCTGCATAACGCTCTCCCTGTCTTGCGTCTTACCGATTGGATGTTGGCGCAACTATGCCCGAAAGGTTGCGGGCGATGCAAATCCGCATGCTGCGATTTTTCTCACAAACTTTAATTGCCTTCACCCGATACGCCCCCATATTGATCGGACCAACGGTCCGGAGGAAAGCATGGATTCAGTGACCCAATTCGCACTCGGTGCCTGCGTCGGCGCGGCCATGCTCGGCCCCCGGATCGGCATGCGCAAAGCCGCCGTGATCGGTGGATTGATGGGCACTGTGCCGGATCTCGATACCTTCATTCCCAACGCCGACCCGGTCGCAGCCTTCACGTCGCACCGGGGTGCCAGTCATTCGCTGATCATTCAGGCGCTGGCGACGCCTTTGTTCGCAGAGCCGCTGGTCAGGTTGTTTCGTGATCTCGGCAACAAACGCGTGCTGAGCTATGCCGCCGTCTATCTGATATTCGCAACCCACGCCCTGATCGATGCCATGACGATCTATGGCACACGGCTGTTGTGGCCGCTTGTCGATACGCCCTTCGGGGTCGGATCGATCTTCATCATTGATCCGATCTATACCCTGCCGCTGCTGGCCGTGACGCTGTGGGCGCTGATCCTCAATCCCGGGAACCCGGGGTTCGGTCGCTGGCTCAAGGGCGCGTTGATCGTCTCCACCGTTTACATGCTGGGCACAATCGGGCTTCAGGGCATCGCCGAAAGAAAGGCGGATGCGTGGATCACGGCGCACGGCCTGAGCCCGCAGCGCACCCTGTCGATCGCGACACCGTTCAACGTGCTTTACTGGCGGACCATTGTCATCGATGGTGATCGCTATCTCAATCTCTACACTTCCCTGCTGGGCGACACCGTCAGTGCTTACCGGCATCCGCGTCATCCCGAGCTTGAAGGCTGCCTGATCGCCAACCCTGCGTTTCGTGATCTGACCGCGTTCACGAAAGGGTTTTACCGGGTGGAGGAGACGGACGGGAAAATCATCTTCTCGGATCTGCGGATGGGTCTGACACCGAACTATGTGTTCCGCTTCCAGTTGGGTGAAATCATCAATGGGGCACCGCATCCAGGCACCGCTCCACTGCGGGAACCGACGGTCCGTGATGCGCCGGGGGACCTGCAATGGTTATGGTCGGGAATCCTGGGCGAAGCCGCCGTCAGGACCGCCGAAGCGGCTGCCTATCAGCCCCTCGACGAGCGATTGAGTGCGAACCGGGTGCTGGTCATGCCGTCTGTGCCGGGACCTTGCTGATCATAATTAAAACCTATTATAAGTATAAAATTAAACGATTATACATATTTACTGCAATGCAGCATAGTCCCTCCAGTCGCCCGGGCAAACGCCTCAGGCATTAATCAATTTCCGCAAGCAAAGGGGAAACCTATGAACAAGCAAATTCCAAGCGTCGTCTTCAAAACCCGTGTCCGCAATGACGCCATCGAAGGCGACAACCCGTTCGAGTGGAAAGATCTTTCCACCGACGAGATTTTCAAAGGCAAGCGCGTCGTGCTGTTTGCCCTGCCGGGCGCGTTCACGCCGACCTGCTCGACTAGTCACCTGCCCCGTTATGAAGCCGCACATGCAGAATTCAAGGAGCTTGGTGTCGATCAGGTGATCTGTCTTTCGGTCAACGATGCCTTCACCATGTATCAGTGGGGCAAGACACAGAATGCCAAGAACGTCTTCCTGCTGCCAGACGGCAACGGCGAGTTCTCGCGCAAGATGGGCATGCTGGTCGACAAGTCGAACCTCGGCTTCGGCATGCGCTCATGGCGCTATTCGATGGTCGTCAACGACGGCGAGATCGAACAGATGTTCGTTGAGCCCGATTTCGGCGACAATTGCCCGATCGACCCGTTCGAAGTATCGGATGCCGATACCATGCTCAAATATCTCAAGAGCAAGGCTTCCGCGAAAGCGGCATAACCCGGCTGATCTCCTTCACCGGAAAAGACCCAGAAGGGCGGCGGCAACGTCGCCCTTTTTGGTTTTTACTGCCGCCCGTCAGCGTGTAGCATCCGTCTGGAAAAGGCCCTAAAGCAGGAGACAGACCATGCCCAGAATTCTGAATGACGCCGAGATCGCCGCCTATAACCGCGACGGTTATCTGGCCCCGGTCCGCGTCATGAGCCGTGACGACGCCGCGGGGTTCCGCAAAAAATTCGAAGCCTACGAAGCTTCGCACAAGGGCTGGTATGAAATGTCCAAGGGCCAGAAGCTGTATCTGCTGCAGACCTGGGCCCGCGACCTCGCCCGTCACCCGAAAATCCTGGATGCGGTCGAAGACGTGCTTGGGCCGAACCTGCTGGTCTGGGGCCTCAGCCTGTTCATCAAGGATGCCCGATCACCCTCCTATGTATCCTGGCATCAGGACAGCACCTATTGGGGCCTGTCGAAGCCGGATGTGGTGACGGCGTGGATCGCGCTGTCGCCGGCCAACCGGCAGTCGGGCTGCATGAAGATGATGCCGGGCACGCACAAGTGGGATCAGCTTGAACACAAGGATACGCTGGCCAGTGAAAATCTGCTGACCCGCGGGCAGGAAATCGCCGTCGATGTGGACGAAGACAAGGCGGACTACCTGGAACTGGAACCCGGCGAGGTTTCACTGCACAACATCCGCACCGTGCACGCCTCGGCACCGAACCAGTCGGATGACCGCCGCATCGGTATCGCCGTCCGCTACATCGCACCGCACGTCAAACAGATCAATGCCGACGGCGACAGCGCCTGGCTGGTCCGGGGCGAGGATACCGAAGGCAACTTCATTCACGAAACCCCGCCCGAGGCCGACATGGACGCCGCCGCGCAGGCCGAACACGACCGCATTCTGGCGCTGCGCCAGGGTGTGCTCTACAAGGGGGTCGCGGGTAAACCCGCGCATACAAATATCTAGGGGTAAACCTGCGCATACAAGCATCTGATCGGTTTGATAGGTTCCGTCATTCCGGCGCAGGCCGGAATCCAGACTGATGATCCAGACTGATGATGCTGGACCCCGGCCTGCGCCGGGGTGACCCGCAGATGATCAGTCCGTCACTTCAATACAAACCCGTGCCTGAACGGGTCACGGTCATCAACAAAGATGGTGTTGAGGCCGTGGATGCGGGCCCAGCCGGCGATTGACGGAATGATCGCCGGCTTGTCGCCGACGCTGGTTTCCGCTTCGATACGCCCGTCGAAGATCGAGCCGATGATACTTTCATGCCGATAGTCGTCGCCCGGTTTCAACAGCCCCCGGGCGTGGCGCTGCGCCAGCCTGGCCGACGTCCCGGTGCCGCACGGCGAGCGGTCAATCGCCTTGTCGCCGTAAAACACCGCATTGCGTCCGTCGGCACCCTGCACGGTCGGCTCACCGGTCCACATGACGTGGCTGACGCCGTTTATCAAGGGCTGTTCCGGATGCACAAAGGCGTACTTCGCGTTGATGAGATCGCGCACCACCGGGCTTAGCCGCTGGATTTCGCCGGGCGTCAGATCGGCCATGTCGCGCATGTTTTCCTGCGCCTCGATGATGGCATAGAAATTACCGCCGTAGGCGACGTCAAAACTGATTCCCCCAAGCCCCGGCACTTCAACCTCCAGCGCTTCGGCGGCCAGAAAGCAGGCGACATTTCTGATCCGTACCCGGTCAACGTGGTCGCCGTTCATTTCATAATGCGCCTCGACGACGCCGGCAGGGGTATCGAGCATAACGACACCGGGCGTCTTCGGTGTGACGATGCCGCGCTCGATCATGAAGGTGACCGTGCCGATTGTGCCGTGTCCGCACATCGGCAGGCAGCCCGACACTTCGATATAAAGCACCGCCACATCGCAGTCGTCGCGGGTCGACGGATAGAGGATCGATCCCGACATGATGTCGTGGCCCCTGGGCTCGAACATCAGCGCGCGGCGGATCCAGTCATAGTCCTTCATGAATTTCTGGCGACGTTCGATCATGTCGGCAGCCGCAATCATCGGCGCGCCGCCACAGACCATCCGCACCGGATTGCCGCAGGTATGCCCGTCGATGCAGAAAAAAGTATGGCTGGCCATGGCGGTCCTGGCTCCCTTTAACGGTATCGGTCGATGCGACAGGGTGCCATATCCGGACCCGGATCGCGACCGGCAATCATATCGGCGATGATACGCCCCGTAATCATCGACAGCGACACCCCGAGATGCCCGTGCCCGAAAGCATAATGAACGTTCGGCGCATGCGGCGATCCGGATATCACCGGCACGGAATCCGGCGTGCCTGGGCGATGCCCCATCCACTCGGTACCACCGCCGGTTTGCAAATCCGGCAGATAGCGTCTGGCGAGCCGGACCAGTGCGCGCGAGCGCTGGAAATTCGGCGCCGCTTCAAGCCCGCCCATCTCGACCGAACCGCCGATGCGAAGCCCCATCCGCATCGGCGTCATGACAAAATTGTCTTCGGCAAAAGTGATCATCGACCGCACATCGACACCCGGATCGGGCAGCGTCGTGTTGTAGCCGCGATCCGCCTCGAGCGGAAACGGATCACCCAGTTGTTTCGACAGTCGGCCCGACCATGCACCCGCGGCAATGACAAGCTCGCTGACCGGGATACGGCGTCCCTCCGCTGTGATCAGGGCCCGGGCGCCACCGCCTGATGTTTCGATCCTGCTGATGTTGGCTGCATCAAAGATCACACCGCAGCGGCGCAGATGATCGGCCAGCGCCACCAGCAATTCCCTGGGGTCACGGTAGTGCGCCCAGTTCGGCGTGAAATACCCGAGACGGGCTTCCGGACCCAATGCCGGTTCGTGCTGCAGGATGCCGGCGCGGTCGAGCGCAAGGGCATCGATGCCGTGATCGACCCTGGCCTGCCAGTGATCCGCCTCGGCGGCATAAGCCGCTTCAGAGCGATAAATGAAAAGTGTGCCGTTTTCGCTGAGCATGTGCCGGGCACCGATGGCGTCGAGCATTGCGCGGTGCGCCGGCAGGGCCTGGCCGAGCAGCCCGGCCAATGCCGCAATGCCGCGTTGGTGGTCTTGCGGGCGACACGCCTGCAGGAACCGATAGAACCACGGCACAAGATGCGGCAGATGCGCGAGACGCAGGTGCAGTGGTCCCAGTGGATCGAGCAGCATGGACGGAATCCGCTTCCAGATTCCCGGCTCGGCAATCGGGATGATCTCGGCTGCGGCAACCGCACCGGCATTACCGGTCGATGTTCCCTGATCGACCGGGGCGCGGTCCAGCACGGTGACGGCAAAGCCGTCCCGGTTCAGCGCATAGGCGACGCCCAATCCGACAATACCGTTGCCGATAACCGTGACGGTTCGGGGAGCGGTCACCGCTCGATCTTGCGCGGCGGCTTGCCGGTATAGCTCCAGATCATGTCGCGCGGAATTGGCCCCTTGTTGCGGCCGCCCTGCTGCGTCTGCTCCCAGGCGTGGGCCAGGATGCCGACCGAACGGGCGAGACAGAAGAAGCCGCGCGCCAGCGGTGCCGGAAAACCCAGCTCGGCATAGACAACGGCGGTCGCACCATCGATGTTCATGTTGATCGAGCGTTCCTTGCGGGCACTGATCTGGCGTTCCAGTTCCTGGGCGATGATGCGTATCTGGCCGGAAACAACGCCGTCCTTTTCCGCCGCCACGATCAGGTCCATGAGCCGGTTGGTCCGGGGATCAATTTTGTGGAAGCGATGCCCGAAGCCCGGAACATACTTGCCGTCTTCCTCAAAAAACGCATCAAGGTAATGCGCCACCGTCATCCGCACATCACCATCGTGTGTTTCCAGATCGGCTTCAATATCCAGATATATCTCGACCGCCTGTTCACCGGCCCCGCCGTGCACATCGCCCAGCACATTGAGCGCCGAGGCCATGGCGTTGTTGAGGCCGACACCGCACGTCGCGGCCATTCTGGCAATGGCGATGGAAGGGGCCTGCGGCCCGTGATCAACACCGGCGGTGAGCGCGTAGCCGAACAGTTTTTCCTGTCCCTCGCTCGGCAATTCACCCTTCAACAGCAGCCACACCATGCCGGGAAAGCCGACATTGCCGATCAGATCCTCGATCGCAT
>JBBDOA010000104.1:0-22036 GCA_040877275.1 Rhodospirillales bacterium | reverse complement strand
CCCGGCGCGTCCGGATCAAATCCGGCTTCGCCACGGGCCATGGCAAAAAAGTCGCTCAGCACCAGCCGGCAACGCGGATCTGTGGCGATTTGTTTTCCGAGTGGCAACAGCCCGGCCCTATGCCAATCGATGACCGCGTCCAGCATTTCGACGACAATCAGCGAGCCGACCCTGTCGTGTTCAAGAACCGCCTGGGCGGTGTAACCGAGCCCGAGCCCGCCGACGACGATATCAAGCCCGGAACCCTCCGGCAGGGCCTCTATTCCGAGCCGCGCCAGCGCGATCTCCGATGCCGTGAACAGGCTCGACATAAGATATTCCTCGCCGAGCTTGATCTCGAAGACATCGACATCAAGCGTCAGCTCGCGCCGCCGCCGGAGGCTCAATTCGCCAATCGGCGTAGGCCGATAATCCAGTTCCTCGAACAATATACTCATGCGACTTGCGAGCCTCTTCGGCCGGCCGACAGTCAGACCGTCAATAGTTGGGGTATGGCGGTATATATCCCGGTTTGAGGCGGAAAATCAAGGAATGACCAGCGGCCAGGCCTCTGCAGGCAGGCCAGCGCGGATCGACGATGGGAATTATGCCAAACGTGCGCTGAAGCGTTCAGATATCGACGCCACCACCGAACAGCTCGTACAGCGGCTTCAGCATTTCCTGCCAGTCAAAGGTAACATAAAGCGCACCGACCCCGATCAGCCCCATCAGGATCGGCGAGCCGAGGATGCCGCCGATGGTCAGCATCAGACCGATAAAACCCCACGTTCCCTGTCCCCTGATCAATGCAATCAGCGAAAACAGCAGGCCGAGCGGTGTGAAAATGACAGCCGGCCCGAAGATACCCAACAGGCCGAAGCCCGCCGCCAGATAGCCGGAAAGCGGCGTTTTCACCTCGGCAGGCCGCCTCGCTCTGCCCTGATCCGAAACCGTGAGGGGAATTTTATCCATGGCTTAGCCTATCACAGCAATTGGGTCTGGTCATCATAACGCACCCGGGTCAGATACAGCCCCGCCGCCGGTGCCGTCGGGCCGCCCTGGGCACGATCACACTTTGCCAGCGCCGTGACGACATCCGCCGGTTGCCACTTGCCCTGGCCGACCAGGTGCAGGGTCCCGACAAAATTACGCACCTGATGGTACAGGAACGACCGCGCTTCACAGACCACGTGAATTTCCTCTCCGACTCTGGATACATCAAGCCTGTCCAGAGTCTTGACCGGCGATTTGGCCTGACAGTCGGCGGCCCTGAAGGTTGAGAAATCGTGCCGGCCGAGCAGGCCCTGCGCCGCTTCATGCATCATTTCTGCATCCAGCGGCGTTGCCACCCACCAGACCCGGCCCTGATCAATGGCCGGCGGCGCGCGACGGTTCAAGATACGGTATAAATATGCCCTGCCGGTTGCCGAAAACCGGGCATGAAAATCGTCCGGGACAATTTCTGCGGCCAGCACACTGACCGGATGCGGGCGAACATGGTGATTAAGCGCGTCGCGCACGGTATCGGCCGGATAGTCCTTTTGCAGATCAAGGTGCGCCACCTGGGCCAGGGCATGCACACCGGAATCGGTCCGCCCGGCGCCCTGAACAAGGGTTTCGGTCCCGGAAAGGCTGAAAGCCGCCTGCTCCAGCACCGCCTGTACGGTCGGTTCCTCGCTCTGCCGTTGCCAGCCAAAAAACGATCCGCCATCATATTCGATGGTCAGCTTATAGCGGGGCATTGAAGGCTTTCCTCACTTTATTCCGCAGAAGTTCCATATGGACTCCAAATTACTGCGAATTGGTGCGAAAGTTCTTCTGATACCACCACAGAATTGTCAAACACCCGAGGTTGCTGCATGTCCGACGACGCGCCCGAATCCCTGCTGATAAAGAATGATCGGGATTCGCTCCATGTCCTGCCGTTGGAGATTCTGCCCCTGCAGACGCCGGGGCTCAAGCGTGCGCGGATGATCAAGAATGCCGGCCTGACCAGCGTCATTGAACTGTTTCAGGATGCCAACGCCGGCAGCGGCCAGCTTGATGTGCGTGACCTGCCCAATGAATTTGACTGGAAAGACGGCAATAATCACCCCGATATGATCATCCTGCGCCAGGTCGCGGCACTACCCAGTTATGACGTCTTTTCGCTCCGTGTTGCCTTGCGCCAGCTCGGTATCGTCGTCAATGACAACGAGGCCCTGAAACTGACGCCGGAGATGAACAGAGAACTGACGGCCTATATGACCGATTTCACGCGGCCGCTGATCATGCAGATCTACGGGAAAGACGACAGCGTCAAGATCGAGACGTTCGAAGATGTGGTTGGCCTGTTCCGCGACCCCGACATCAAGATGGCGCTGGAAAAGCTCAAGATGATGGCCGAGAAACTCGGCATCAAGCCGGAAGAAGTGCCATCGTTCATCGAGGATTACGGCGATATTTTCCTGTCGCTGTCCTATTACCGGAAGTGTCTGGACTCCATTTCGCCGATCACCAATGATTTTCTCGATTCGCTGCCCGAGCTGCGCAAGAACTACAGTCTGAAACACGATCAGAGTTTGCAGAAAACCATCAACATGATGGACACCAAAATCAGCAAGCTGGCCGGACAGATTCGCAACCGCTTCGACAGTTTCGAGGCCGGCACCAAGGATATGTGGGACGACATTTCCGAAGAAAAATTCCGCAAGTTACAGAAAACCATCAAAAGCCACCATGTCACGCTGGGCGGCGTTTTGTGTTCACTCAGCGTCAAGATGGATTCCTGGCACAGCCTGTTTCCGAAGCGAACCGTGGGAGGACCGCAGAAGCGCGCCGAGTTCATCATGACGCACATGCGCCAGGGTATGGAAAAAATCCATAACCCCGATGAGAGCCGCCCTGTGGTGGTGCCGTCTGCGTAAGAAGTTGAATAAGATGTTTATGGGCCGAGAATCCGGCCTATGGGTACCGGAAAGCCCCGCAGGAAATCCCCGGCGTCCATCATCCCCTTGCCCGGCCGTTGCAGCCTGAGCGGCCTGATCGCGCCGCTGGCGCAGGCTATCGTCAGTTGATCATCAACGACCGTACCCGGCTTGTCATTGACACCCTCCACAATCCGGGCGGCAGCGATCTTGACCCGCTCACCGTCAATATCGACCCACGTGCCGGGCCACGGATTGAGGGCGCGGATTTCCCGCTCCAGCGTCGTTGCCGGTTTGGTGAAATCAAGCCTGCCCTCACGGCGATCCAGTTTCTCAGCGTAAGTGACGCCATCCGGTGATTGTGGAAGCGCAGACAGCGCACCCGAGGCATACCGCTCAAGCGTGTCCACCAGCAACCCGGCCCCCATCATCGACAGCCGGTCATGCAGCGTGGCTGCGGTCTCGTCAGGCGCAATCGGCGTGCGCTGTTCGGCGAGAACGCCGCCGGTATCCAGTCCTTCATCCATCTTCATGATGCCGACACCGGTTTCCGCATCACCGGCGATGATGGCACGCTGGATCGGTGCCGCGCCGCGCCATCTCGGCAGGATCGATGCATGCACGTTGAGACAGCCGAGCCTGGGCGCGTCCAGAATGTCCTTCGGCAGGATCAGGCCGTAGGCGACGACAACCGCAGCATCGAGATCGAACGCGGCAAACGATGCCTGTTGATCCGCATCGCGCAGTGTTTTTGGTGTCAGGACCTCGATCCCGCGCTCTGTCGCCGCCGCATGCACCGGACACATCCGCTCGCGCTGTCCGCGTCCGGCCGGCTTCGGCGGCTGCGCATAGACCCGCACGATATCATGCCCCCGCTCAATCAGGGCGGTCAGACACGGCAGGGAAAATTCAGGACTGCCCATGAACGCCAGCCTGAGGGGGGATGAGTTGCTCACGCGCCCGTCACGCGCCCGTCACGCGCTTGTCTGGGCGAGCTTTTTCGCCTTTTGCAGCTTGCGCAGGATCATGTTCCGTTTCAGTGCCGAGACATGATCAACGAACAGCACGCCATCAAGATGATCGATTTCGTGCTGGATACAGGTCGATAAAATACCTTCGGCATTAATCTCACGGATTTCATTATCCCGGTCCAGATAGCGCACACGGACCCAGTCGGGGCGAATGACTTCGGCATAATGCTCGGGCAGGGACAGGCAGCCTTCTTCGTGCGGACGATCTTCCGGGGCCATGCCGATGATCTGCGGGTTGGCGAGAAACATCGGTTTCCGCGCATCCGTGTCTCTGGACACGTCGACAACAATGACACGGCGCGCATCGCCGACCTGTGGTGCTGCCAGACCGATACCGTTAGCCGCGTACATGCTGTCCAGCATGTCATCCATCAGCTTGCGTACATCGGCATCGACCGCGTCAACCGGCCTGGCCTTGATTTTCAGACGCGGGTCCGGGGCAACGATGATCGGCAAAACGGCCATATTCAAATCCACATGACGGTGAGTCCTGACTTGGAAATATGATCTTGGCATCGGAACGTCAAGAAACCACACTCATTTACCGGCAAAACACAAAAGGTCATGAACCATGTGGCAAGGTCTGATCGGCATCGTGGCGTTCCCGCTGGTCGCCTGGATGCTCAGTGAAAACCGCCGTGCCGCCAATATCAGGGCCGTGCTGATCGGGCTTGGTGTGCAGTTGGCACTGGCCGCCCTGTTGCTCGGCGTTCCTGCCCTGAAACAGGCTTTCCTGACCCTGAACGGCGTCGTCATGGCGTTGATGGACGCGACTCGCGCCGGCACCGCATTCGTGTTCGGCTATATCGGCGGCGATACCCTGCCGTTTGCCAGCAGCGGCGTCGGCACATCCTTCAATCTGGCATTTCAGGCTTTGCCGCTTATTCTCATCGTCAGCGCGCTGTCAGCGTTATTGTTTCACTGGCGGATATTGCCGCTGGCCGTCAGGGGCGCGGCCTGGCTGCTCGAACGGGTTTTTGGCATCGGCGGCGCACTGGGCATCGGCGTCGCCGCCAACGTCTTCGTCGGCATGGTTGAGAGCCCGCTGCTGGTCCGCCCTTATCTGAAAAACATGGGGCGTGGCGAGTTGTTCGTGCTGATGACCGCCGGCATGGCAACCGTCGCCGGAACCGTCATGGTGCTGTACGCCGGCATTCTCGGCACCGCCGTGCCAGGTGCTTTGGGGCATATCCTGACGGCATCGATCCTCAGCGCACCGGCAGCCATCACCATCGCCACCCTGATGGTGCCGTCAGGCCCGGCAACGCCCGGCAGCCTCGAGATCGCCGATGACGGCAACGCCATGGCCGCCATCACGCGCGGCACCATGGAAGGTGTCGGGTTGCTGATCAACGTCGTCGCCATGCTGGTCGTCGCCGTCGCCCTTGTCGCCCTGTTCAACGCTGCGCTCGGGGTGCTGCCAGACGTTTATGGCCAGAGCCTGACGCTGGAACGGATACTGGGCTGGATCATGGCACCGGTCACGTTTGCCATGGGTGTACCCTGGGCCGAAGCGATGCAGGCCGGGTCCCTGATGGGGATCAAGACCGTACTCAACGAGTTTCTGGCCTATCTGCAGATGGCCGCACTTTCCGATGAAGCCCTGTCACCCCGCAGCCGGCTGATCATGACCTATGCGCTGTGCGGCTTCGCCAACTTCGGCAGCCTCGGCATCATGATCGGCGGCCTTGTGACCATGTGTCCGGAACGGCGGACAGAAATCATCGCCCTTGGCGGGCGTACCATCATTTCCGGCACGCTGGCGACCTGCCTGACCGGTGCCGTCGCCGGCCTGTTTTTCTAGCGCCGGACCCTGACCCTGTAGCTCAGATCGACGGTGCCCGCAGCCGGCACCGTGATCGCCCACGCGGCGGTGATACCGTCGCGTTTGTGCATGTGGGTTTCCGAAAGGATTTCCCAATCACCGGCAATATCCTCGATGACACGGACCTCGGCAGGCGCCGACCCACCGTTTCTGAGCGTCAGGGTGAACGCCGTTTCGCTTAACCGCTCGCCGATCTGCTTGAAATCGATCTGCTTGCGTTGAACCGTCACATCAAAGGCAGTGCCGAGATCAAGCGTCAGCTCCTGGCCTGTTGCGGTATTGCCGATCCTGTCCTCGCCGATGAAACGCAACACCCCCTTGTCGTCGCGGACATAGGCCCTGAGCAGACCGGCCGGCAGCGGCAGCCCGAGATGGCTGGCAACATCATTGATGATCACGATCTTTTGTCTGGCCGGTTCCGGCTCTGCGGTGCCGCGCAGGGCCCCGAACACCGGTGCGCCGCTTCTGAATTCAAGGACCCTCCTTGAGACCACACCATCCATACCCATCAGTCTGAGTTGGCGGGTTTCCTTGTCGCGGAGCGTGACCGTTTCCGGCAGGGCGTACATGTGAAACGCGGAAAGCGTGCTGGCTGACACGTTGAACGCATCCGCTGACGACATTGCTTCCGCCCGCATCAGGATCTTGCCCTGCGGTGCCTGCGTCTCGCGGGCGACATCGCCGGCAACCAGCGAGACCAGCGCCGGGCCGAAATCGACACCGGCATTGTTCTCGATCTTTGCCCAGCCGCTCAGATCAAGGCTGTCGTGGGCTGCATTGAAGACCGCCGTATAGACGGCGTTCCAGGCAAGGCCATTGGTCAGATACGCCAGTCTGGCTGCCGTCGGCTGCTCGAGCGGCTCGGCCAGCGTCAGCGACAGGGTCGGAGTGGCATGCAGATCGTCCGGCACCCGCTCGAAGACGATCCGTCCGGGCGGATTGGTTTCGATCCGCTCGCCTACTTGCAGCACCAACCCGCCGGCGACACTCAGAACCGTGGCATCTTCTGCGGTTTCCTGGCCGGTCGCCGGATTGGTCCTGACCAGCGTGACGGTTTTGCCGAGCGCCCGTTCAAGCAGGGTTTGCGCCGTTAGAATATCCGAATCGAGAGCGATTTCGCGCACTTCCGGACCGTCTGTCAGCGCCACACGGACACTGTCAGCAATCATCATCGGCCCGACCCGGTCCAGCCGCACGGTCTTGTCCAAGCCCGCAGGCAGGGTGCGGGCTTCATCGACAAGGGTCAGGCCATTGCCATAAATCGTCAGCCTGAGCGCCGCTGTCGGCGCTTCCTGTGCGCCAACCGCCTGCACCGGGATCAGGCCTGTCAGCAAAACTACGAGCATCGGGGCGAAGCGTTGGGTCATGATCGAATCCTCTGTTCAGTGTTCCGGCATCGGAGGTTTGCGTCCTGGCCGCTGCTCATGCAAGCATTGCCGAAAGATTTTGACGAAAGAGAGGCAGCGTGCAAGTCGACATCCAGACCGTGATGGTTTTGGCCGGACTCGGGATTGTTCTGATCGCCGTTATCGTTGCCATGAACAGTGGGGCCCGGGCTCGGGCCGAACAGGCGGTCAGGTTACAACAACTGGCCGAGATTTCGCAGAATCTGGCCAACGCACAGACCAGCCTGGCCGGGCGGATGGAACAGGCACAGGCGGATTCCAATCAGCGTCTCGACAGTCTCGCGAAACGTCTGGGTGATGGTTTGAGTGAGCAGACGGCAAAGACGGGTGAAACCCTCAAGGTGCTGCATGAGCGTCTGGCACTGATCGACAATGCACAAAAAAACATCACCGATCTGTCGGTACAGATGGTCAGCCTGCAAGATATCCTGTCCAACAAGCAGGCCCGGGGCGCTTTCGGTGAGATTCAGCTGAACGACCTCATCACATCGGCCCTGCCGGCATCGGCCTATGAATTTCAGGTGACACTCAGCAACGGCAAACGCGCCGACTGCCTGTTGAAATTACCCAATCCGCCGGGGCCGATCGCCATCGACAGCAAATTCCCGCTGGAAAGTTATGCAACACTCCGAAATGCCGAAACCGACACCGACAAGGTTCAGGCCGGACGTGCCTTTTCTGCCGCCGTCATCAAGCATATCAAGGACATCGCCGAGCGCTATATCCTGCCCGGCGAAACTTCGGAAAGCGCGTTGATGTTCCTGCCCTCCGAAGCGGTCTACGCTGAACTGCATGCCAATTTCAGAAACGTCGTCGAGGAAGGCTTCCGCCGCCGCGTCTGGATCGTCTCGCCGACAACCCTGATGGCGACGCTGAATACGGTTCGCGCCATCCTCCGCGATGTCCACATGCGCGAACAGGCCGATGTCATCCAGACCGAGGTCCGCAAGATGCTGGAAGACGTCAGTCGTCTCGATGACCGGGTCGGCAAATTGCAGACGCATTTCGATCAGGCCCACCGCGACATCCGCGATATCAGCATCTCGACGGAAAAAGTCACCAAGCGCGGGGCCCGCATCGAAGCCCTGCAACTGGGCGATGGCACTGAGTCTCCCGACAAGCTGCTGGCCCCGGCGACCGGCACATTGCCCGACAAGGCCGTCGAATGAGTTTTGATCTGAAAACCCTGAAGCTTGCCCTGCAGGGGCATCTCAAATACATCAGCGGCCTTGACGGCGGCAAACGCGCCGATATCCGCATGAAGGAACTCAGGGGACTGAAACTGAACAAGGTCAATCTGCGTGAGGCAGTACTGACCGGGTGTGATTTTTCCGGCGGGTTTTTTTCCGAGGCGGATTTTCGCGGTGCTGATCTGTATGGCTGCAATTTCACCGGTGCCGATCTGTCCCATGCCCGTTTTGATCGTGCCGACATGCGGGGTGCCAGACTGACCAACGCCAATCTTGAACATGCCTCGATGGTCGAAGTGGACCTGCGCGCCGGCCAGGTCGCCGAGATCACATGGAAGTTGCAGGGCGCAGCGCTGTCCAAAGAAGACAAGGGGCGTGCCGATGAGCTGAAGGAAAGTATTGCCGAGGCCAATCTCGTCAACGCCAGCATGAAAAGTGCCGATCTGCAATCGGCCGATATGCAATCGGCAAATTTTGATAACGCCAATATGTCGAAAACCAACCTGACCAAGGCAAAACTTGGTGGCGCATCCCTCAAGGGTGCCAATCTCGGCGAAGCCAATCTCAGCGAAGCGGACCTGTCGTCGGCCTGCCTCGACGATGCCAACATGCGCGGTGCCATTCTCAATGCGACGAACATGCAGCACGCCAGCATCGAAAATGTGATCGTCCCCGAGACGCTGTCGCATCTGGAGCTGCCGATTCGCAACAAGATGGTCAAGCACCACAAATGGATACGGACAAACGGTGAAGACGGCAGCCCGGCCAACCTTGAAGGCGTTGACCTGGCCGAGGTCAATCTGCGTGGCGTCAATCTCAGCGGCATGAGTCTCAGGGATTCCAATCTGCAGGGCTGCAATCTCAGCGATACCATCTGCCTCTTTACCTTTTTTCAGGAATCTCAATTGAGCGGCACGAACTTCAAAAATGCCGATCTCGATGCTGCAAACTTTCATAAATGTGTTCTGAAAAAAGCGGATTTTCGCGGTGCCAATTTTCGTCCGATCGAGGTCCGCAACAAGCAAGGAGAGACGACCGGACAACGCTGGCGCACCAACCTGTCCGCTGCCATTCTCAATGAGGCGAATTTTTCCGGTGCGTTCCTCAAGGAAGCCGATCTGCGCGGCGCGACGCTGACGGACGTAATCGTCGACAAGGCCACTTTCGTCGGCTGCAATTTCAATGATGGTGTGGCCGAGACACTGACGGCAGCGGGCGCCATCATCAAGGCGCTCGGCGATGAGGATTATGTGAAACCGGAAGGAGTGGGACCAGAAGGAGAAAAATAAGACATGCCAGGGTGCACGTTATCGCCAACAGGCCAGGGCATCGACAAACGCAGAGGTTTTTCTTCCATGTGAGATTCAACCCGCTTGCATTATAGATAGCTAATATGTGCCGCATCGGTTAGCCTTGTTTCTTTTATAACGAAATTTTTCAAGCCGTTCGTGTTGGCTCTTTGGGGGAGCAATGTCTGAGGGAGGAGAATCCCGGGCGCATCGCAGCCTGGAGATTGGCGATCATACACCGATATTCAGCAGCCCTGACTGTGAAGGTGGATTGTTCGATCTGTATTCGGACGTCAAGGGCCAGCCGACCGTGATGGTCTTTCTTGGCGATGCCTGCCTGAAGAAGAATGCCCAAAAAATTGCTGCCGCCGTCGATTTTGATACCGAACAGGCGCAGATCGTCACCTTCGTGAACGGCACGCCTGAACAGGTTCTGGACATCAAACAGGCGGCTGACTGGCCGCACCAGACCGTCGCCGACACCGCAGGTGAAATCACGACCGCCCTTGCCACAATGTCGGATGTGCCGGTGCCATCGGTCTATGTGCTTGATCCCAACCAGCGCATCGCCGGCATGATCAATCTCGATGAAATCGGTGATAATCTGGTACCCTGGGTCAAGGAGCATGTTCGCGTCGCAGCCCACGACAGCACGGAAGAAATCATCACAAGGGCGGCACCGGTGCTGATCATCCCGCGTGTTCTTGAACAGCAGGATTGCGACTGGCTGATCGGCCTGTGGCGTGACGGCGAAAAGCATCAGGGTCAGATTGCGCTGGGTGCAACCGCATCCGAAACCCGTGGCGTGAATGCGGCGTTCAAACGGCGCGAGGATTATGTCGTCAACGACCTCGAAACGTACAACCGCATCATCAACCGCCTGATGCCCAGAATGGTGCCTGAAGTATCAAAGATTTATCATTTCGAAAACTGGAAGATCGAGGCCTTCCGCATCGGTTGCTACAAGGCCGAAGATCAGGGATTTTTTCATGTCCATCGCGACGACTGCAACCCGAGCGTCAAACATCGTAAATTTGCTGTCACCATCAATCTGAATGCCGGTGCCTATGAAGGCGGCGACCTGCGCTTTCCGGAATACGGCAACGAGCTGTATCAGCCACCGGCCGGTGGTGCGGTTATATTTTCATGTTCGATGCTGCATGAAGTGATGCCGGTAACCACCGGCGAACGCTTTGTACTGCTGACCTTTCTGACTGAATAAGCGGGTCTGACCGAATAAGCGGGCTAAACCGGCCTTCTGTCCCTGAGCGCCGCCGAGATTGTGCCGTCGTCGAGATAATCCAGCTCGCCGCCGACCGGCACGCCGTGCGCCAGACCGGAAACCCTGATGCCCTTTTCATGCAGACGGTCGGCGATGTAGTGCGCTGTGGTCTGACCATCAACAGTGGCGCTGGTCGCCAGAATAACCTCTGTCGTCGGCGCATTCCCGGTCCGGGCAATCAGCGCCGGGATGCTCAGATCGTCAGGGCCGATACCGTCCAGTGCCGACAGCGTGCCGCCCAGCACATGATAGCGTCCCTTGAAGCTCGCGGTCCGCTCCAGCGCCCATAAATCAGCGACGTCCTCGACCACGCAGATGACCGCGCCGTCGCGTCTCGGATCCGTACAGATGGCGCACGGATCACGGGTATCGAGGTTGCCGCAGATCGAGCAGGACCGGACCCTGTCGCCGGCATCGGCCAGCGCCGCCGCCAGCGGCTGTAACAGGGATTCGCGGCGTTTCAGCAATTGCAGCACGGCGCGTCTGGCAGAGCGCGGGCCGAGTCCCGGCAACTTTGCCAGAAGCTGCACCAGACGTTCTATCTCGTGTTCGGCCATGCTGCTCTCAGAACGGCAGTTGCATGCCGGGCGGCAGCGACAGCCCGCCGGTGATTTCCTGCATCTTCTCGCGCGTCGCCTCGTCCGTTTTGACGCGCGCGTCATTGATCGCCGCGACAATCAGGTCTTCAAGAACTTCGGCATCATCCGGATTGACCAGCGAGGGATCGATCAGAACCTTTTTCGCGAGCCCCTTGCCGGTCAGCGTGACCTGGCACATGCCGCCCGCGGATTTTCCGACGATTTCCATCGCTTCGAGTTCGGCTTGCATATCCGTCATCTTCTGCTGGATCTGCTGTGCCTGCTTCATCATCTGGCCGAGATTTGTCATTGGCAGTGTTGCTCCATCGCTTTTCTGGGAATCCTTGGCAAAGCCCTGTATAACATCTGTCATGCTGCATCAAAACCTGTTCGTCTTCGACATCGAAACGGTCCCTGATACGGACGCCGCGCCGAACCTGACCGGGGAAACATCGCCCGATCCCCTGGTGCGCCGCGCCGCCATCGAGCAATACCACCTGGATATCACCGACGGAAAGAACAGCTTCCCACGCCAGCCGTTCCACAAGGTTGTGGCGATTTCGTTTCTGGAAGCGGAAATCGAACGCGACGGCGCACGGGAAGGCTATATCCTGCGCGATCTGCGTTCCGGCGGCGAGGCCGACTATGACGAAGCCCGGCTTTTGCAGGGCTTTTTTACCTATCTTGAACGCCAGAAACCCCGGCTGGTCAGCTTCAACGGTCGCACCTTCGATCTGCCGGTGCTCAAATACCGGGCCATGGTGCATGGCATCTCGTCACCCTGGCTGCATAAATCAGGCGACAAGTGGAACAGCTACGGCTATCGCTTTGCCACAGACTGGCATTGCGACCTGCTTGACGTGCTGTCCGATTTCGGTGCCTCGGCACGGATCAAGCTGAACGAGGTCTGTGCCGCCTTCGGGTTCGCCGGCAAATTCGGCGTCGATGGCTCCATGGTCGCCGAAATGGTTGATCAGGGTAAAATCGACGCGGTCCGCAATTACTGTGAAACGGATGTTCTGAACACGTATCTTGTCTATCTGCGCTGGCAATTGCACACGGGAACCTTGAACAAGGCCGGATACAACGCATCTGTTGCCGATCTGGTCAATTTCATCAATACCGAAAAAGATGCGCGCCCGTATCTTGGCGATTACATGGACGCCTGGGGCGAAGCCTCGGGCAACAGCTTCATGCTGGAATAAGCTGACCGGCGCTGCCGCTGCGCCGCTTCACGCTTCCTGATCGAAATAATTGTAGAGATCAATATCCGCATCGACGAAGTTTTCGATGGTCTGCGGTACATCGTCGTAATAACCAACCGAAAGCACGCGGTCCACGGCCCTGTCCGGTGCCGAGCGGCACGGCATCCGCAACACAGCCTCGTATTTTCGGTCCCAGGACTTTTCGCCCAGACAGGCCACGAACAGGGCCGGTCTCGCATGATCAACGACCCATCGGTATTGCTGTTCGGAGTAGCGGGCGTGACGTTCGGGGGCCAGCCCATCAACCCGGCGTCCGGTCATGTCAACCCCGTTGAAGCTGGCGACCCGGGTGCCCCAGAATCGATAAGTCCCGTAACCCGGCGCCAAATCCACATCGAGCAGAATCATCCTGGGCAGGATGCGGACATCGAAATCGAGAAAATCCAGATCACCCCATACCGGCAGGACATCATCCCGGGATTTCGACCGCCAGACAGCGAGCGCATCACAAAGCTCGGTGATGCGCATTGCGTTGGGTTCTATCCGATAGAAATCCGGCTGTGCGACGGCATTATTGTCATTATCGACAGTCAAATATCATCCTCATCAGAAACCGTGTCGAAATCTATCGGCGCGTTTTCGGGCACTGTCGGCGCAGTGCGGGCGACCTGGCGCACTTCGTCTACGCTGGCGCCGGGAAATGTATTCAGCACCGCCTTGACCAGAGGATGCTGACCGGCCGCCATGCGTGCGCTCGCCGCCTCGCGGGCATTGATTTCCGCAAGTGTCGGGCCGCCCCCTTCACGCGTCACCGCCACGGACCACGGCCTGGCTGAATGCTCTTCAAGAAAGCTCTTCAGTTTCTGCACCGTCTCACGGTCAGCCCCGCCGTCGGCACTGAATTCGATGCGGCCGGTCTCAAACGAAACGATGCGCACCTTGTTTTCCAGAAACGACGCCAGCAGGCCTTCGCGCAGTTCATTGGCCAGGGCGGCAACGGCCTCGAAATTTGCAAAGGCCCGGGTTTCCGGTCCGGGCTGCAGCGCCGCATGGCTGGCCGGCTGCTGCTCCGGTGCTGATTGCGGCTGTGCGCGCGCGGCGCTGGAGCTGGTGTGCGCCCTGGCCTGCGTTGCGCCCGGTCCTGCCGACGGTGATGTCTGCGATGTTGTCTGTGATGTTGTCTGGCCCGACGCGCTACCGGCATCGCCGTCTGTATCGTGCAGCGCCTTGACCGCATCGCCCGGTGTCGGCAGCTCGGCGGCATAGGCCAGCCGGACCAGAACCATTTCCGCCGCTGCCAATGGCGAAGGCGCGATATTGACCTCGCCCAGCCCCTTCAACAGCAGTTGCCAGGCCCGGGTCAGCACCGGCATGCGCAGCGTTGTGCTCAATGCCTTGCCTTTGGTGCGTTCGTTTTCCGGCACTTCGGGTGCATCGGCACTTTCCGGCAGGATTTTGACGCGGGTCAGCCAGTGGACGAGATCAAGCATATCCTCGATGATCGAGGCCGGATCGGCACCGTCCCTGTATTGTGCCTGCAGCTCGTCCAGGGCCGGCGCAATCGCACCCTGCAGCACCGACTCCAGCAACCCGAAGGTGCGGGTTCGATCGGCAAGCCCGAGCATGCTGCGGACCCGGTCTTCACCGATTGCCCCGTCTGCGTGGGCAATCGCCTGATCAAGCAAGCTGAGACCGTCGCGCACGGAGCCGTCGGCGGCGCGGGCGATGATATGCAACGCCCCGTCGGTAATTTCCCGGCCTTCCTTCTTGCAGATTTCGGCAAAGTGCGTGACCAGCGCTTCGGCCGGGACACGGCGCAGATCGAACCGCTGGCAGCGCGACAGCACGGTGATCGGCACCTTGCGGATTTCCGTCGTGGCAAAGATAAAGATCACATGTTCGGGCGGCTCTTCGAGGGTTTTCAGAAGCGCATTGAAGGCGCTTTTCGAGAGCATGTGCACTTCGTCAATAATGTAGACCTTGTAACGTGCCGACGATGGCCGGTAGCGGACCCCGTCAATCAGCTCGCGCATGTTTTCGACGCCGGTATTCGATGCCGCGTCCATTTCCAGCACGTCGACATGGCGGTCACCGGCAATGGCAATGCAATTCTCGCAGACGCCGCACGGCTCGGTGGTTGGACCACCGGTGCCGTCCGGACCGATACAGTTGAGCGCCCGGGCGATGATCCGGGCCGTCGATGTCTTGCCGACGCCGCGCACCCCGGTCATGACGAACGCATGATGCAGCCGGTTCGAGGCAAACGCATTGGTCAGGGTTCTGACCATAGCATCCTGACCGATCAGGCCGGAAAACGTCGACGGACGGTACTTGCGGGCCAGCACCTGATATTCGCCGGCGACGGATGCTTCGGCGGTTTCAAGGGCGGGGCTGTCGTTCATTTAATCCGTCCGGGCTGAGATTGAAGTGGGAGACCGGACACCGACCCGGGCCGAAACTCGTTACGGCTGCTTCCTTCCGGACCTGACCGGGTTGGCGAGAAGCCCGTCCGGGCCGATCTCCCAGCCGGAATATAACAACCGATCCTTGATGCCGAAAGCCCTGAATGGCAAAGAAATCCGGGTTTTCCGTTATTGCCGCCGCTTCAATGGATTAGCGCCCGCCCCGTCAGCTCAGTGCCGCGATCAGGGCCGCGTGTTCCGGGTAGGCCGGGATGATATCCCTGCCATCGGCCATTTCCAGATCGTCAAAGTCGAAACCCGGTGCAACGGTGGTCCCCATCAGGGCATAACCGCATGTCCCGCCGGTCCGCAATCGCGCGCCCATCCAGCTGTGTCCCGGAACCGTAAACTGCACCCGCTCACCAGCCATCAGGTCGTGGCCAAAGATGATCGTCTCGCCCATACCCTCCCGTCCCGGCCCGCCCGGATGCAGCAAAAGCATTTCAACCGGATCACCCAGATAAAAATGAAACGTCTCGTCTGACGGCAGCCGGTGCAACTTCGAGACCGTATCCGGCGTCAGCAGATAATAGATCGCCGTGCCGGCGGAACGGGGGCCGCTGTAATCGTCAGGCAGGGCGTCCCCTGGAATCGTCACCTGCGCACGCCATGTCTCGCGGTACCAGCCCCCTTCCCAGGGGAGCGGCGACAGCCCCAGGAAATCGATCAGATCATCGGCGGCGATCATGAGGACCGGACCTTAAGCGGCAGCAACCGGCGCTTGAGCGGAGAAGACTGGATAATCGAGGTGTTGGTGGTGGCAAAGGGAAGTATCCTGTCAATGATCCGTTCCATATCCCTAATCGATATCGCGTGCAGCAAAACAACAAAGCAATCTTCGCCGGTGACCCGGTCACAGCTTTCAATTTCGGGCAAGGACTGAACGATCTCGATGACTTTCTGCAACTGCCCGGGAATCGGCTTGATCCGCACCCATGCCGAAATCGCATACCCCAAAGCAGCCGGATTGATCGTCGCCGTATAACCTTCGATAACGCCGGTTTCCTCCAGCCGTCTCAGGCGCTCGGCAACAGTGGGTGCTGAAAGCTTCACAAGCCGCCCTAGCCCGGCGTTGGAAATTCTTCCGTTAGTGCTCAGTGCTGCCAGCAATTGCGCGTCAACGTCGTCTATATCGCCATTTTTATATCGAATGTATTTCATAAGTTTTAACTTCGATTATTCAGTTAATTTCACATTATATATCATTAAATCCATATATATAATGATATATTTTGTATATTCTAAAAAATATGAATGACCCGGCAGTCCCTTCTTTTCTCACAGCAGACAAGCTCGCCCGTGCAGCCCCGCCGCATCTCTGGTTCGGCGTCAGTGCCGTTTTTCATTACCTCGGCCCATCGTTTGCCGTGCTGTTGTTTCCAGCGATAGGCGTGCTGGGGGTTGCCTGGTTTCGGATAACTTCGGCAGCACTGATTTTTGTCCCGTTCACTCGTCCGTGGCGTACCTGGCATAAGGCTGATTGGCGGGGCCGGGCCTTGCTATTGGGTCTGGGCGTCTGTCTGGCGGTCATGAACACATCGTTTTATCTGGCGCTGGAACGCCTGCCGATGAGCCTGGTCGCGGCGATGGAATTCATCGGCACCATCGGCATTGCTCTTTATGGCCTCAGGACCCGGCGCAATCTGGCGGCTTTGGCGCTGGCCGTCATCGGCGTGTTTGTGCTGATCGATGTCAAATGGTCGACCGATCCGCTGGGGCTGTTCTGGTCGGCGCTGAATGCGGCGCTGTTCGTGGGCTATATCTTGCTTGGCCACAAGGCCGCCGCGCAGGGTGCCGGCGAAGGGGTTGAACGTCTGGGCGCGGCCATGTCCATCGCCCTGATCTTTCTGATGCCGGTCGGACTTGTTCAGGCGGCAGGTGCATTCAGCTCCTTGGAACTGGTCCTCGCCGGCATCGGCGTCGGTATCTGCTCGTCGGTCATCCCCTACGTCTGTGACCAGTTCGCCATGTCGAGGTTGTCGCGCGCATCGTTTGCCCTGCTGTTGGCGATCCTGCCGGCAACGGCGACGATTATCGCCGCTCTGGTACTGACACAGATTCCGACGGCCAGGGATCTGGCCGGAATCGCCCTGGTGATGGTTGGCGTCTCCTTACATAGACCGGCAGCATAATCCGCCGATGCGTAAAGCAGCAGAATGACCCGGCACTCAACTTAATGCGTCAGTTAATGCCGGCGGTCTCGCGGCGCTCATCGATGACAATGGCACCCGATGGTCCGCCCGAAAAAGCGAACGGCAACAGCAGCGCATTGTCTTCGAATTCGAACGTGCCGTCGGTCACTGCCACCAGGCGCACCTCGGCGCTTTGCCGGGCCGGGATTGAAATCGCGGCAATGCAGGTGTCTTCCGAACGGACGCCTTCGACACCAACCGCAATCACGGCGTTGCGTTCAAAAAAGTCCTGCGCCCGGAAAATCCTGAGGCTGTCGTCGCGATTTCGAATACGCAGCACATAGGGCCTGCCTTGCTGCAGCCGCGTCACCATCGGCGAGTACTCGCCGTTGCGGGCACGGATTTCAATCTCGGGCACGCGCGCCCAGTTGATCTTGGCTTCGGCGCGTTTCGATATCTGTTTACACTCGGAAGCGGTAAAAGTGCTGACGCCGGAAGGCATCGCACACGCCGCAAGCGCCGTCACCGCAACGGCGGCAGCGCCCCAGTTCAGAAGATGCCGGCCCAGCGTGCGGCACAAATCAGTTGTCATTTTATCCACCGTTCTCTCCACCTACCGATTGCAGGAATGCAACGGCACCCAGGGGTGCGGGAACATCGCTCTGAACCAGTGTGGCCAAGAACGTTTAAAAAAGCCTCAATTTATCGTTGAGTCCAGCGGCATTATCAGCATTTTATGGTTAATCATGATTTTATAGGCTGGGACGTGTCTTCATTCCCGTGTTGTGGCGTTGCCTGACCCGCCTTGCTGTGTAAAGTTTCCGCCATGCCTGCCGACATGTCCCTGAACCTGACCTACACAACCCTGTCGCTGCGCCGTGACAACATGTCGCGGCGTCCGGCCGCGTGGCTTGCGGAACGCATGGCTGCTGGCTTCGGGGTTGTGCCGGTGTTCGGCGCAAAGAGCCTGGTCGTCGGTGGTGAACAGCGGGCGCAGATCTTCGAGGGCGCGGTTGCCCGCGACATTCTGGAAAACGGTCTTCAGGAAGTGCTGCTCGGCACCGACGAACACAAGCCGGTTTTCGCCGTTGCGGTCGATGCCGCACTGGCGGAACAGATCGTCGAGATGACCGGCGGAGCCACGGAATTCGTCGATCTGCGCAGTGTCGGCCCGTTTCTGCCGGCCACCGAGGCGCATCTGCTGGCGCACGCGCGCGGCATGATTTACTGGCATGCAAGACACGGCTTTTGTGGCGTCTGCGGCGCACCGACGGTATCACGGCGCAGTGGCCATGAACGCCAATGCAGCAATCCGGACTGTGCAATCAGCCATTTTCCGAGAACCGACCCGGCGATCATCGTGCTGGTCCATCGTACGGATATACCGGGCGGTGCCTGCCTGCTCGGGCGCAATCCGCGCTGGCAGTTCGGCATGTATTCGACCCTTGCCGGCTTCGTCGAGCCGGGCGAGACCCTGGAACAGGCGGTCAGCCGGGAAGTGTTCGAGGAATCCGGCATCGAGACCACCAAAGTCGACTATCTGGCATCGCAGCCGTGGCCGTTTCCATCCTCGCTGATGCTCGGCTTCCATGCCCTCGCGACCAGTTACGACATCACGTTCGACACCGAGGAGTTGAGTGACTGCCAGTGGTTCACCCGCGACGATATCCGCGGCATGAAAGAATGGCTCGACGCCAAGGAAGGCGATATCCGCCTGCCGCGCCGGGATTCGATTTCACGCTGGCTGATCCAGACCTGGTTTGACGCCGGCTGATCAAGGCTGCCGGACATACGCTAATCAGGCAGATTTCCGATAGGCATTGGCCGGATAGACACCCAATACCGTGACCTCGTGCGAGAAGAACGCAAGCTCCTCCAGCGCCAGTTTCACCGACCTGTCTTCCGGATGGCCTTCGACTTCGGCATAAAACTGCGCCACCACAAAGCCTTCGCCAACGTAGCTTTCCAGCTTGATCATGTTGACGCCATTGGTGGCGAAGCCGCCCATCGCCTTGTACAGCGCCGCCGGGATGTTCCTGACCCGGAACACGAAACTGGTGATCAGATCACCAGAGCTGGCGGCCGGCCAGTCGCTGTCACGGGCGAGAACGACGAACCGGGTGGTGTTGTGCTCGGCATCCTCGATATCGGACCGAAGAATTTCCAGCCCGTAAACCTCGGCTGCCAGTCTGGATGAAATCGACGCCCTGGTCTTGTCGCCCCAGCGTGCGATATCTTCGGCTGCCCCCGCCGTATCGGCATGCACCACGGCCTTGACGCCAAGCTCATGGAGCAGTTTTCGGCACTGGTTCAGCGCATGGATGTGGCTGTGCACTTCCCTGATGTCGCTGATTTTCGCGCCCGGAAATGCCAGGAGCTGATGATTGATCCGCTCGAAATGTTCGGCAACGATATGCAGGCCGCTGTCGGGCAGCAAATGATGAATGTCGGCGACCCGGCCGGCGACGGTATTGTCGATCGGGATCATCGCCAGGGCCGCATCGCCGTTCTGCACGGCGGCGAAGGCGTCGGCAAAGGTGTTGCAGGGCATGCTGGTCATCGACGGATACGCGGTCCGACAGGCGATATCGGAATTTGCGCCGGGCGCGCCCTGAAAGGCGATCAGTTTATCGGAAGATGTCATCGGCCCGTGCTCCAAATCACCTGTATTTCCGGTGTGTTATCCGATCCTGGCGGCGCTCAGGGTTGCAGGATGCGCCTGGCACGCTCAAGATCGGCCGGAGTATCGACACCGAGCGGAACCGTGTCAACGCGGACCGCGTCGATCCGCATACCGGCTTCCAGTGCACGCAACTGCTCAAGTTTCTCGCGTTGCTCGAGGATACCCGGCGGCAAGGCGACGAACTGCTCAAGGGCATCGCGGCGATAGGCATAGATACCGATATGGTGCCACAGCGGCCCGGCACCCGAAGGGGCCGTGGCGCGGGTGAAATACAGCGCTCTGGCCCGCGTCTGATCAGGCGCAAAAGCGGTGACGCATTTGACGACGTTCGGATTGGTGCGCTCGTCCGCTTCCGTGATTTCCGAGACCAGCGTCGCGATGTCGACGTCCGGATCGGCAAGCGGGCCAAGCACGGATTGCACCAGGGCCGGGTCCAGTGTCGGCAGATCACCTTGCAGATTGACGATCACGTCGTGCACACCCTCGGGATCGGCCCGTTGCAGCGCTTCCCAGATACGGTCTGAACCGGACGGATGCGCGGGGTTCGTCAGAACGGCAGCAAAACCGGCGGTGCGGACGACGTCTGCGATCTCGGGCTCAGCCGCTGCGCACAACACCGGCCCCGACGCTGCTTCGGCGGCTCGGTCCATGACGTGGCGAATCATCGGTTTGCCGTGAATGTCCGCCAGCGGCTTTCCGGGCAGCCGGGTCGAGGCCAGTCTGGACGGAACGATGATGATCGGGTTCATGGCTGCCCTTTCCAGGCCCTCTGAATAAGGCTCCGGTATACCCGCTCAGCGCCCCCTCTCCCAGCCCTTTCAGCATTTTTACGAGACATGTTGAACGTTTCGCGGGGAGCCGCTAAAACATCCCTAACATTGCGGTTAGGAGAGAGACGCATGCACTTCTCGTTTTGGGAAAAAGCCGGGTTCGCATTATTGATGACTGCCTGGGTTGTATGGGGCAGTAACCAGATCGGCGACATGCTGGTGCACGCCGACGCCCTGCAAGAGGATGCCTACAAGATTGAAGTCGCCGAAAAATCCGGTGGTGATGCTGCAGGCGGTGAACAGAAAGCCGAAGAAAGCGCACTGACCCTGCTGGCATCTGCAAACAGTGGCGATGGCGAAAAAGTCTTCAAGAAATGCGTCAGTTGCCACACCATCGAGAAGGGCGGCGCCAACAAGGTCGGCCCGAACCTGTGGGGCACCCTTGGCGGCAACAAAGCGCATATCGGCAGCTATGCGTACTCTGACGCGATCAAGAACCTCGGCGGCACGTGGAGCTACGAGGACATGGACCATTTCCTGAAAAACCCGAGAGCGTTTGCTTCAGGCACAAAAATGACCTTTGCCGGTCTCTCGAAAGCATCAGACCGGGCTGCCGTGATTTTGTATCTGCGTGAAAACAGCGACAATCCGCCGCCACTGCCATGAGCCCGGCGGCGGACATAGCCGCCGATATCGATGATATCCTGAACCTCGCAGGTCGTCTCGCAGACACCGCCCGGCCGATAACACTGGCCCGGTTTCGCAGCGGCATCGGTCACATGGCCAAGGGCGACGCCAGCCCGGTCACCGAAGCCGACCGTGCTGCCGAACGGGCCATGCGGGATATTATCGAAACGGAACGACCGGAAGACGGCATCTTCGGCGAGGAATTCGGTGTGACCAATCCGGATGCGGAAACGGTCTGGATCCTTGATCCCATCGACGGCACCAAAGCATTTATCACCGGCAAGCCCATCTACGGCATCCTGATCGGCGTGGTCCGCAACGGTCGCGCCATTGCCGGCGTTGCCGACGGACCGGCGACCGGGGATCGCTGGATCGGCGGGCTTGGCCAACCGACCCTGTTTAACGGCCAGCCGGTTACAACACGCAAGGGCAGCCCGCTTGATGCCGCCTGGCTCACGACGACGTCGCCACAGATGTTCAAGGGCGACCTCAAGCCCCGCTTCGAAGCGCTGATGGCCGCCGTTCACTACACGACCTTTGGCTCCGAATACCAAGGCTACTGCCAGATGGCCTGCGGCTGGGTCGATATGGTCTGCGAAGCCGATCTGGCC
>JBBDOA010000103.1:0-22375 GCA_040877275.1 Rhodospirillales bacterium | reverse complement strand
CCTGAATGCCGGCAATGTCCGAATTGTACAAGTGGGCGGACGAACCTTTGCCTTTCGATCCGCGACACCCGTGACAAAGGCGTCATGCCGGACGGCACAAGCCGTTTTTCAGTTGGGCGAACCGGCATTCATCATTTCATGGGAACATCGACATTTTCCAATTTTACGGTGTTGCCGGAAATAGCACTGGCGAAAATCCGCAAGGACGCACCGTTCGATAAGGTCTGCTTTCTGGGATGCGGCGTCCCGACCGGTGTCGGAGCAGCGCTTTACAGCGTCACTATCCGGCCGGGCGACAACGTCGTCGTCTTCGGGCTAGGCGGAATAGGCCTGAACGTGCTGCAAGGCGCACGGATGGCCGGCGCCGGCATGATCATCGGCGTCGACATCAACCCTGCCCGGGAACAGATGGCGAGACGGCTTGGGCTTACGCATTTCATCAATGCAAAGGTGGCCGGAAAGAGCGTTGTGGAACAAATCAAGGATCTGACGCATGGCGGTGCCGATTTTGCATTTGAGGCCGTCGGCAACATCGACGTGATGCGGCAGGCACTGGATTCCTGCCGTCTCGGCTGGGGAACCTGTGTGGTCATCGGCCTGGAACCGGGCGGGATGGAAATGTCCGTTCGTCCGGTCGACGTCCGCTACGGCAAGCGATTGATCGGCAGTTATTTCGGCGGCATGAAGGGGCGAAGCCAGATTCCCCGTCTCGTGGACTGGTATATGGAGGGGAAGATCCTTGTCGACGAATTTATCGAGAATGTCAGTCCGGTTGAGGATATCAATGCTTCCATTGACGGGATGAACCGGGGTGCCAGCATTCGAAGCGTAGTCGTGTTCTGATAAATGATGGAACATACACGTTATCCGGAATCTGACGATGGGTACGACATCCGGAGCCGACATCCGGAAAGACTGGAGTATTACGAGTCATTCAAGATACACAGTCAGCGAGCTCGCAGTGCGCTGCCAAAAGTGTCCGATATCCGGTACGGCAAAAACGAACGGCAGACGCTGGATGTGTTCCCTGCCGCCGGCAAAGCACCGGCTGTCATTTTCATTCACGGTGGCTTCTGGCAGGCCCACGACAAAAGCGAGTTTTCGTTTGTTGCTGTGCCATTGATCGAATCCGGTGTGACAACGATAGTTGTCAATTACTCGCGTGCACCGGGATGCCCTATTGCCGGGTTGATCCGGGAAGTGCGCGCATGCTGTGCCTGGGTATACAGAAATGCTGAAACGTACGGGATCGATCCGGATCGGGTTCATGTAAGCGGGCATTCAGCCGGTGCGCACCTGGCTGCTGCGGCCCTGTTCTCCGATTGGGCTGCACTGGATTTACCGGCCAATTTTCTAAAAAGTGCCTGTCTCGTCAGTGGTATATTCGATCTTCTACCGCTTTGCGCGTCACAAATCGGCGCGGGCCTTGATCTGGACGAAGTCACCGCAGCCGAAATCAGTCCAACCCGAATGACGCCGCACACCGTGGCACCGATGCTCATAGCGGTTGGCGCAGATGAGACCGAAGCATTTATCGGTCAGTCACGGCACATGGCGCAAATGGCAAAAGCATCTGCAATGCCGTCTGAATTACACGTTGTTGCGGGCATGAACCACTATGATACAGTGCTGGCCCTGGGTGATCGTGACGGAATCACCGTGCGACGCGCACTGGATATCATTCAGCAGGTGGACTGACGGGGAGACCGCTTTTTCGGGACTTTCACCATATCAGCGGCAATTTCCATGAAGGCCCTGATAATTCGGGACTCATGCCGGTCCTTCAGACATATGACGTGCGCTTCTGTGTACATGTCGGCGTTTGAAACCCTGATCATGCACAGCAAATTCTGATCAACAAATTCCTCGTTCGACATGGCACCGATCCCGATGCAGCGGGCGACGGCGGCGACGACACCATCGCGCGAATCAAATTCCATGACCTTCACAAGTTCTACACCTGCGTGTGCAGCCGCTTCTTCGAGTACGCGCCTCGTTTCGGATCCTTCTTCACGCGATATAATCGGTTGCCCTTCGAGTTCCTCGATCCGGATCGCGGTCCGGCCCGCCCAGGGGTGTTGCCGGTCAACGATAATGATGATTTCGGGCCGGCTGTAGTGAATTTCATAAAATTCGTCCAGACTGCCTATTTGCCCGACCACCGCGACATCGGCTTTGTAATTACGCAGGTCTTCCTGCAATTGGCGCGAGTTACCGTGCGTTACCAGGACGTTGACTTTCGGGTGCCGGGCCGAGAACGCCGAGAGAATTTCAGTCACCTGAAATGAGCCAATCGCACTGATACGCAATGTGCCGGTCTGCAGCTTTCCCACGTTGTTGAGGTAATCACTCGCTTCGTTCTGGTTGTCGACAATTCGTTGCGAAATCGCCAGCAATTGCTTGCCGACTTCTGTTAACTGCGCGCCCCGGGCATGACGGTAGAAAAGTTCGACGCCGTAATACTCTTCGAGGCTTCGAACCTGTGTTGTCACCGTGGGCTGGCTGACGTTCAGCAATCGCGCACCGGACGTGAAACTGCCGGTCGTGGCCACAGCATAGAATGATCGGAACTGGGTTGCTAACATAGGGCCATTATATACATCACATAAAATATTTGAATTTGTTTTATACCTCGCTGAAGACGAAAATTACTCTGTCAACGGGCATTCCAAGCCCGTTCAAAGGATTTCAGTCAAGGGTGAACGCGATGGAAAAGGCTTTTGGTGCGGATTCGCTTATACAGCGGTCAGAACTTAAACAATTTGCCCGACGCAATGATATTTCAGGTCTCGCAAACCTGGGATTTCACTTTTCGGCACTGATTGCTTCCGGGGGCCTGATTTATCTCGCCCAGGGCACACTCTGGATCATTCCTGCCATGTTCGTTCATGGAGCGATTATCGCGTTCCTGTTTGCACCGATGCACGAAACCAGTCATGGCACGGCATTCAGGACCCGATGGCTGAACGAACTGGTTTTTCGGATCGTTTCCCTGATTTATATCAGCCCGCCAATGTTCTTCCGCTATTTTCATGCCGCACATCACACCTATACACAAATTCCAGGCAAGGATCCCGACGTGGTGATGCTCAGCCCTGGTTCCTGGACCCGTTATTTTTCCTACATCTCTTCGCTTCCGTTCTGGAAACGCAATATCACATGGTTTATCAGCCACGCCTTGGGGCGGGTCAGCGACCGGGACAGTTGGTTTATCCCGGAAGACGAGTTACCCCGGATTTACCGCGAAGCGCGCGTTATGCTCACGATTTACGCGACACTCGCCGTCATATCCGTTGCCATGTCTTCAACGGTTCTGCTCTTTTACTGGCTGATCCCGCGCATTATGGGTGAGCCGATCATGCGCTGGGTACGTGTTACCGAGCACTGCGGCTGTGAAGAAACGGCCGATCTCCGGAAGAACACACGCACGACCAGAGCGGCGGGCTGGTTCCACCTTTTCTTTTGGAACATGTCCTATCACGCTGAACACCACCTTTGTCCTGCAGTGCCGTTCCACGCGCTACCCGATTTGCACGACCGCGTCGGCGATGTGTTGCACCCGGTCGGCCGTGGGTACCTGGCTGTTCATGGTCTGGTGCTACGTAATATTCGCAAGGGGATTGTCGCTCCTGCACGAGCCAGCTTTGACCAAATCTGACCAGACGGAAAATTATTCATGTCTAGCTTGAACGCGTTGGAGTGGCATATGGTCGCGACTGTCGACGATGTGCCGGAAGAAGATGTCATCCGGGTCGCGATAGGAGATCAATTCCTCGCGCTTTACAATGTAGATGGTATGTTTTTCGCGACCGATGATCTGTGCACGCACCAGGATGCTCGTCTGTCCGATGGTTTCGTGATTGACGACATCATCGAATGCCCGCTGCATCAGGGCCGTTTTCATATTCCGACCGGCACCGCAAAAGGGGCACCGGTGACCTGCAACCTCCGCACCTATCAGGTCAAGGTTGAAGGAGACAAGGTCTATATCGGTCTCAGTCAACCGGGTGCCGACGAATGACACCGGGCGCAGACACGTGTGCTGCAAGCGGCAACTTGCGTGACACAAGTGACAAATAGCAAAGTCACTGTGATTGTCGGTGGCGGCCATGCCGGCGGCAGGGCAGCCGCAGCCTTGCGTGCGGCAGGGCGAATGGATCCAATCATCATTGTCGGTGAGGAACCCTACGCCCCGTACGAAAGACCGCCGCTATCGAAGAGCGTTCTCTCAGGCATGGCAGAACCGGATGCGACGGCCATTCATCCCTGTTTATACTATAGCGAGAACGGGATCGATCTGAAACTCAACACCAGAGTGGAACGAATATCACCGGAAACGTGCCGTGTATGGCTACAAGACGGCACCAGTATCGCTTACCACCAGCTTCTGTTATGTACCGGTGCCAGGCCACGCCGCTTGCGCATTCCCGGCGCAGAAAGTAACCGCGTTACGTATTTGCGTACCCGGGACGATGCTGTATTGCTTCGACAGCAACTCACAAAAGGGAAGCGTCTGGCCGTGATAGGTGGCGGGCTGATCGGGCTGGAAGTCGCAGCCACTGCGAGCAAACTGGGATGTGACGTCTGCGTATTCGAGGCAGATGACATACTTCTCAGGCGGCTTCAGGTGCCAACACTGTCCGAGCTGGTTCATAGCCTTCATCAGCGACATGGCGTGCACGTCGTGACGCAGTCCACAATTTCCTCCTTTGCGGAGTCTCCGACCGCAATCAGCGTGCGCTTTGATAACGGCACATCGAGATCATTTGATCTGGTGCTGGCCGGGATCGGCGTCGTCCCGGAAACGGGGCTGGCCGAACGTGCAGGGATCGCATGCGCAGACGGTATCCTCGTTAACGAATATTGTGAAACATCAATACCAGGTATTTTCGCAGCCGGTGACGTTGCGCGCCGCAGGGATTCAGATGATGAGTTAAATGAACGTCTGGAAACTTGGCAGAATGCCGAAGAACAGGCATCAGCTGCTGCCGCATCAATGACCGGTCAACGCATTGCATACCGTCCCATCCCCTATATCTGGACGGATCAATTCGACACGCATATGCAGTTTGCCGGGCGTACGGCAGGCACCGAAGAGATCATCGAGCGCGGTAAACAGGACAACGATAAATTGTTACGCATCTTTCTGTGCGATGACAAAGTCGTTGCTGTTCTGGGGCTGAATTCTCCCAGGGATTTTGCAATGGCCCGTCGCCTGATCGGTGCAAATACCGCGCAATTTGACCGGGTCGGGCTCGACGACGAACGCATTAATCTCAAGTCAATTGTCAGTGCCTATCTAAAAGCTCGCTAGGCTATCCCTACCAAAAATCACATCCGAATATAGGCATGGTGCAGACCGCCGAATTGTGGCATCGCCGATATTGATCCGAAGGCTTGGGCTTCACGGCCTGCTGGCGCGTCTTTGTCCAGACCGAGGTGCGTTCGATAGCCGTTGTAGTATTCAGCATATCGGCGCAGGAGTTTCCCAAGATGCCGCCCCCATGGTTTCGTAGCCATTTCTTTGTGGCGTAATTCTCTGGAGGGCAGTGTCAGAGCAAATCGGATTGAGGCTACCTGGTCCAACCTTTAAGCTCTGCGCATGAGAGACCCCTTTCGCTACTTCAATAGTTCGCCCGAGATCATTCGCCTCGCGGTGATGATGTATATCCGTTATCCGCTGTCGCTACGGCAAGTCGAGGACATCCTGTTCGAACGAGGTATCGACATTTGCCACGAGACGGTGCGTTTCTGGTGGAAGCGGTTCGGGCCGATGTTCGCAGCCGAAATACGGACACGCCCTGTTTTCGGTCTTCAATCAGGGCGACCGCCTTAATCAAGATAGACCGGGCTGGTCCACCCCCGATGGAAGTCCGTTTGCACGACACGCACCCAATAGGCCTGTTCCTGTGCCGGCGGATTATTGTCGGTCCATTCGAACGGGACATCACAGACATCCCCCTCAACATGGTTTGTGCTGGCGACGAGTTGTTGTTCGAGGCCGCCAAAATCCCATGTGAGGTTTTGCGCCCGCACCGCGCCGAGCGGGATTTCGACGCTGGCCGGCCCGGCCTTGAATGAAATGACGGCGTCGTCCGGAGCATCGATTTCAAGCAGCAGGCCCTCTTCCTGCCCTGATGTGACGGAACGCCAGCGAACGTGCCGTTCGCCCGTCTCGTCGATACCATACTTGGCGGTAAATATATTGAGTGGCGACGCCGCGACGATGCGCCCTTTGCTCAGCGATAACGCGCCATCCCAGCGCATGAACCGGCCCCGGTCCTGGTGTGTTGCACCCGACCAGATAATCCTGATCTTCCCGGGATCACGCACTTGCGGATTAGGTCGGAAACGGGCGATTTCAACACTGCGGTTAAACAGCGCAATGTATTCGACCGGTGCCGTGCCATGAACGCTGCCCCTGATCTGCACCGCCCCGGCGGCCTTGCCGGCGTCGCCCATGCGGCATCCCGCAGCCGTTAAATCAATATGCATGCGGGCGCCCGTGGTGCCATAGCAATGCCGCTTCATAAGACCGTCATATATGCCTTCACGGTCGTGTTTCTGGCAATACACGGCCCCCAGCCCACCCAAAATGGTCATCTCGGGTGTCGACGGGTGGGCCAGGCCCGGCCGGCAGGTGTGATCATCGCTGGCACCGACGATGCCGACACGAACGCCCGCGGCCAGAAATTCGTGCAGACGCCATTCGAAGACACCGTGGTTCGAGCAAATCTCAAAAACCGGTTCCAGTTCAGGATCCTGTGCTTCAAAGTCCGAACGTCGACCGCCGATATGCGGCACCATGATGACCTTCTTACCCGTCTCGGCGACGTAGGCATGCATTTTGGCCTGCAGGTCGCGAGCATGCACAGCTTCAACGGTGCGTGTGCGTGCATCCACTTCATCATCGCGCAACTGCCAGTGGCTGGACCGATAAATCGGCCCCTCGTCATCGACAAACAGGACGTTGCGGTCGCCGCCGGTTCCCGTCGGACCCGACCACTCCCACCCGAAGAACGCGGCAAAGCGACCGGGTTCATTGTGCTTGATGGCCGCCTGGCGGACTTCTTCCAGATCCGCATCCGAGAGAATAAAGTCGTTGCCCTGATGTGTGGTGAAGTCGATAGCAGCCAGATCGCGGGCATAGGCAAAGTACTCATCAGGCGTGCCGACGCCGACGGTCGATGCGGTCTGCGCCTGGGTATCGCCCCAGCAGATGATTTCATCAGAGTGACTGCGGACAATGACCGGATTGGATACGGCGATCACATCATGGCCCTGGCTGAGCGTCAGCCGCTTTACCCCTTCATTGTTCAGGACGATCCCGTCTATCCAGGTCGCCCGACCGTTGGCGGCAGACAGCGAAATCTTGACCGCGGGATCAGCATCCAGCGACAGGCCCGACGCATCAACAGGCGTCGGGTTCCCGAACCGGTCGTTGCCGCGAACCTGCACGCGGAAAGGCACACCCGCCTGCACGAGGGTTGGGACAACCACCGTGAAGGACTCGCAAGGCCCCGGCAAAATACGGAAGTTCGGCGTCGTGCAGTACACCCGCTTGTATTCACCCGAGCTGAGCGGATCCAGGAACACAGCGAAATCACTGGCACTTTCCGGGAAGCTTTGCACGGCCAGCCCGCGTGAACCGCCCGATGTGTCTCCCAGCACGACGGTAACGGTATCACCGGGATACAACGGGCCGCCAGCCAGCCTGATGACCGCAACAGCGTTGAACGGGCGCTTGTGGCCGCGTGGATCGAAACAGGTTTCAAAGTGCGCACCGGGCCGGGAGCATCGGACCGTTGCGTAGTTGTCGGCGGCAGGATCTTCGAACTGCGGATGCCCGAAGTCGGCCTGACGCCGGGTACCGATTTTCAGTCCGCCCCCGACATCCATGGCGTATGCGCCGACGGTGAAAGTTATTGTCCATGTGGAAAATGTCCCGACCACGACATCGTCATGGGGTTCAATGTCGGCAAAGCCCCAGGTTGCCTGCGTAGACCGGTCCGTGTTTCTTTCTGTGATTTTTCCCATAGCTTTGATTTCCTCCCAACAGGCGAGTTTCTCCAGCCCTCCGGCCAGCACATCCGCTGGCCGGAGGGACAGGTGATCTTGATTTCGTGATGATCGCTACTTGACCAGAATGTCGAGCCTCTCGGCCATCTTGCGGTAACGCGCATACTCCTTGGCGATATGTTTGGAGAATTCTTCAGGGCCCATGTACTGCGGGACATCGCCAACGGCTGCGACCATTTTCTTCCAGCCGTTCCGGCCCATCGTTTCCTCAATAGCCTTGGCCCATTTCTGAACAATATCCGCAGGCAGACCTTTCGGACCGATCACACCGCGCCAGCCGAAAAGATCAACTTCCGGGTAGCCAAGTTCCGCGTACGTGGGAATGTCGGGGAATTCCTCCAGGCGCTTCTTGGTCGTCACCGCCAATGGCCGCACCTTGCCTGCTTTTATATAGTCAATCGCAGAGACAAAATTGGTCTGGTGGAAATCGGCTTCGCCACGCAGCAGCCCAGCCATCGCATTCTTGCCGCCTTTATACGGAATACCGATAGCGGCTGTCTTATCCAGGCCCGCAACTTCCATCATCAGGTGGGCACCGAAATAGTGAATACTGCCGGCACCGACGTGAGAGAATTTCAAAGCGCCGGGCTTTGCCTTGATCGCGTCGATCAGATCTTTCAACGATTTGTAGGGTGACTCGGCATTGACCACGAGGACGTTCGGATTCATCTGCGTCATCGCAATCGGGGTGTAGTCTTCAGGACTATAGCCCGCTGAAAGATTGGTTGCCGGATACAGCACGTGTCCGCCAATCATGCCCGTCATCAACATGTATCCGTCGGGCGCCGCCTTCAGGCCAAAGGTGATCCCGAGGCTGCCGGATGCGCCTTTCTTGTTGACGACAACCACCGGCTGGCCGATGTGTTCGGGGATGTTGATGGCGAGTATTCTGGCTGCCGTATCCGTGGAACCGCCGGCACCGGACGGCACGATCATTGTGATCGGTTTGTTGGGGTAGCCTTCCGCTTTGGCATCATGTGTTACAATCGCTGTTGAAGTGCATAAAGCTGCGCTGAACAGCGCCGCGCTGAACATACTTCCTGTGATTTTGTTGATCATTTTAGCCTCCATGCCGTTTGTTGCTGTCTTGTTTCTGATTGATGTGGATGATTCTCCTGACATCCTTGTTGAGTTTTTAGTCCCGGATCATGCGTGCGGCGTCGGTCCCTTCCAGACGCCGATGCAAATAAACGGTCAGTCCCGCGCTTAATGCCGCAAGCACCAGAAAGGTGATCGAAATTGAGCTGTGCACAAAGATATCGAGCGAACCGCCGGAGATAATCAGCGACTTGCGCAACTCGTTTTCAAAAAGCGGGCCCAGAATGAATGCAATGGCAAATGGGGCTGCCGGAATTTTCTGGGTGCGCATGAGAAATCCTAAAATGCCGACGCCAACCATAGATATGACGTCAACCATGGTGCCGCGCACGGCATAGGTCCCATAGGTCGCGAGTATGAAGACGATCGGAAACAGGATCTTGGTCGGCATCCGCACGACCCATTTCGCCATCCGAATCAAACCGACCCCGACAACCCCCATGAATATCAGGCTCAAAAACAGGAGCAGAAAAACGCTGTAGACAAAATCGGGCGCAGAATCGAACAGCAATGGTCCCGGGCTGAGGCCGTGAATAATCAGCGCCCCCATCAGGACGGCGGTCGTGGTGTCGCCCGGAATCCCCAAGCTCATCATCGGCACCAGAGCCGGACCGCAGACGGCATTGTTGCCGGCCTCGGCACCGGCGACGCCGTCCAGAGAGCCTTTGCCGAATTCATCGGGTTTTTTGGAAAAGCGCTTTGCCATAAAATAGCCAAGGAATGCGGCCGGACTGCCGCCAAGCCCCGGCAATGCACCCAGAAGCGAGCCGCCAACCGTCGAGCGCAGATAGGTCGGCCAATAAGTGATGTATTGACGGAATGTCAGACCCGGCCCCATTTCACCAACCGTGATTTTTTCGTCAGAGCGGAACGCTTCAATCGCGCGGGAAATGATCTCGGGGATCGTGAACAAGCCGACCAGCAAAGTGAGGATGTGGACACCGGCCTGAAAATCAGGAACGCCAAACGTGAACCGGCTCGATCCGTGTATTGGATCCTGTCCGATCATCGCGATCAGGAAACCGAAGCACGCTGCAATCATCCCCTTGAGCAACGAGTCGCCCGAAACGCCGGCAATGATCGTGATCGAAAATACGATCACCGCAAAGACTTCCGGGGCTCCGAAATCCAGGGCAACGGCCGCCACGACGGGAAAAATCGACATCGCAACAATGGTTGAAAGGACGCCCGAAGTCAGCGAGGCAAAAAGCGCCATTTCCAGGGCCTGACGTGTTTTTCCCTTGCGCGCCAGCGGATAACCGTCCAGCACCGTCGCTGCCGCATTCGGCGTACCCGGCGTATTGATCATGATCGCCGTCACCGACCCGCCATAGATCGCCGTCACGTAGATACCGAGCAGCAGGGCGATCGAGGACGTCGCATCCATGAAAAACGTCAGCGGCAATGCGATGACGACAGCCATGATGCCGGTCAGCCCCGGCGTCACACCGACGAACATCCCCCAGACGACGCCGGCGAAACACGACAACAGAACTCCCCAGCTCAGGACCTGCGAGAAACTCTGGGACAGGATCGACCATTCAATCATGCCAGACCTCCCGCTTGAATGACCGGGCCTGCCCATGCAATGGCGGCCTCAATCGCCGCAGTGCCACCCAGAATTTGCAGTTCCGGTGTTGGCAGCAGGATATGCGCGACCTCGACAAAGAAATACCAAAGTATGGCAGGCAGCAGAATGGCGATCCCGGCGATCAGGCCGTATCGCCGTTCACCGAAAAAGTAAATCGTTCCTGCAACGCATAATCCGGTCGCGATGGTCATCCCGAGCACCAGGATGCCGCCAACGTAGATCATGCATATTCCGATCATCGCCCCTGCGATGCCCCAGTCGGATGCACGGCTTCGTCCCTGCGGGGTTTCGCGGCGAAATGAGAGGACACTATTCGCCAGATAAATGGCGCTGAGGATCGCCAGCACAATACAAATCATCTTCGGCAGGAAAGCCGGCGAGTTTGCAGTGCCTATAAAAGCCTTCGGCACATAAATGTGGGCCGGTATGATCAGGAAATAGACAGCTAACGCAAAGCCGAGACAAACTGCGGCTGCGATAATGTCACCCCGGTATTTCGGAGTATCTATGTCGATATAAGGCTGGCCTTGCTCTGCGGCACCTTGCATTGCTTCGCCGGCATATCGCGAAATCTTTTCTGCAGAACCATCGTCCGACACTGTAAAGCCTCCGGTTTATATATAATGCGAGGCTGGCTTGCCTTCTGTTGTGATGTACTCCGTACTCACAATTGCTTGCCTATGAGTGTCCGCCAAAGAGTAGTATAGGGAAAATATTTTTAATCTATTACATAAATAGGAAGTTCCTATGAAATATACGCAATTGCGCTCTTTCCATTTTGTCGCCCAGACGGGCAGCTTCACCGGAGCTGCAAAGGCACTCAACGTTTCGCAACCGACCGTGACAGAACAGGTCCGCGACCTGGAAGCCACGTACAAGGTTGAGCTCTTCATCCGCTACAAACGCAAGGTTCATTTAACCGCCGTCGGACGTTCCCTGTATGAAATTACACTGAGACTCTTCGGCATCGTCGGTGAAACAGAAGCCTTCCTGAAGGCAGCCCTCGATCATGGTGCCGGCCATCTGCGCATTTCTTCCGTCATGCCGTTCTTTATTATCAAAACCATAAATGTTTTCCGACAGCAGTTTCCAAAAGTGAAATTAACGGTTTCGGCCGGCAACTCTGCCGATATCCTGAAAAGCCTCCTGACGTATCATGCTGACGTCGGCATTCTTTCGGATCATGATCCGGATCCAAGGCTATATACCCGGATTCATACCAGTCACTCGATTGTTGCAATCGTCAGTCCGGATCATCCATGGGCATCGCGAAAGAGCATCCGGACAACGGACTTCGAAGGCCAGCAAATGGTTTTACGTGAGGAAGGATCCAATACCCGCCGATTAATTGAAACGACTTTAGCGAATGCCGGCATTACGCCCAAAATCGTCATGGAGATCGAAGGCGGAGCGGCAGTACTGGAAGCCGTTGCCGCCGGCCACGGCATCGGTGTCTATGGCGTTTTATCGCTACCGGAAGGTCATCGCGTGAAGGTGTTACCGTTTGAAGATGCTGAAATGCGTATCAACCGATATTTCGCCTGTTTGCGTGAGAGGCGGGAAGAATCTCTTGTTAAAGCATTCTTGGACGCCGCAAGGCAGGAAGGAGACACATAGCCTGTGGCATCTATTAAACATAGGTTACGCCTATTATTAATATAGAGAATATATATTTTCTCTATACGATAGGTGCCGCGATACTGTCGCGATGGAAAGTGAACCTGGCGCTCATTTATTCGACTTTGCCGTTGTCACGGACACACACGTGAACTTCGGCGAGAACGAATGCAATTCCGAGTTTGACGTCAACAAGGGGGCCAACGGCCGTCTGCGGCATGTTGTCCGGGATATCAACAGGCGAGATCTGGCATTCGTCATACATTTAGGCGACCTCGTGCATCCGGTCCCCGCCCTGCCGGACCTCTACGCCCGCGCCGCCGATGCCTTCAAATCACTGGTCGGCGCGCTGCACCATCCACTTCATCTGGTCCCCGGCAATCACGACATCGGTGACAAACCCATCGCATGGGGACCGGCCGGCGTTGTTTGCGACGACTTCATTTCACTCTGGAAACAGACGTTCGGCCCGAACTTCGCGTCATTTGACGTCGCCCCGTGCCGCTTCATTCTGCTGGACGCACAGATCATCAATTCCGGACTTCCGGTCGAGGCGGAACAGCGTGACTGGCTGGAAGCGCAATTGAAGGAGGCGTCGCAGCTGGATATGCGGGTGTTCATCAATCTGCACTACCCGCCCTTCCTTTGCGAACCGGACGAAAAAGAGCATTTCGACAATATAGCAGCGCCAGGTCGGAACTGGTTGATGGAGCTTATTGGTCGGCATGGAGTGGAAGCCGTCTTTTCCGGACATGTTCATAACTTCTGGTACAACCGGCATGCAGGAACGGATTTTTACGCCCTGCCTTCAACCGCATTCGTACGCCAGGATTACACCGAAATCTACCGCGCAACGCCCCCACCGGAAACGCACGGCGGTCGCGCCGATCTGGCAAAGCTCGGCTACTTTCTTATTCACGTTTACGAGCACGGGCATCTGTTTGAACTGGTGCGAACCAACGGAGAGATACTGACCCCGGACGGCGCATCCGAAACGTCCGGTCTTATAACCGGTGTCGTTCATCCGCGCCTTGTTTCGGCTCCTCGTTTCGGGATCGATATGCGCCAGAACTGGCTTGAAGTCGTCGAGGTTCCGCCATCCGGGTCACTTGATGAATTCGACCGTAAAAAGGTGCGCAACGACTATCCGCTGCTGGCGCTTCTGGAAATGGGTATCGCACGTGTGCGTATTCCGGCATTCGATCTGCTCGATTTGACGCACCGCGTCAGGCTGGACGCCTGCAGGCATCTCGGCCTCCGTTTCACCCTGTTCTCGTTCGGATTGCCGGACCAGCAACTTCTCGATGCCGTCAACAATGCTGCCGGACTAGTCGACATCTGGGAAATCGCCGACACGATGGCCGCCCTCCCCGGGACCGTTGACGCCGTATCGACAGCCATCTCCGGATCAGGAATAAAGCTCTACGTATCAAAGATTCGCTCCAAGGAAGACATGGAACGCAGTGGCAGCAACTATCACCATATGATCGTTCATGGTTTCAAACCGGAAGATACCGAGCATATTTCTCGCGTAGCTGAATTGCCGGGTGTCGACGGCCTCGTATTCCGGGTTGAGGGGGCGACGGCGCCGGGTCTGGCTGCCGAACAGGCATTAGCCGTCTGCCGGAAAGTCGGCACCGCCGCATCGCTGCATATTCGCATGATGAAGGGCAAGCCCGGGGACACGCAGGACGACGAAGCATGGACAGCTTCGCGAGCCCGGGAAAGTGTTGCCGCCGCCGCCACACATACTGATATTCACGTCTATCTGGACACCTTTGCCGACGTTGATCGTGGTTACTACCGCCGGCTCGGCATCGTCGATCGTTTCTATAACCCCCGACCGGCCTTCCACGCGATCAAGGAAGCAAACAACATACCGGTCACAGCATAGGGCAGAATTTAATGGGCAAAAAACAACCCAACGTTCTTTTTGTATTCGCTGATCAGTTGCGAAGCTCGTCCGTCGGGTATGCGGGCCAGGAAGCCGTGCTGACGCCGAACATCGATGCTTTTTCGAAAAGCGCAGCCATCTACAGGAATGCCGTTTCCATGTTACCCGTCTGCGGACCGTATCGCGGCTCCCTGATCACCGGCCGGACGCCGACGTCGACGGGGCTTGTCATCAATGATATCCCGCTCAGGACGGACGAGGTCAGCATCGCGCACTGCTTCAAGGACGCCGGCTACGATACGGCCTATATCGGCAAATGGCATCTGGATGGCCCGAACCGCCCGGCACCGGTGCCGCCGGGCCCGCGCCGGCAAGGCTTCGACTACTGGATGGGCGCCAACTTCGAGCACAATTATGACCGCTCCTATTACACGGACGATAAGGGTGACATGCAGATGTGGGAGGGTTGGGATGCGGAAGCGCAGACCAGCCACACGATCAACTACCTGCAGGCCCGCAACAGCGACAATCCGTTCTGCCTGTTTCTGTCGTGGGGGCCGCCACACCATCCGTACCGGCTGGTGCCGCAGGAATATCTGGACATGTACGACCCCGCTGCCATCGAAGGCCGACCGAATTGTCCCGACGTTCCCGGCGAAGATCTGTGGGGTTATTACGCCCAGACGACCTTCCTTGATGACCAGTTCCAGCGACTGCTCGACGCCGTCGACGAGATGGGAATCGCCGACGACACGATTGTCGTGTTCACCTCTGATCATGGTGACATGCATGGATCGCACGGGGTCTACAAAAAGCAGTGGCCCTGGAACGAAGCCATCAAGATCCCGTTCCTGATCCGCTATCCGGGGCACATTCAGGCAGGCACGGCCATTGATGCGCCGATCAATGTCATCGACGTCATGCCGACCCTGCTCGGCCTTGCCGGACTGCAGGTACCGGATACGGTCGAGGGGGTTGACCTGTCACCATACCTGACCGGGCAGCGAAACGATCCACCGGAATCCGTGCTGATCATGAATCCGTGTCCGTTCTCCATCGGCGACACGCGGGGGCATGATCAATATCCCGACTACAAGGGCAAGCGACTGGAATACAGGGGTGTCATCACCGAGCGGTATACCTATGTCCGGACCATTGATGAGGCATGGCTGCTCTACGACAACATCGAAGACCCCTATCAGATGACAAACCTGATCGACGATGCGCGCTTTGAGAATATTCAGGCACATCTGGAGAAGCTCATGCAGGGCCATATGGACGCCATCGGAGACGAAATCATGCCCCGCGAACATTACCATGAGCAATTCAACATCGTCTTTGATCACCGCGGCAAAGTCGTCGATCTGGTTGAAAACATGTACGACCGGAAAGGATAAAGATTCCGGATTTCCATCATCGGTTCCCTGGTATAGGGTCAAACGGCAGGTCCGCCGGCGTATAAGCCCGACGCCAGATGGCGGGCACTCACCAGAGCTTTTCGATGGTCATTGACACACACGTCGTCCTGCTTGTTCTGCTTGCCGCGATGATGCACGCAACGTGGAATGCTCTCGTTCGCTCCGGCACCGATACACTGATGTCACTTTTCGTGGTCAAGGCCCCGACCATACTGGTCGCTGCCGGCGTCCTCATGGTTACCGGCTTGCCCGAGGCCGAGAGTTATCCGTATCTGTGCATGTCGGCCGCAATCAACTGCGGCTATTTCTATTTTCTCATCAAGGCCTATAGCGTCGGCGATCTGAGCGTTTGCTATCCGATTGCCCGCGGCGTCGCGCCGATGATTGTTCTGCTGCTGTCCGTCTCGGTGCTCGGCGAAACACCGCCGCCTTCGGCGTACGCCGGCGTTGCCGTTATATCTTTTGGTATCCTCGTGCTGGCCTGGCGGCGGGACCGTTCGCTGCCCAAGCCGGCCGGCATGGCGTGGGCGCTGGCTCTCGGCCTGACCATAGCCGGATATACCCTGACCGACGGCATCGGGGCGCGTTTGTCTGCAAACCCGTTCGGATATACGGCGGTACTGAACATTCTGACGGGAATACTTTTGTGTGCAGCCGTCGTTTATCTGCGTGGTCGCACCGCGTCGTTCGCATCACTGGCGCAATGGAAAACCGGCCTTGGTGGCGGCACGTTAATGTTCGGTGCCTATGCGCTTGTCATATACGCACTGACCCTGGCACCTGTTGCCAGCATTGCTGCATTGCGCGAAACCGGCGTTATCTTTGCCGCAATAATCGGCACACTGGTCCTGAAGGAACCACTCGGCATACGACGCGTTATCGCCTCTGTGTTCGTTGCCGCAGGCGTTGCCATCCTTGTTGTCTTTCGCTAGACGCGGGCGGCAAAGTTCGCCGCCGACCAACCAAAGCACCAATAATTAATGATCCTTTTTGCAGTTGCGCTATGACACGGTTTGCCTAATTGGAACAAATGACTGTCAGGTGTTTGCGTGAGTAATTCCCGTTTCAAGCCGGTTTCCGGTGCCGTTCTTCCGCGTTATGCGGGGATCGCGACGTTCATGCGTCTGCCCTTGATTGATCTGCAGGATGCCGATGAGGTCAATATCGGGCTGGTCGGCGTCCCCTGGGATGGCGGCACGACCAACCGCGCCGGGGCCCGACATGGCCCGCGGCAGATGCGCGATCTGTCGACGATGGTCCGCAGTGTCCACCACATCACCGGGACCATGCCGTTCGATCTGGTGAATTGCGCCGATCTCGGTGACTGCCCGGTGAACCCGATTGATCTTATGGATACCCTGACCAGGGTTGAGGATTACTTTCGACGTATTCACGAAATGGGCATTGCACCTCTGGCCGCGGGTGGCGACCATCTGGTGACACTCCCGATCATGCGCGGCATGTACGATGGCCAGCCCCTGGGCATGGTCCATTTTGACGCCCATACAGATACATGGGACCGCTATTTCGGCGGCTGCGCCTATACCCACGGCACACCGTTTCGCCGTGCCATCGAGGAAGGTCTGCTTGACCCGAAGCGGACCGTCCAGATCGGAATCAGGGGCGCGCTGTATTCGCCCGCAGACAAGGAATGGGGCCTTGCACAGGGGATCCGCGTGATCGAGATCGAGGAGGCTTTCGATCTTGGGCCGGACGGCGTCATCGCCGAAGCCCGGCGCGTTGTTGGCGATGGCCCGACCTATGTCAGCTTCGACATCGACTCGCTCGACCCGTCCTATGCACCGGGCACCGGGACGCCGGAAATCGGTGGACTGACCACATTTGATGCACAGCGCATGATCCGGGGCCTGCGCGGCCTTAACCTCGTCGGCGGTGACGTTGTTGAAGTCTCGCCGCCGTTTGATGCAAGCGGCGGCACTGCGCACGTCGCCGTGACCATGATGTTTGAAATTCTTTGCGTCCTGGCCGAAGCGGTCGCCGGCAGACGCCAGGGCTGACCGGCCCTGCGTCGGCATCGACATCCGGGTCTTAAATGATGTTGTGGTCCGGCCCGTACGGGAAGCCGGTGATATTCTCGGCCCCGTCATCTGTCACGATCAGAATGTCATGTTCACGGTAGCCGCCGGCACCCCCGGCATAATCTGCGTCCTGCTCGGGAATCCAGAGCATCGGCTCCATCGAGACGACCATGCCCGGCGCCAGAACCGTATCGATATCCTCGCGCAGTTCCAGTCCGGCTTCGCGGCCGTAATAGTGGCTGAGAATCCCGAACGAATGACCGTATCCGAACGAGCGGTACTTCAGCAGCTCCATGTCCGCGAACAACCGGTTGATTTCATCGCAGATGCCGGCACAACTCATCCCCGGCCGGATCAGGCTGAGGCCAAGCTCATGCGCGGCGACATTGGCACGCCAGATTTTCAGCGCATCAGTGGCAGGCTCGCCCAGAAACAGCGTCCGTTCCAGCGCCGTGTAATAACCTGAAATCATCGGAAATGTGTTCAACGAAAGGATATCACCCGGCTCCAGACGACGCGACGTCACCGGATTGTGCGCCCCGTCGGTGTTGAGACCGGACTGGAACCAGACCCAGGTATCGCGGTACTCGGCATCGGGGCATGCGTCGGCGATGGCCAGTTCCATTGCGTCCCGGCCCGCCATGGCGACATCAATTTCCCTCACCCCCGGCGTGATCGCCGCACGGATCGCCGCGCCACCGATATCGGCGATACGCGCGCCGATACGGATCAGGGCGATTTCCTCATCGGACTTCACCATCCGGCTCGCCATGGTATCGGGGGCGATATCAACGAGTTCGGGGTTTCCCAAAATATCAAGGGCCGCCAGACGCTGCGTCAGGGTTATATGATCCGCCTCGATCCCGATGCGTTGCGGTTTGCCGATGACGCTGCCGACGGCACGCCAGAAATTGTTCCGCCGCCAGTCCGTGTAGATGACATTGTCACCAAACGACCGACGCCAGCCCTGTTCGGCGTCGATGTTCGCGGTGATCGTCGTGCAACTGTCTTCGGTAATGACACAGCCGAACTGCCTGCCGAAACTGCAATACAGGAAACCCGAATAATAGGCGATGTTCTGCATACTGGTGAGCACGACAGCCGGAAGGCCGCGCTCGGACATGATCTCCCTGAGGGTTTTCAGTCGCCGCTCGTACTCGGCATTGCTGAACGGAAGCGGCGCTTTTGCACCGTTGCGCTGAGAGAAAAATTCAGGCCGGCGAGATAGATCGTTCATCATTCATTCCTTGTCCGATGCCGGGCAAGGGTGATGCCCGGCTACTCGTCCCGGCGTGCAGGACAGCAGGTCACATCACGCATGATGACCGCAACAGGGAGAACGCTTTCTCGCAACCGCGACGCCATCGCGGTACCTGCCGTTAGAGAATATTTACGGCGCTGCAGCGGCGATGGTCAATGCCCGACAACGGCGCTGGAACACTATTCGGTCTGCTTTCGAACAGGACCGCGTTGCCGGCGTGCAGTGTTCGAAACAGATCAAACATATGTTCCGTTTAAATTCATTTTTCCGGGACAGGGCGGGTGACAAGCTTGAGCTAATGTACCGGCCCCAAATGGCCCAGTGACGGAACGATCTGGATCACAGCGGGTATTTAGCATCGGATGTCGTCATCTGCGTAGCGGCGCATCCCGTGATCAATACCTGCAATGTCGATGTGACCAGTTCAAAGAGGCTCAGGGGCCTTTACTGGCACAGAAACTATAATCAACAGGAGAAGTCGATATGTCGAAGCACCCTTGGTCCGTAGTCAGACGGATCCTTTCCACAGCAGCGATCGGTGTCACCGTTGGGCTCGGCGCACATGCCGTCCAGGCCGGTGAACTGACCATCTATGCGGCAATGGACGCCGACAAACTGAAGAAGGCCGGCGATCTTTTCAGCGCATCCCATCCGGATATCAAAGTCAACTGGGTGCGCGATTCCACCGGCATTATCCACGCCCGACTGATGGCGGAAAAAGACAATCCCCGCGCTGACGTCGTCTATGCGATGGCCGCAACGAGCATGTTGACCATGGATAAGCTCGGCATGTTCATACCCTATACGCCGAAAGGGGTAGAAAAGCTCGATCCCCGCTATCGGGACAAGCAGGAACCCAACCATTGGGTCGGCACATACGGCTGGGCCGGTGCCATCTGCTTCAATACTGTCGAAGCGAAAAAGCTCGGCCTGCCGGCACCGAAGTCGTGGGCAGATCTGCTCAATCCGGTTTACAAGGGACAAGTGACCATGCCGAACCCGGCATCATCGGGAACGGGCTTCCTTGATGTGTCCGCCTGGATTCAGATCATGGGCGAAGACAAAGCCTGGGCCTATATGGACAAACTTCACGACAACATCGCATCGTACACCCATTCCGGATCAAAGCCATGCAATCAGGCCGCAGCCGGTGAATACGCCGTCGGTATTTCCTGGCCGTATCGTGGTGCCATCCTGAAGTCAAAAGGGGCTCCGATCGAGGTCATTATCCCGGAAGAAGGGATCGGCTGGGAAATGCAGGCTGTCGGTATCATGAAGGGCACCAAAAACGTCGCTGATGCCCAGGTCTTCCTCGACTGGTCGATTTCAGAGGAAGCGATGGATTTCTATGCCGAGACCGCATCCGTTGTCGCGATCACCGCGAAAAACAAGCCACGGGAGAATTTTCCCAAGGAAGTGTTCGAACGCATGATCGACAACGATTTCGCCAAGATGGCGGTCGACAAAAGCCGTATTGTCGAGGAATGGCGCAAGCGTTATGAAGTCAAATCAGAGCCGAAGAAAAAAGGCTGACGCAACGGTACAGTTCGGGAAAAGCCGCCTCCCATCCGGGATGGCGGCTTTTTCTTGCGGCAGCCCCGATCAAGTGGATACCAAGTGGATATCAGGCGGGTTTCAGGTGCCGAGGCTTCGACCGGACAAGATGAATTCTTCCTGCTCAAGCGTCTCGATTGCGCCCGGACGGGCATGACGCACAGTCTTGATGGCGTCGAGCGGCAAGCTGCCGGCCTCGACCAGCAACTTCGCGATAAACATTCCGGTTCGGCCGAGACCGCCCGCGCAATGCACAACGATGCGCCCGCCACGGGCGGTTTTGCAGAAGTCCGCTGATTGCCGCGACCAGGCCTCGCAAAAGGCGCTGCCGGGGGTCTGCATATCCGGAATGGGCATGTGGAACCACCCGAAGCGCCGCGTCGTAACGGCGTCTGCAAATCCGGGAACGCCCAGTTTCCGGAACTCGGGGTCTTCCACCAGCGTCACCATCCCGGTTGCCCCCCAGGCTTCGATCCTGTCGAGATCCTCTGCCAGGTTCCGACGCCAGACCCGACCCTTTGCATCGACATGATTGCGGCCAGGCATATGCACCATGCCGAACACGGTGCCGGTCGGGCTTTCTATCTGATCGATCAGCAGTGCGCCGCAGTATGGGTATGTCGTGTTCATGCGTATCCTCTGTCTGAAGCCGGCAATATTAACCCGATCGCGGCCAGCCCCGAACTAAAACCGTTCCGGAGAATAGGGTTTGGGGTCAAAAGGGAGCGTCCGTCCCGATACCATGGCTGCAAGCAGCGCTGCCGATCCGGGCGAGGCGGTCATGCCATAGTGACCGTGGCCGAAATTGACGTACAGCGAGCGCAATGCGGCCAGCGGCCCAACGACGGGCAAGCTGTCCGGCAGGCACGGCCGATGCCCCATCCATTCCTCGACACCGCTGCATTCGAGAGCCGGAAACATTCGCCGCCCAAGCTCAAGTGCCGCTTCGAATCGCCGATGATCCGCGGCGGCATCAAGTCCGGCAAATTCAACGGTTCCGGCAAAGCGTAATCCGTTTTGCATGGGCGTTGCATAAATCTTTGCCTCGCTGGCAACAACGGGCAGGCTCAGTTGAATATTGGCACCCAGCGCTGTCGCGTGATAGCCGCGTTGAGTTTCCAGCGGGATCCTCACGCCATAGGGTGCCAGCAGCCGCATCGACCACGCGCCCGCGCAAAGCACGACCCTGTCGGCGCTGATATCACCTGCGGTCGTTGCGACGCCGACGACGGTTCCGTCACCCTCCCTGAGAAGATCATGTACCCGGGCCTGAACGATATCACCGCCGTCTGACGCAAAACGATCAACCAGCGCAGTGACGAACAGATGCGGTTGACGGACGAAACCGTGATCCGCCAGCAGCAGCCCTTGCACATATTCGTGTGACAGTTCAGGCACCATTTCACGCAAACGATCTGTACCGACAAGTTCCTGGCGAACGCCGCGCGCGCCGCGCAGGTGCCAATCCAGCGAGGCGTCGAGGCGCTTCGAAGACGTATATGCCTGCAAGACGCCCGACACGCTGAAAAGCTCCATGCCCGCAGTCCCCTTGAGAAATGCTGTATATCCGGCGATCACGTCACGGTGCATGGCACGCAGGGCGTCCGCCTTGGCATCAATTTTCTTTGCGTCGGCGGCCCGTAAAAACCTGACCAGCCAGGGAAGCGCACGCGGCAGATAGCGCGCGCGGATATGTAACGGCCCGAGCCGGTCAAAAAGCCATCCGGGAATTTGCGGCAGTTGTCCCGGCACCGAAAGGGGGGTGCAGCTTCCGGCGCTGAGGGCGCCCGCATTTACATAGGAAAAGCCCAGGCCCGGAAGCCC
>JBBDOA010000102.1:13745-22431 GCA_040877275.1 Rhodospirillales bacterium | reverse complement strand
CATCAGAATCCGCGAACCTGCCTTCGGGTGTAAATTTCTGGCTGCTGTGGCGATGCCGTACGAAGCCGCCGGCTGGATGGCGATGTCATCGCCGGTGGCACCGATCAGCGCGGCAAAGCGGCTGCGAATGTCGTCGGCCTGAACATAACGGGCCGGCTCGTCGATGGACCACGGTTGTGCCTTGGCCCGGGTGCCGGCTTGGCCGGCCTCAACCGATGCCTTGAGGATGGCGGACTTGGATGCGGCGTTGAAATAGAGCACGTCGTCGTCCATGTCGAACAGGTGGCGCTGGCTGGTCAGGGTGGGTGTTGCCTGGTTCATCGTTGCAGTAATGCAGGTCCGATGCCGGGAATCAATGGCTTCGATCTGTCGTTTCTGCGTGATCTGACTATAATGGCCGAATGACGAAACGACATCAGCCACCCAAGTTGACGAACGATGCCGGCGAGCCGCGCCGGATCGGTGTTGAAATAGAGTTCGGGGGTCTTGATCTCAAGGCCGCTGCGGATATCGTTCAAAAGGTTTTCGGCGGCACGGTCAAACTTGAAAATCCACACAGGTTTGTCGTCTCAGATACCGGGATCGGTGATTTCGGGGTCGAGTTGGATGCTCAAATGGCACAGCCGAAAAGTATGGATAGTGAAACCGAACGCCAGGTCCGCAAGCTGATCGGCGATCTGTCGACGTCGTTCGTGCCGACTGAAATCGTCGGGCCACCGGCACCACTCAACTCACTGGATCAATTTGACGAACTGGTTGAGGCGCTCCGGCAGGCCGGGGCCGAAGGCACCGACGACGGCATCAGTTATGCGTTCGGCCTGCAGCTCAACCCCGAGGCCGCGTCTTTGCAGGCGCATGATATTCTGGCCACCCTGCAGGCTTATGTTCTGATGTCGCCGTTATTGCGCCGGCGTATCGACGTCGATCCGATGCGCCGGGTCTTGCCGTATGTCGATCCGTTTCCGCTCGCGTATGCCCGGAAAATACTCAGTGACGACTATGCGCCCGGGATCGGCACCCTGATCGATGACTACATCGCCGATAATCCGACGCGAAACCGCGAGCTCGACATGCTACCTTTGTTCGCCCATCTCGACGAAGACAGGGTACGTGCCAAGCTGGATGATCCGTTGATCAAATCGCGTCCGACCTATCATTACCGGCTGCCGGACACGAATTTCAACAAGCCCGGCTGGGGGGCTGTTGAGGAATGGAACCGCTGGGTCATCGTCGAGAAGCTGGCGGCTGACCCGAAGAAGCTCAAGCGGCTGGCCGGGCAGTTTCTGCAACGCAATCCCGAGGACTTCAAGGGACGGCTTGGCCTCGCGCTGAAGGATTGGCTGGGCGAAGTTATCGAATAACCTCGGATGCGGTCGCATCCTGCACGGACTTGCGGTGTTTATGATGTTCCCGGATCGTGATGTAGGCGGTTGAAGCAAAAATCAGCGCCCCGCCGAGCCACACGAAAAGATCCGGCACTTCGGCGAAAAACAGATAACCGGTGATCGACACCCAGAGCAGTCTGACGAAATCAAACGGCATGGCGACGTGGGTTTCGGCGTGTTTCAGCGCCTGTGCAACGCAGAGCTGACCACAGCCGCCAAGCAGGCCCAGCACGAGCAGCCAGCCCATATCCATAATGCCGGGCCACGACCAGACGAACAACGCCGGCACCAGCGCCAGCGGTGCCATGACGAGGGACATATACGTGGTGATCGTGACCGAGGATTCGGTCCGGCTCAGGCTTTTGATGATGATCACGCAAGCGCCCCAGAATACGGCGGCGATCAATACCAGCAGGCTGCCCGTGCCGATTTCGACAAACCCCGGGCGCAGCACGATCAGGGTGCCGGCGAACCCGGCGATAATGGCGGCAACCCGCCGCCAGCCCAGGCGTTCTTTCAGAATAAGCACGGCCAGAAGGGTGGCGAACAGGGGGGCAGAAAAGGACAGGGCGGTCACATCAGCCAGCGGTGACAGGCTCAACGCCGTGAAAAAACACAGCATGGCGGCAAAATTAAGAACCCCGCGCAGGATCAGCATGCCGATTCGGTCTGTTTTCAGCGGCGATGCGCCCTTTTTGAAAAAGAACGGCACAACCACGATCAGCGCGAAGAAAAGACGAAAGAAAACAACAACAAAGGGATGAACGGTCTCGGATACGTGGTGAATGGTCGTGTGCATCAGGGCCAGACACAGCGTCGAGGCGAGCATCCACAGGATACCGCGAAGATTGTCGGAAGGTGTGGTTATGTCATTGGTTGCGCTGGCCTCGGCAGAGGTTTCGCCGGATTTCTGGACAGGCATGCATATTCCCCTCGGGCCTTGTGGGAGCATAATCAACCCCGGGCGTGATGCAAGCGAGGGAAAATGCCGGTTTTATAAGCCCGGAATTCGTTCTTTCGCCGTTGACAGCCCATGGTGCGAACCGTATGTTCCGCCCGCTTGTGTCTCCCGGATGGTCCGGACGAGACCGTTTTTTTGCACTGCCGAGGATCGGGTTATGAAAGTCAGAAACTCGTTGAAGTCGGCCAAGCTGCGCGAAAAAGGCTGCCGTGTTGTGCGCCGTCGTGGCCGGGTCTACGTCATCAACAAACGCAACCCGCGTTTCAAGGCCCGCCAGGGTTGATCGCCGGTCGCTGACCCCCTTTCGAGCGATCCTTTGGCCGCGCCCATGCGGACATGGGCGCGGTTTTCGTTTGTCTGGACTTCAGTCTGGGCACCTGTCGGACAAGGGCCCTTTTTTGTATTCTTACATCATTCCTATCTGCTCAAGCCCAAGTGTCTGATCCGAAAGTTTTGATTTGGTAACAATGAGTTACAGTAACTATTTTAATAGCACCCCGTCATTCCCGCGAAAGCGGGAACCCATACTGACCGTTGATCTGGGTCCCCGCTTTCGCGGGGATGACGGACAATAAAACGGTAATCCATTGATATTATTATATTACTTTCGAATCAGACTCTAAAGCTCATAGTTGGAGTTGCTATGCCGTGGTGTCATCAGCGCATTTGCGCCCGATCAGCATTGATATCGTGACAATTATTCCGCATGCGGTGAATTGCCCCCGCCTGCGGTGTCCTGTAAATTTCTGTGACCGGGTCGAAAACGGACTCCGGGTACCCCTTTATGGAGAACGTGCATGACCACCGCTCAGCCGAATGGGACGACAGGTGGCACTATACCGTGGCGCACGCCGGTCGTGGTGCTGATCGCGGGTGCCATTGTGGTGCTGCTCGTGTTTGGTCTGCGCGCCAGTTTTGCCCTGTTCCTGAAACCGATGAGCCTTGATCTCGGCTGGGGTCGTGAAGTGTTCGCGCTGGCCATGGCAACCCAGAACCTGATGTGGGGCGTGGCGCAGCCGTTTGCCAGCGCCATTGCCGAGAAATGGGGAGCCGGCCGGGTCATCGCCGCGGGCGGAATCCTGTACGGCACCGGCATCTATCTGATGGCGCATGCGACCGATCCGCTGACGCTGAACCTGAGCGCCGGTGTGTTGCTTGGCATGGCGCAGGCCGGGGGTGGTCTTGCCGTCGTGCTGGGCTCTGTCGGGCGGATTCTGCCGGCCAACCGGCGCACCTTCGGGCTAGGCGTCATCACCGCTGCCGGTGCCGCCGGGCAATTCACGGTCGTCCCGTTCGGCCAGATGCTGCTGTCGAACGGCATTGAATGGCTGCCGGCCCTGCTGATCCTCGCCTGTGGTGCCGTCATCATCGTGCTGTGCGGCATTCCGCTGGCCGGCAAACCGGATATCCGGGGCGCCGCCACGACGGTTATCGCCGCCGATCCCGGGCTGTCGGCGGCCCTCAGGCAGGCGGCAAATCACAAAGGATACTGGCTGTTGACGCTGGGCTTCTTTGTGTGCGGTTTTCACGTCGCCTTCGTCGGCGTGCACCTGCCGGCGTATCTGACCGATGTCGGCATGGCCGGGGAATGGGGGGCCTGGTCGCTGGCGCTGATCGGCCTGTTCAACGTCATCGGCAGTTTCGTCGCCGGGATGCTCGGCGACAGATACCGCAAGAAAAATCTGCTGGCTATTCTGTATCTGCTGCGCTCGCTGGTGATTGTGCTGTTTATCATGATGCCGGTAACGCCGATCTCGGTGATGCTGTTTTCGGCGTCTCTGGGCCTTTTGTGGCTGTCGACGGTGCCGTTGACGTCGGGTCTGGTGGCACAGATGTTCGGCACCCGCTACATGGGTACGCTGTTTGCCATCGTCTTCCTCAACCATCAGATCGGCAGCTTCCTCGGCGTCTGGCTGGGCGGTTATTTCTTCGATACGACAGGCTCCTACATGCCGGTCTGGTGGGCCGGTGTCGCGCTTGGGGTCATTGCGGCTATCGTGCACTGGCCGATCAAGGATGAAGAACCGGCCGCACAGACAAGCACAGCGTGAACCTGCCGGGTGACGTGCAGGCGTTGACGTGGCACACTGGTAGCCCAAGAATACTCTCCAGCCCTGCGATAAGGGAACCGCGCCAATGCTGATGCCGAAACCCGATCAGTCCGTAATAGACCGCCGCGCCGAACTGGCGGCGGCCTTGCGCGATATCGTGCCGGGTGAAGGCGTGATCGACAGCGACGAAGAGCTGCGTGCCTTCGACTGTGACGGCCTCATGGCCTACAAACAGGTGCCGCTGATCGTCGTGCTGCCGGAAACCACGGCGCAGGTCTCGGCAATCCTCAGCTACTGTCATGCCAATAACGTCAAGATCGTCCCCCGCGGTGCCGGCACCGGCCTGTCCGGCGGGGCCATGCCGCTGGCCGATGCGATCACGCTCGGGCTGTCGAAATTCAAGAAAATCCTCGATATCGATTTTGAGAACCGCTGCGTCGTGACCCAGCCCGGCGTCACCAATCTGGGTATCACCCAGGCGGTCGAGCAGGCCGGATTTTATTATGCGCCCGATCCCTCGTCACAGATCGCGTGTTCAATCGGCGGCAATGTCGCCGAAAATTCCGGCGGTGTGCATTGCCTCAAGTACGGCCTCACCACCAACAACATTCTCGGCGTCGAGATGGTCCTGATGAACGGCGAGATCATCCGTCTCGGCGGCAAGCATCTGGATTCCGGCGGCATGGACCTGCTCGGCGTGATCACCGGCTCGGAAGGTTTGTTGGGCGTCATCACCGAAGTCACCGTCAGGATTCTCAAGAAACCGGAAACCGCGCGCGCCCTGCTGATCGGTTTTCCGACCATGGTCGATGCCGGTAACTGTGTGGCCGACGTGATCGCGGCGGGGATCATTCCGGGCGGCATGGAACTGATGGACAAGCGAACCGTGCACGCCACCGAGGATTTCGTCCACGCCGGTTATCCGCTTGATGTCGAAGGCCTGATGATCGTTGAACTGGACGGACCGGAAGCCGAGGTCGCCTATCTGGTCGAGCGGGTCGAAACCATCGCCCGCGCCGCCAATGCCAGCACCGTGCGGATTTCCGAAAGCGAGGAGGAGCGGCTCAGGTTCTGGTCCGGTCGCAAAAATGCGTTCCCGGCAATCGGTCGTATCTCACCCGATTACATCTGCGTCGACGGCACCATTCCCAGAAAGAAACTGGCCGAGGTGCTCAGGCGTATGGAGGCGATCTCCGAAAAGCACGGCCTCAAGGTCGCCAACGTGTTTCATGCCGGTGACGGCAACCTGCATCCGCTGGTGCTGTTCGACGCCAACCAGCCGGGCGAGCTTGATCGCGCCGAAGCGGTGTGCAGCGATATCCTGAAACTCTGCGTCGAGGTCGGCGGTGTGCTCAGCGGCGAACACGGTATCGGCGTTGAAAAGCGTGACCTGATGGGATCGATGTTCACGGAAGATGATCTGAAGCAGCAGCAGCGGGTCAAATGCGCCTTTGATCCCGGCCACCTGTTGAACCCGGGCAAGGTCTATCCGGAACTGCATCGCTGCGCCGAGCTGGGCCGGATGCACATCCATCACGGCAAGCTGCCGTTCCCCGATATCCCGAGATTCTAGCACCAGAACGATGAGTCAGACCCTGAAACCTGAAAACGATGCACAACTGCTGGACGCGATCCGGTGGGCGGTCTCGGAAAAAACGCCGCTGGAAATCGTCGCCGGCGGCACCAAGCGCACGTTGGGGCGACCGATGCAGACGGCAGCGACGCTCGATGTTTCCGCGCTGTCTGAAATCACGGTTTACGAGCCGGCCGAACTTTACATGACGGCCCAGGCGGCAGCACCGATGCGGGACATCAGCAAAGCGCTTGCTGATGCCGGGCAGCAGCTTTCGTTCGAGCCGCCCGACCTCGGCCCGCTGCTTGGTGCGGAAGCTGATGGTGCGACTATCGGCGGTATCGTTGCCGCCAATCTGGCCGGCCCCCGGCGTATCAAGGAAGGGGCGGCGCGTGATCATGTGCTTGGTTTCAACGCGGTGTCGGGCCGGGGTGAGGTCTTCAAGTCGGGCGGCACCGTTGTCAAGAACGTCAGCGGTTTCGATCTGTCGAAACTGATGGCCGGGTCGTTCGGCACATTGGCGGTGATGTCATCCTTGACGATGAAGGTTTTGCCGGCGCCGGAAAAAATCAGGACCCTGCTGGTGCGCTGGCGTTCCGACGGGGTTTACGATCATGGTGCCATGAAGGTGATGTCAAAGGCGCTCGGCAGTCCGCATGATGTTTCAGGGGCGGCGCACCTGCCGGCCATCGCGGCGGCAAACTCAACGGTTGGATACGTTTCCGAAAGCGGCGGCGGGGTCACGGCGATCAGGCTCGAAGGACCGGCACCGTCGGTTACACATCGCGCCGAAGCACTGAGCCGGGAGCTGCAAGGCTTTGCCGGGATCGAGGAACTGCATACCGAAAATTCGAAAACCCTGTGGCGCGAAATTCGTGACGTGCAGCCGTTCGTCGGGCGCAGTGACTTGCCGTATGTGTGGCGGCTTTCCGTGCCGCCGGCTTCGGGAGCCAGGATCGCGCTGTTTATTCTGGAAACCCTGCAGGGCGAGGTGTTCTACGACTGGGGCGGCGGCCTGATCTGGCTCGGCCTGGCCCCCGTCGTCAATGCCGGGGCCGAGGTCATTCACGCCGCGCTGGCGGCCTGCGGCGGCCATGCGACCCTGGTTCGCGCCCCAGCCGAAATCCGCGGCACAGTACCGGTGCTGCAACCCCTCCAGCCGACCGAGCTGATGGTCAGCCGGAACATCAAGGAAGGCTTCGATCCCAACGGCATACTCAACTCCGGACGCATGTACGCGGGAATTTAAGGGACACCATGCAGACCAGTTTTTCCATCGCCCAGCTTGCCGATCCGGATATTGCTGCCAGCAACGATATCCTGAGGAAGTGCGTGCATTGCGGTTTCTGCACGGCAACCTGTCCGACCTATGTCATTCGCGGCGATGAGCTGGACAGCCCGAGGGGCCGCATCTATCTGATGAAACAGGCGTTCGAGGACGGTGGCCCGGCGACGGCAAAGCTGGCCCGGCATCTGGATCGCTGCCTGTCGTGCCTTGCGTGCATGACGACCTGTCCGGCCAGCGTTGATTACATGCATCTGGTCGATCACGGCCGCGCCTTTGTCGCCGAGACGTATGTTCGTCCGCTGCCCGAACGGGTGCTCAGGCGTCTGCTTGCCATCGTCCTGCCTTACCCCAAGGTGTTTCGCCTGTCGCTGCTGGGGGCTTGGCTTGGCCGTCCGTTCGCCCGGATCATGCCGGACAGACTGCGCGCCATGCTGGAGCTTGCGCCACGCCGGATCAACCAGCCGAGCGCGGTGGACGCGGCACAGGTCTGCCGCCCTGCAGGCACGCCCCGGATGCGCGTCGCTTTGCTCAGCGGCTGCGCCCAGCAGGTGCTGAGACCGTCGATCAACGAGGCCACGGTCAGGTTGCTGACCCGGCTCGGCTGTGAAGTTGTGATCGCCGAGAACATGGGCTGCTGCGGCGCGCTGGTGCACCATATGGGGATAGAACAGCAGAGCCATCAGGCCGCCATGCGTAATATCGCCGCCTGGGAACAGGCCGAACAGAAGCACGGCACCATCGATTATGTCGTCATTAATGCATCGGGTTGCGGCACCACGGTCAAGGATTACGGCTGGATGCTCAGGAACGATGCCGACTGGGCCGAACGGGCCGCCGGGATCGCGGCGAAAACCAGGGATATTACCGAGGTTCTGCTGGAACTTGGCCTCGAAAATCTCTCTGATGCGCCAAGGCCGAAACTGGCTTATCATTCGGCATGTTCGATGCAGCACGGCCAGCAACTGAAATCGGAACCGGTACAACTGCTTCAGGCGGCAGGGTTCAGTGTGACACAGCCGGCCGAGCCGCATCTTTGCTGTGGCTCAGCCGGAACCTATAACATCATGCAACCGGTATGGGCGACGGAGCTCAGGGATCGCAAGGTCGGCAATCTGCGTGCGCTTGATGTCGATTGCGTGGCGACAGGCAACATCGGTTGTCTGGCACAGATATCCGCAGGTATGGGTCGCAACGGCGATCCGCCTGTGGTGCATACGGTCGAACTGCTGGATTGGGTTACAGGCGGGCCAAAGCCGGAAGGTCTCGGCGTGTACTGATTTGACAAGACAGGGATTGAGTGTCTGATCAAAGTTTTGATTTGGTAACAATGAATTACAGTAACTATATTAATAGCACCCCGCCTTCGCGGGGATGACGGACAATAAAACGGTAATTCATTGATATTATTATATAACTTTAGAATCGGAC
>JBBDOA010000102.1:0-13735 GCA_040877275.1 Rhodospirillales bacterium | reverse complement strand
GAATCGGACTCTGAGACATGCCGGACAGTCTGGCAACGACAGACGTTAAGATATTTACCCGATTTGTTCGGCAAGTCGTTCTTGTCCCCGTATTCCTGTGCATCCTGTTGCTCGTGATCACCGTCGGTGTCTGGCAGGAAATAAAGAGGCACTATCATACACAACAAATCCTTGAGGCGAACGAACACCTGGAGTTCGTGGTTGCCCATCTTGCCGCACATCTGGAAGTGCGGTTGGTGCTGGCACATCTGATCCATCAGGAATGGCAGGATCACAAAACACAAACCCGCGAAGATTTTCAGGAAATCGCGAACCCTAAACTGAAGCGGTTTCGGGACATCCAGGCGATAAACTGGGTCGATAAGAACGGGGTCATCCGCTGGGTCAATCTGTTGGAGGAAAACCGGCTGGCGCTGGGCCTCAACATCCTGAAGCACCCGATCGCGAGCCTGACATTGAAGGTTGCCGAGCGCACCGGCACGTTGCAGGTATCAGCCCCGCTTGATCTGGCGCAGGGTGGCCGAGGGTTCGTCATCTATATTCCGTATCAGCAGGACGGCGCACTTCAGGGTTTCATCAACATTGTTTTTCGTGCCGATACCCTGATTGCCAGTGCTTTGCCGAACGAGCAACGAACTCTCTACGATCTGCATATTACTGACGAAGGCCGCACGTTGTATGACCGTCACACGGACAATCATCTGGCTGAGCCCAATAAAAAGTCGTTCAAGGTCGCCAACAGACTCTGGACCGCCGAGATCGCGCCGACGGTACAGCTTCTGAATATATCGACAAACCATAACGCCACGATTTTCCTGTTTCTCGGCCTGTTCATTACGGTCGCATTGCCACTGATGCTTTCCCTGATCATGCGCCGCCATATGCAGCTTCGCCAGAGCGAGCGGCGACTTGCTGATTTCGCTGATATCAGCTCCGACTGGTTCTGGGAGACAGACAATCAGTTACGGTTTTCCTATTTCTCGGCCCGGTTCGAACAGGTTACGGGTGCGCCGCCATCGAGCTTGCTCGGTAAAACCAGGCAGGAAGCCGGCGCACCGGATTCCGATCCCGTCAAATATCAGATCATGCTGAAAAACATGGACAACAGAATGCCGTTTCGGGATTTTGAACATACGCGTCAGAAACCGGACGGCACGCTCGCCTATCTGGCGATCAGCGGTCGCCCTGTGTTCGATGAAAACGATGTCTTTATCGGTTACCGGGGTATCGGGCGGGATATCAGCGGACGCAAGAAAGATCAAAAAACGCTCACGGATGCGCTGATCGCCTCAGAACAGGCAAACAGGATAAAGTCTGAATTTCTGGCAACGATGAGCCATGAATTCCGCACACCCCTGAACGCGATTATCGGCTTCAGCGAAATGATCAAGGAAGAATATTTCGGACCGCTCGGCTCAAAAACCTACAAGGATTATTCGAACGATATTCACAACAGCGGCAGACATATGCTCGATCTGGTCAATGACATCCTGGATTTTTCCGCTATCGAGGCCAGCAAGCGCCCCATGCATATGGAATTCTTTCAACTGTCCGGCCTCCTCAAGGACGGGGTCAGAAGTGTGGAAAAACAGATGCAAGACAAGAATCTGACGATCAGGCTTGATGTCCCCGCTGACCTGCCGGATATGCATGCCGACAAACGCTCGGTCTACCAGATCATTCTCAATCTGTTGACCAATGCGGTAAAATTCACACCTCCGGACGGGCACATCACGGTCAAGGCTTCGGTTTTCAGGCACGATTTCACACTCGAAATATCGGACACCGGGATCGGGATCGCTGCCGAAAAGCTGGCGACGATCACCGATCCGTTTTCACAATCCCATACCGATCCGCATATTGCCGGAACCGGCACCGGGTTGGGCCTGATGATCGTCAAATCACTGGTCGATGCCCATGGCGGCAAGCTGCACATAGAAAGCGAAAGCGGCGTTGGCACGCTGATCCGTATCGTGTTCCCGCGCAGTCAAGAGGCGCCGGACCAACCTGATATAAAATCAGATATCCCCAAAGCCGAGCCATGAGACGGATTTATTTTCTGATGCTCTTGACGGGATTGCTGGTGACGGGTGTGCCTGCCTGGGCCGATCAGAACAGTCCGATGCTGGACGATCTGTTCAGGCAGTTGAAGACGGAAACAAACCCCGAAGACGCCACTGTCATTGAACAGAAAATCTGGAAAATCTGGAGTTACACCGACAACATCAGGGCCCATACCCCGTTTGCCCGGGGCGTGGTGTCGATGCGCGCAGGGGCCTATGACGATGCCTACAGGTATTTCAGGGACGTGACGGCCATCGCGCCCGGGTTTGCCGAAGGCTGGAACAAGCTGGCGACGGTTAACTACTCCCTCGGTGCGTATGACGCGTCGGTGCGTGATATCCGGAGAACCCTGGCCCTGGAGCCACGCCACTTCGGTGCCCTGTCCGGGCTGGCGTTGATTTATGAAGCGACAGATCTGCTGCCACAGGCCCTTGATGTGCTCAATCAGGTCAAGGAAATCTATCCGTCCATGCCCGGCATTGATCAGCGTATGCAGACCCTTCAGGATGCGATTGCCGCACAGAAGATTTAAAAGGAAACCGTCACAGGGGCGGGTCGTTTTCGGCATCGGCCCGGGATTTTTCGCGCCGGGTCTTGTCGTCCCTGAGAAAGCCTAGAATACGGAGCGCGCCGGCAAACGTGAAAGCCGCCATGCCCAGCAGCGCGGTCAGCATCAGGAACCCGGGATCGGGCGGCGTCTTGTCCGGCACCAGGGTCGGATACAGATAATACAGCCCGACAAATGCGAGCGGCCAGATCACGGCTGCAATCAGATAAAGCATTTGTCAGTGATAACATGTCATCCGGCTTTGCGGAATCCCCGGTGAGGTCTTAAATTGAACGTTATACGGAGGCCTGAAAATGATCACTGCCGAGAAAAGCCGCTTTGACGACCAGTTGCTTGATGTGTTGCGCCAGATTGTCGGTGATCGGGTAACGACGGTCGACGCCATCCGCGAGCAGCACGGCAGGGACGAGTCGTTTCATCCGTCCGTGCCGCCTGACGCCGTCGTCTTTGCCCGCTCAACCGATGAAGTGGCGCGTGTCGTCACCGCCTGTGCGGGGCGCGGGGTGCCGATCATTCCGTTCGGCACCGGAACGTCGCTCGAAGGCCATGTCGCCGCGCTCAAGGGTGGCGTATGCATTGATGTCTCACAGATGAATGCGGTGCTCGCAGTCAATGCCGAAGACCTGGATTGCCGGGTGCAACCGGGCGTGACCCGCAAACAACTGAACGAATATCTGCGCGATACCGGGCTGTTTTTTCCAATAGATCCCGGTGCCGATGCCTCGCTTGGCGGCATGACGGCAACCCGGGCCTCCGGCACCAACGCTGTGCGCTACGGCACGATGCGCGAGAACGTCCTGTCGCTCGAAGTGGTGATGGCCGACGGGCGCGTCATCCGCACCGCCCGGCGCTCGAAGAAATCCTCTGCCGGGTATGATCTGACCCGCCTGTTCATCGGTTCCGAAGGCACTCTCGGCGTGATTACCGAGGTCACGGTCAAGCTGTACGGTATTCCCGAAGCGATCTCGTCGGCGGTATGCGCCTTCCCGACCATGGAAAATGCCGTCAATACGGTGATCGAAACCATCCAGTCGGGCATTCCCGTTGCCCGCATCGAACTGCTCGACGCTGTGCAGATGGATGCCTGCAACCGTTATTCCGGTCTCGATTATCCCTGTCAGCCGACGTTGTTCTTTGAATTTCACGGCACCGATAACGGCGTCGTCGAACAGGTCGAACAGGTGCAGGCGATTGCCTCCGAATATGGCGCCTCGGCATTCAAGTGGGCGCGCAAGGCGGAAGAGCGTTCGAAACTCTGGCAGGCGCGGCATGACGCCTATTATGCCGGAATCGCACTGCGACCGGGGGCCAAGGGAATCGCCACCGATGTCTGCGTGCCGATATCGCGTCTGGCCGAATGCATATTGGAAACGCAGACGGATATCGCCGAAAGCGGGCTGACGGCACCGATTGTCGGTCACGTCGGTGACGGCAATTTCCATCTGGTGATCGTCGTCAACCCCGACGATGCCGACGAGATGGCCAGGGCCGATGATCTGAACAACCGTCTCGTCATGCGCGCGCTGGCGATGGACGGCACCTGCACCGGCGAGCACGGCGTCGGCTATGGCAAGATCGGTTTTCTCGAAGCAGAGCACGGCGAAGCCCTGTCGGTGATGCGCGACATCAAGCGCGCGCTTGATCCCGGCAACATCATGAACCCCGGTAAAATCATCCGACTATAGGACGTATTGCATGACTGATCCCAGGACGCTGATGCGTCAGCTTGCCGACGCCGCCATTCAGGCAGCCGATCCCCGTATCCGTGTTCCGGCGATCCTGCCCGAAGCACCGGCCAGGGCCATCGTCGTCGGGGCCGGCAAGGCTTCGGCCGCCATGGCCAGGGCGCTGGAAGAGACATGGCCGGATACTGATCTCGGCGGGATCGTGGTGACGCGCTATGGCTATGAGGTTGCATGCGAGCGGATTGAAATCGTGACCGCCGCGCACCCGGTCCCGGACGCGGCCGGACGCGAAGCGGCGCTGCGCATCCTTGAAATGGTGCGCTCGGCCGACAAGGACGTTCTGGTCATTGCCCTGATGTCGGGCGGTGGCTCAGCCCTGCTGACGGCGCCGGCGGCGGGGATCAGCTTTGAGGACAAGCAGGCCGTCAATAAACTGCTGCTGCGCTCGGGTGCGGACATCGGCGAGATGAATACCCTGAGAAAGCATATCTCGGCAATCAAGGGCGGTCGGCTGGCAGCGGCCGCGTATCCGGCGAAAGTGCTCAGTATCCTGATTTCCGATGTGCCCGGCGATGACCCGGCGGTGATCGGCTCGGGGCCGACGGTACCTGATCCGACGACCTTTGCCGACGCCCTTGCGGTTGTCAGAAAATACAAGCTGGACCTGCCCGAAAGCGTGCGCCGGCATCTCGAAGAAGCTGCCGACGAGACGCCGAAGCCGGGTGCGAAGGAATTTACCGACAGTGAACTGGTGTTTGCGGCAAAGCCCGACAAGAGCATTGCCGCCGCCGCCGAGGTTGCCCGCAAGGCAGGGTTTGCCGTCGTTGACCTGGGCGACCGGGTTGAGGGCGAGGCCAGGGATGTGGGCTCGGACCATGCCGATATCGCGCTGGCCTGCCGCGCCGGAAACGGTCCGGCATCGGCACCCTGCGTCATTCTTTCCGGCGGTGAGACGACCGTCACCATGAAAGGACAGGGGCGGGGCGGGCGCAATACGGAATATCTGTTGGGCGTTGCCGAGCGGCTGGGCGGTGCAGCGGGCATTTATGCCGTGGCCATTGATACGGACGGTGTCGACGGCAGCGAAGACAATGCCGGCGCCTTCATTGACCCGACCACGATAAGCCGGGCCCGTGACAGCGGGTTGACGCTGGCTCAGGCGCTGGCAAACAACGATGCCTATACATTGTTTGCCAATACCGGGGATTTGCTGGTGACCGGACCGACATTTACCAACGTGAACGATTTTCGGGCGGTGATTGTCACCTGATTGTGAATACCGGCGGTTTGTCGGGAACAGCCGGATTGATTACGATGCCGGACTGACGCTAGAGTGCCGTCACCAGCAATAAAAAGTCTAATCTGAAGTGGAGAAGACTCCGTGAAGAAAATTCTGTGGGTAATCGGCGGATTGCTCGGTCTTTTTGTGATCGCCGTTCTTGTCGTGCCGAACGTCATTGACTGGAATACCTACAAACCGGAAATTACCGAACAGGTTCGCAAGCTGACCGGACGTCAGCTTGTCATTGCCGGCGATATCAATTTGAAAATATTGCCGGCACCGGTCCTGATTGCGGAAAAAGTCTCAATCAGCAGCATCGACGGCGCACAATCGCCGGATCTGGCCTCGCTCCGCCATGTTGAGATACGGATCGCCCTGGCACCGCTGCTCGGCGGTAATATCAGTGTTGAAACCGTACGGCTGGTTGAGCCGAAAATTTATCTTGAGGTTCTGGCCGACGGCCGCACGACGTGGACGATCACGCCGCCGAAACCGGAATCGGCGACCGCCGGATCCCAGGTGGAAAAACCGGCGGCAAACGGATCATCATCGGGTCCGGGGATTGCGATAGGCCAATTTGAAGTTGTCGACGGCACAGTTGTTTATCAGGATGCGGCTTCCGGCACCCATGAGCGCATTGAAGACATTGACCTCAGTTTTGCTGCCGCCTCGTTAAGCGCCGGTCCGTACCGCGCCAACGGGACCCTGGTCGCCCGCGGGCTCAGGCTCGGCATCAATGCTGAAATCGGGGAAGTCGTCAGCGGCAGGTCCTTCCCGCTTGATCTTTCGTTGCTGGTCGGTGGCGAGAGCGCCAAAATCACTTTGGCGGGAACCGTGCTGGGCCTGAATGAAACACCAAGATTCCGCGGCACGCTGAACGTGGCCAGCGATAACATCGGCAGGGTCGTCAGTGCCCTGGCCGACGGCGCAGCCCTGCCGGCACCCCTCAGCCAGCGCTTGACGCTGTCGGGCACGCTGGATGCGTCCCGGACAGCACTGGCACTGGACGACCTGCAGCTTGATTTCGGCGGGGCTTTGGGCACAGGCAAAGTCAGCGGCGATTTCGCCAACAAACCGAAACTTAACGCAGCGCTGACAATTGACCGGATCGATGCCGACCCGTGGCTTGACCAGAAACCGGCAGCGGCATCTGCGCCATCGCAAAATGCCGGGCCTTCAACGGCGGCGAACCCATCTGCCCCTCCGCAAACGCAGACCGGGGATGAAGGATTTTCCTTGCCGAGCGGGATCACCGCTTCGCTGGCGGTAAAAATTGGTGAGGTTTCCCTGAAAGGTGACACGCTCAACAACGCTGTCCTGAATGCCGAGCTGGCGAACGGCGAGCTGAGCCTGAGCCAACTGTCGGTGCAGGGTCCGGGCGGGACCGACCTCGCGGTGTTCGGTTTTCTCACGGCTATGAACGGCAAACCAAGCTTTGACGGGCAGGTCCAGGCCAGGGTGCGCGAGCCGCGTGTCCTGATGAAATGGGCCGGTGTTGACAGCACGGCCCTGAAGCCCGGCAAGCCGGGCGCGCTGAGCCTGAATATCGATGCACAGGCCACACCGGATACCGTCTCGGTTCGCAAGCTGGCACTGGCATTTGATAAAACCAATATCAGTGGTGCGGCGACCATCGCGCTCCGCCAAAGGATCGGTATCGGCGCTTCGGTCGTCGTCGACCAGATCGATCTTGATGCCTATCTGGCTGACGCTGCCCCGGTAAAAACCGGTGAGCCGGCAAAAAAACCGGCCGATGGCAGCCAACCGGCACCGACCGACACGTCAGGGGCTGGTGATAGCGGCATGTTCGATGCCCTGAAATCGCTGGCTGCGTTTGATGCCAATCTCAAGGCCAATGTCGGTTCGCTGAAAACCGCCGGTATCCCGATGCGTGATCTGGCGGTCGATATTTCCCTGCTGCAGGGCGACCTGACGATCCGCAAATTAAGTGTCGCCGATGTGCTGTCGACCGGTGCCAGCATGACCGGCAGCCTGCTCGGGCTTGACGCTGTTCCGAGCGCAAAAGGTCTGGCGATCCGCGCCGAAGTGCGTGATGCGGGCAAGCTGGCATCGTTTGCCGGTATTGATCTGCCGGTGCCGGCCAGGGCGCTCGGCAAAGTCGATCTGGCGGCGGATATCAACGGCCCGCTCATCGCGCCTGACCTGAAATCGACCGTCAAGGCGATGGCGGCAACGCTCAACGTCGACGGCAAGCTGAAACCGCTTGAGCCGGCCAACATGTTCGATCTGGCGCTCCGGGTGCGACATGGCGATCTGGCGGCGTTTCTCCGCAAGCTGGGTTCGGACTACCGACCGTCCGGTGCCATTGGTGCGATGGACGTTTCGACCGCCATCAAGGGCGGGCTGGATGCGTTCAGCTTCAGCAAACTGGTGGCGGCTGTCGGTGCTGCCAAGATCAATGGCGAGGGTACCGTGCAACTGGCCGGTGCCCGGCCCAAAATCACGACGACGCTGAGTGCCGGCAATGTGGTTGTTGACCCGTTCCTGCCGGCACAGAAGTCGGCGTCCCTGAATCCGGATCAGCCGGCCCGGATCATGCCGGCCCGTTATCGGGTGCCGGAAGGCGGTGGCTTCGATCTCAAACAACTGATTGCGACGGTTTCCGAGCGCTGGTCTTCCGAACAGATCGACCTGACGGCGCTCCAGTCGGTCGACGCCGATTTCACGCTGACGGCACCACGCATTTCCTTTCGCGAATACAATCTCGACGGTGCCAGGCTGCTGGGTGGTATCGACAACGGCTTGCTCAAGGTCAACGAATTTTCCGGCAGTGTCTTTGGCGGGTCTGTCATGTCCAACGCATCGGTCAATGCGTCGACCAAGCTTCCGGCATTGGCCGGTGTGTTCACGGTCGGCAACATGGACATCGGTGCCGCATCCAAAGCCGCCGGTATCGCCGGCACCACCGGCATGTTGACCAGCCGTATTGATGTTACAACGGTCGGTCGCTCGGTCTCGGATTGGGTCGGTGCGCTCGACGGCAAGGGCGCGATTGAGATCAGGGGCATCAAGGGCGAGTCATCGCTGAGCGATCTGCCGGTGATCGGTCTGGCGCTGGGACCGCTGATGCAGGTCTTCGAGGTGCTGAATTCCGGTCTCGGCTCGCTGATCGGTGCCGGCGGCAAGACCAGGCTGGGTGAAAGCGACGTTACCAGCTCGTTCACGATCAGCAACGGTATCATCAATACCAAAGATACCAAACTGCTGTCGAACATCTATGAGGGTAACATCGCAGGCGATATCAACTTGCCGCTATGGAGCATGAACGTCGGCGGCACCGTGGCCGTTGATCAGGGGCTGCTCGGCGCAGTGCTCTCCAATGTCGCCAGAATCCCGACCAGTATCCCGTTCCAGGTGACCGGCAACATCGATAAGCCGAACGTCAAGATCCAGTCGTTCTCGGGGGCCGGCAGTGCCGGCGGTCAGGGCATCGCCATTCCGGGTCTCGACAAGCTCGAGAAGAAGGTACCGGGCGTCGGCGGCTTGTTGCAGGGCATCCTCGGCGGTGGCAACACATCGGGGTCAGGTGGCACGACACCACAGCAACAGCAGCCTGCACCACAGCCTCAGCAGCAGCAAGAGCAGCCTGCACCACAGCCTCAGCAGCAGAAAATCGATCCGGCGGATATCCTCAAGCAGTTATTCAAGTAATCAGGACCTTCATCCTTCGAGACGGCCCATCCGGGCCGCCTCAGGATGAGGAGAATTTTTTTGCCAGCCTCATCCTGAGGAGCGGCCCAGAACTTAAAGGGCCGCGTCTCGAAGGATCAGGGGGATTGATATTCCAGTACGAACACGCGGAGTGCGCTCGACAGGTTGCCGGTGCGCTGTTCGTCAACGCGGCGGATCAGGGCGCTCACGCTGACCCCCTCGGTATCGGCGATGGCACCCAGCCGCTGCCAGAAGGCATCTTCCATGGAAACGCTGGTGGCGTGACCGGCGATGGAGACGGAGCGTTTGCGGATCAGCGTCGGGTCATCGCTCATGGCCCGGCTTACATTGCGTCGGGCGGAAAATTGACTTCGATCCTGAGGCCGAACGGGGCATCAAAAAACACCTGCCGGTCGCCGGTGCCGGGAATGACACGAACCTCATAGGGCAGATTGTGTCGATCCAGCCGCCCCTTCAGGCCGTCGATGTCTTCTGCCTTGAAGGCGACATGGTCGAGCGGCCCGGTGCTGTCGCCGTCGGGCGTGCGCTCAACCAGATGCACGATTGCCGGGATATCCTTGTCGCCATAAAGCCAGGCACCGTTGAATTTGAAATTCGGTCGGAAGCCGACCTCGAGGCCGATGACATCGACGAAGAAGGCCGTCGTTTCATCCAGATGATCCGTTACCACATTGATATGATCGAGTTTCATTGCCGTTTCTCTCCCTGTTCGGCCAATTCTACGCGCACGGATGGTTGAAGCCAAGGCAACCATGTCCCTCTCCTCGGGACGAACGCCGGATGACGCGCTCAGAGCGTGCTCATAAACGCGGCAATGGCGTCGACGGCGGCGGCAATATTGCCGTCCTCGGTAAAGCCGGATTTCTTGCGCGGTTTCAGGCCGTGATCGCCGTCGGCAGCCCAGTGCAGCCTGATCTTTTTTGACAGCGTATAGCCCGCCACCTCGTCACGGGTGCCGAACGGATCACGTTCGCCCTGACAGATCAGCGCCGGTGTTTGCAGTGCTGCCAGATGTTCGGTCCTCAGCTTCTCGGGCCGAGCGGGCGGGTGAAACGGATAGCCCATGCAGACCAGTCCCCGTACACCGGCGGCGTCGGCGACCATGCTGGCCATGCGCCCGCCCATGGACTTGCCGCCGATGACAAGATTTTCCGCACCCAGATCGGCAATCACGTCCATCCATGTGGCTTCGAGGATGTGTGCCGGATTGGGCGGCTTCTTCCTGCCCGTCACCCGGCGTTCCGCCATGTAGGGAAATTCGAAACGGACGACGCGAATGCCTTTTTCGGCGATGGCTGCGGCCACACTGTTCATCCAGTCCGAGTCCATCGGCGCACCGGCCCCGTGCGCCAGGGCCAATGTCAGCGGCGCGCCCTTCGGGCCATCGATGCGGTAATCGGGCATGTCTACAGCCGACCACCACCGACGCGGATGTTGGCACCGGCGATGTAGGCCGACTTGTCACTGAGCAGGAACCAGATCGCCTCGGCGATCTCAAGCGGCTCGGCGACGCGACCCATGGGAATTTTCGCGGCCTGCGCCTTGAGGCGGTCTTCGCCCGGCATGTCGGTCCGGGTCATGCCCGGCGCGACGACGTTGACGCGGATGCCCTCGGCGGCGACTTCCTGGGCGAGGCCGATGGAAAAGGAATTCAGCGCCCCCTTCGATGCCGCATACAGCACACCGATCCCCGGATTGCCGAGATTGGCCGAGCCGGACGAGACGTTGACGATAGCCCCGCCCCGGCCGCCGTGCGTGGTCGACATCCGCTTGATGGCTTCACGGGCACACAGGATGCAGCCGAGCACATTGATGTCGAGCAGCTTGCGGATTTCGTCCGTGCCCAGCGCCTCGACCCGTTTGCGGTTACCGTTGATGCCGGCGTTGTTGACCAGCCCGGTGACGGGGCCGAATGCTTTATCGACGGTTTCAAACAGGGCGATGACCTGGGCCTCGTCGGCTGTATCGGCCCGGACAGCCATGGCCCGCCCGCCGGCAGCCTTGATGGCGGCGACGACGGTCCTGGCCGCATCCGCATCGTTGACGTAATTGACGCAGACCGCATGGTCATGGCTGGCGACGAGTTTCGATGTCGCCGCACCGATGCCACGCGAGCCGCCGGTAACGATGGTAACATTTGTCATGTCTTCCTCCGTATGAATGGAAAAGGCCGCTGAACCTCTCCTTCGAGACACACCACGGTCCTCACCCTGAGGAGGCCCCAAGAAATATTATTGGGGCCGTCTCGAAGGGTTGTGCCCGTGGTGCCCTCAGGATGAGGTTCAGCAATAATCATTGCTATCACGTGGCGAAGTCGGGCTCTTCGCGGGCGAGAATGCGTTTGATGCTTTCCAGATGCAGATAGGCGCTCTCGCGGTCGCCGATGCGCATCTGTTCGGCGGTCCTGGCGGCGATGGCGGGCGCGACCGGTTTCAGGGTGCGACCGGTGGTCATCGCCTTGACCTGCACTTCGGATGCCCGTTCGAGATAATACAGATCGTCCCACGCTTCGGCGATGGATGGGCCGGTGACCATGACGCCGTGGTTCTTGAGGAAAGCGATATCGTTGTCGCCCATGGCGTCGGCGATGCGGTCGCCTTCGTCGGTATCGAGCGCGAGACCGTTGTAGTTTTCATCGACAGCGGTCCTGCCATAGAACTTGAGCGCCGACTGCCCGGCCCAGACCAGCGGCTCGCCTTCCAGCATCGCCAGCGCCGTGGCGTTCGGCATGTGCGTGTGAAAGGCGGCGCGGCAGGCGGGGCGGCGCAGATGCAGGCGTGCGTGAATATAGAACGCTGTTGCTTCCGGCATGCCGTCACCTTCAACCACGTTGCCGTGAAAGTCGCAGACCAGCAGCGACGACGCGGTGATCTCGGAAAACGCCATGCCGTAGGGGTTGACCAGAAACAGATCATCCCGACCCGGCACGACAAAGGAAAAGTGATTGCAGATGCCTTCGGAATACCCGAGCCGGGCCGCCATCCGGAAGCACGCCGCCAGATCGATCCGCGCCTGACGCACCGCATCCTGATCAAGCGTGCTGTTCAGCAGTGTCGGGCCGGCGTTGCTGTCGGGTTTCAGGACATGGGCCATGTTTACGCCTTTCTGCCGATCATGGTTTCCGGGCGGACCAGTTTGTCGAAGGTCGCTTCATCAAGATGACCAAGGGCGAGGGTGGCCTGTTTCAGGGTCGTGCCTTCCGTGTGCGCCTTTTTGGCGATCTCGGCTGCCTTGTCGTAGCCGATTTCCGGCGCGAGCGCCGTCACCAGCATCAGCGAACGGTCGGTCAGCTCCTTCAGCCGAGCCTCGTCAGCTTCAATGCCGTCGACGCAGCGCAGCCGGAAGCTGTCGATGGCGTCGGCCAGCAGGCGGATCGAGCGCAGGCACGCGGCGACGATGACGGGCTTGAAGACGTTCAACTCCAGATGCCCGTGCGAAGCGGCGACGGTGACGGTGGTGGCGTTGCCCATGACCTGGCAGCAGACCTGGGTCAGCGCCTCGGCCTGGGTCGGGTTGACCTTGCCCGGCATGATCGAAGAGCCAGGCTCGTTGGCCGGTAATATCAACTCGCCCAGCCCCGAGCGCGGGCCAGAGCCCAACAGGCGAATATCGTTGGCGATCTTCATCATCGAGGCGGCGATGGTGTTGAGCTTGCCGGCAAGATTGACGAGCGCGTCCTCGGACGCCAGCGCATAGAATTTGTTGGGACAGGTGCGGAACGGCAGGCCGGTGATCGAGGCGACTTCTTCCGCGAACAGGGTATCGAAGCCATCCGGCGCATTCAGCCCGGTGCCGACGGCGGTGCCGCCCTGTGCCAGTTCGTAAATCTGGTTGAGGGATTTTTTCAGCCGCTCAATGTTCTCCGTCGTCATATGCACGTAGCCGGAAAACTCCTGACCGAGCGTCATCGGCGTCGCGTCCTGCAGGTGCGTGCGGCCGATCTTGACCATGTCTTTGAAGGCGTCGACCTTTTCATTCAGGCTGGAGGCCAGACCGTCCAGCGCCGGCATCAGCCGTTCTGTCGTTTCCAGCGCCAGCGCGATGTGCATGGCGGTCGGAAAACTGTCGTTGGACGACTGCGAGGCGTTGACGTGATCGTTCGGATGGACAGGGGATTTGGAACCGATCACGCCGCCCATGATCTCGATGGCGCGGTTCGCGATGACCTCGTTCAAATTCATGTTGGTCTGGGTGCCGGAGCCGGTTTGCCAGATCACCAGCGGGAAATGATCATCGAGCGCGCCGTCGGATATTTCCGCGGCGGCTGTCGTGATGGCGGTGCCGATTTTCTCGTCGATCACGTCGAGCGCCATGTTGGCGCGGGCGGCGGCTTCCTTCTGGATGGCGAAGGCACGGATCAGTTCAATCGGCATCCGTTCGCGCGCATCGCCGATTGGAAAGTTGCGGCGCGAGCGTTCGGTCTGTGCACCCCAGTACCGGTCT
>JBBDOA010000101.1:0-22445 GCA_040877275.1 Rhodospirillales bacterium | reverse complement strand
AAGGGACGTTGGGTGTTATCGCCGGGATCGCCTTTCTTATTGTCTTCGGCGCATTTCTGGCGTTCTCGTTTATTCGCGAAACCGCCGACCCTGAGCTTCTGAAAGAGCATCAGGAAGAACTTGAGGAACTCGAAAAAGGGGTTCCCAAGAACATGTTTGTCGCTGTTGCGTTGACGGTCGTCGGCATTGCCGGCCTGGCGTACGGGGCCGATATTCTGGTCGCCGGCGGCTCTGAAATCGCCCGTTCCTTCGGCGTCTCCGAGGAGGTTATCGGCTTGACCCTGTTTGCCTTTGGGACATCCCTGCCGGAATTGGCCGCTTCCGTTGTTGCGGCTTTCCGGGGGCATCCTGATGTGGCCATCGGTAACGTCATCGGATCTAATATCTTCAACATGCTGCTGGTTGGTGGCGTTGTCTCGCTGGTCGCGGATTTACCGGTACCGGCACAAATCCTTGATTTCGATATCTGGGTCATGGTCATTGCAACGGCGATGCTGATGCCGGTATTGCTTGGCCGCATGAAACTGAACCGATCCTATGCGGCACTGTTTTTTGTCCTTTATGTCGGTTATGTCGGGGCTCAGGCGTATGGCGTCGAGCGTCTGCTGGCGGCAATCTGATCGGGTATTCCATGCGACATGTGCTGGTCACCGGTGGCGGCAAGCGGATCGGCAGGGCGATTGTTGAAAGGCTGGCCGGTGACGGTTGGGATGTGGCCATTCATTACAACAGCGCTGCCGATGAGGCCGCTGAGGCGGCGGATGCCGTCCGGGCAAAGGGCCGCAATGCTGTCGTCCTGCAGGCTGACCTTGAAGACGAGAGTGTATCAGCGAGCCTGATCGAGCGGGCTGCCGAGGCGCTTGGCGGCCTGAACGCGCTGGTCAATAACGCCTCTGTGTTTTCCCCGGACAGCATCGAAAATCATAATCCGGCACTGTGGCATGCCCATATGGCGGTGCATGTCAGGGCACCGTTCATCCTTTCATCGGCGCTGTCGCGGCAATTGCCAGAGGGCGCTGACGGGGCCATCGTCAACATCGTGGATCAGCGTGTGCTTAATCCGACCAGACATTTTCTCAGTTATACGCTGAGCAAGATGGCGTTGTGGGATCAGACACAGGTGCTGGCCAGGGCATTGGCACCCGGGATGCGCGTCAATGCCGTCGGGCCGGGACCGGTGTTGCCGAGCACGCGCCAGAGTATTGCCGACTTTGAGCTGCAGGCCTGCCAGACCCCTCTCGGACGCGCCGTCGACCCCGATGAAATCGCAGCGGCGGTAGCGTTTCTTCTTGACGCCCGGACGGTGACCGGGCAGATCATCGCTGTCGATTCAGGGCAGCATCTCAACTGGGCCTATGAGACAGCGGAAACGGCCCCCAGAGAATGACGAACCGCACGGCGCGTGCGTTCGGAAAGCGGGAGCAGTACGCACCATGAGCATCAAGCCGAGTGAATTTCTGGAGCCCATGAAGTTAGCCGATGCCAGGCAGCGCCTGCGGCACGTCTTTATTCGCGATCTTGTGCTGATGGCGCTGATCGGCGTGCATCGTCATGAGCTCGACCAGCCGCAACGGGTCCGCATCAATCTTGATCTGGCGGTCCGTGAAAGCGACAGTGGTCTTGAGGATAATCTCGCCAATGTCGTCGATTACGAACAACTGGTGACCGGTGTGCAGCGTATCTTTGATCAGGGTCATGTCGGCCTGGTCGAGACGATGGCAGAAAAGATCGCCGAGATGTGTCTGCACGATCCCCGGGTGCGCTCGGCCCGGGTGCGCGTCGAAAAACTGGACATTTTCGACAATGCTGAAAGCGTCGGCGTCGAAATCGAACGATTTAATTATCAAGTATAAACCGTTAATAAATCTGCATTTACTTGCCGTTATCCGCCTGGTCAGGACTAACAGGGTGCTGTCTTTTGCACAATTTTGCCTGTGTTACCGAAATATGTAATCCCTTTGAACGGCTTCGGTGTCAGACCTGTCATTTTAAAAATAATATAATATAATCAATGAGTTAAGTTGTTGCCTATTTAATAGGCACGTCGCTTAACCCCTACTGATTCATAAGGATTTCTCTCTGATCGGGCTTTTTTCAACAAGCTTATCCACAGAAATGGTGGATAGGTTTATGGTTAATCCTAATTGCGCTGGTGGATCTGCGCGTTTGGTTGACGCAAGCCTTCATTTCAAAGAAAAACGACGATGCAAAATCACCCGGAAAACAACGACGAGACGGATCCGGTGGCCGATGCGCCCCAGGACCGGGGGGCCGACGTGATCCGTTCCAGGCTGCCCGGCCTGCCGACGTCGCCCGGTGTGTATCGGATGCTGAATGAGGCCGGCGACGTGCTGTACGTCGGCAAGGCCAAGAATATCCGCAAGCGCGTCACCAGCTATGCCAGCCCGGAACGCCAATCGATCCGCATTCGCCGCATGATCGCGCTGACGGTTGATCTGGAAATCGTCAAAACAGAGACCGAAGCCCAGGCCCTGCTTCTGGAATCCGATCTGATCAAACGGTATGCGCCGCGCTATAACATTCTGCTCAGGGACGACAAATCCTTTCCCATGATCCTGATCACCGGGGATCACGACTATCCACAGGTCGTTAAATATCGGGGCGCACGATCCAGGCCGGGCCAGTATTTCGGACCCTTCGCATCGGTGTGGGCGGTCAACGACACGCTGGGTCTGCTGCAACGCGCCTTTCTGCTCAGGACCTGTTCCGACAATGTCTTTGCCAACCGGACCCGTCCTTGCCTGTTGTTCCAGATCAAACGCTGTAGCGGCCCCTGCGTCGACAAGATATCGAAGGACGCTTACGGGGGCCTGGTCGAGGAAGCCCGGGATTTCCTGACAGGTGACAGTCAACGGATTCAGCGCAAGCTGGCAGAACAGATGCAATCCGCTTCGGATGCGCTGGAATTTGAAATGGCGGCACAATATCGCGACCGGATTCAGGCCCTGACCCGGGTGCAGTCCAGACACGAAACCCTCAGTGCCGGGCTCGACGATGCCGATGTGATCGCGCTGCATCACGAAGGCGGGCAGACCTGTGTGCAGGTGTTCTTTTATCGCGGCTCCAGAAGCTACGGGAACCGGGCCTATTTCCCATCCCATGCCAAAGAAGACAGCGCCGAAGAAATCATTGAAGCCTTTATCGGCCAGTTTTACGCCCGCACCTTGCCGGCAAAACTGCTGCTGACTTCGCATAAATTGCCCAATCACGGACTTGTTGAAGAAGCCCTGAAAGTGCGTGCGGATCACAAGGTTGAAATCCGGATGCCGACCCGGGGTGAAAAAAAGCGCGTCATCGACAACGCCGTCGTCAACGCCCGAGACGCCCTGGCACGGCGAATGTCTGAAAGTGCGTCGCAGCGAAAACTGCTGGAGGGTCTGGCCGATGCGCTGTCCCTTGAGGCGGCGCCGGAGCGGATCGAGGTTTATGACAACTCGCATGTTTCCGGTACCCATGCGATCGGCGCGATGATCGTTGTCGGCAGCGATGGCTTTATGAAAAACGCCTACCGTAAATTCAACATCCGGCGCGCCGGTAGCGGCGATGCGTCGGCCGGGGATGATTACGATATGATGCGCGAAGTGCTTGAAAGGCGATTTGCGCGGGCCCTCAAGGAAGACCCGGACCGGACCCGGGGGCAATGGCCCGATCTGGTGCTGGTCGATGGCGGCAAAGGGCAGTTGTCAGCGGCCAGGGACGTGTTTGCGCAGCTTGGCATCGAAGATCTGGCGCTGGCGGCCATCGCCAAGGGGCCGGATCGGCATGCCGGTCGTGAGAAAATTTTCATGCCGGGGAAATCTGAGGCTATCAACCTTGGTCACAAGGACCCGGTACTGTATTTCCTGCAGCGGATTCGTGACGAGGCACATCGCTTTGCCATCGGGACGCACCGTGCCAAGCGGGGCAAGCAGATCACCCGCTCGATCCTTGACGAGGTGCCGGGTATCGGGGCCAAGCGCAAGAAGGCGCTGCTGCATCATTTCGGTGCCGCGCAGTCCGTGGCGACGGCGGGGATCAAGGATCTGGAAACCGTTGAAGGAGTCAGCAGCGCCATGGCCAGAAAAATATACGACTGGTTCCATCCCGAGGACTGAGGATTATCGCCAGCGCCCGGGCTGAAGAGGTCTCATTCCGGATTTGAGCAGTTTTCAGGTGCAAAAGTCGGTTTCCGACATGGAGCCGGTTTCAACCCCGCCCGGAACCTGATAGAAGTCATGCAGGCTATCGGTTTTTCACCCAGTTCAGACAGTTAAAGCAAGGCGCATGCTGACACAGATACCAAATATGCTGACAATCGGGCGGATTGCCGCAATCCCGCTGTTGATCGTCGCCTTGATCTTTCTGGATGCGCCGTACGCGAACTGGATCGCGTTTTCACTGTATACCGTTGCCTGCATTACCGATTTCTTTGATGGCTATCTGGCCAGAATGTTGCGTCAGCAATCGGCGCTGGGACGTTTTCTCGACCCGATTGCAGACAAGCTGCTGGTTGCTTCGGTGCTGTTGGTTCTGGTCGGAGTTGACCGGATTAATGATATCACCGTGCTGCCGGCGGCGGTGATCCTGTGCCGGGAAATTCTGGTTTCCGGGCTACGTGAGTTTCTGGCAGAAGTCCGTGTGTCGATGCCCGTGACGGCGCTGGCCAAATGGAAAACCACGTTGCAGATGCTGGCGCTCGGGTTTCTTCTGGTCGGTCCTGTCGGACCCGATTTCGGGCCTGTGTCGACGACCGAGATCGGCATTATCGGTCTTTGGTGTGCGGCGCTCCTGACGCTGGTTACCGGGGCGGATTATCTGATCCTCGGCTTCCGCCAGATTGCCAATGTTGATAACAACACACCACCTGTCACGGCAAAGCCGGAGACAGTGCAGGTGGCGGAGAAAAATACCGATAAAAGTCACTCGATCAGTTGATCGCGGGTGCCCGACTGACGATATGCAGGGTATAAAAAGATCAAGGCCATAAAGGCCGCAGGGGACATCCGGTTATGAAGATTTTCGGTTTTGCAGGCTGGAGTGGCAGTGGCAAGACAACGCTGGTCAAGGCGCTTATTCCGGTCCTGATCGAGCGGGGTCTGAAGATATCAACCATCAAGCATACGCATCATAATTTTGACATCGACCGTCCCGGCAAGGATTCCTTTGAGCATCGTGCCGCCGGTGCCCATGAAGTTGTAATTACAGGTGCGGCGCGTTGGGCCTTGCTGCATGAAAATCGCGGTGAGCCGGAGCCGGACATCGATGCGATGTTGAGCCGCATGTCACCGGTCGATCTGGTGATTATTGAAGGGTTCAAATCTTATCCGCATCCGAAAATAGAGGTTTACCGACCGGAAATCGGCAAGCCCATGATCTGTACTGACGAACCGTCGGTCGTGGCCGTGGCATCAACCGCCGAGCTGGATATCAACGTGCCGCGGCTTGATCTGAATGACGTCGAGGCCATTGCCGATTTTGTCGTGGATTTCTGTGAGCTGTCATCGGAGCGGCGTCATGGCACAGCTTAAGGACGATTGCTTCGCATTCGGTGATGCCCTTATTCCCTTCGCTACGGCGCTGGATGATCTGCTGTCCAGACTGGAAACGGTGGTCAGCCGTGAAAGCGTTCCCCTGAACCGGTCCGTTGGCCGGGTTCTGGCCGCCGATATCGTGTCAGATCGCAATGTACCGCCCCATGACAACAGCGCCGTTGACGGCTATGCGGTGTTTTTTTCCGATCTGAATGCGGATCGGGAAACCAGACTGCCGGTCACCGGGCGGGTCGCAGCCGGGCACCCGTTGGGTCGCCAGGCCCGTCACGGGGAAGCGGTCCGGATATTTACCGGTGCGCCGATGCCGGATGGCATGGACACGGTTTTCATGGAAGAAGACTGTGCCCCAGACGGGGATGATATCCTTTTGCCTGAAGGCCTGAAGCAAGGGTCGAACCGCAGATTTGCCGGCGAAGATGTCAGACTGAACGACGTCATCGTCAGCGCCGGTGCACGCTTGCGTGCTCAGGAAGTGGGCCTTTGCGGGTCGGTTGGCTGTGCGCAGCTTGATGTTTTCAAGCCGCTGCGTGTGGCTGTTTTTTCGACCGGTGACGAGGTTCGTGATCCGGGCGGCGATGCGCCGGCCGGCTGCATCTATGATGCCAACCGCTATACCGTGATGGCCATGCTGCGCCAGCTTGGGGCGGAGATTACGGATCTGGGTATCTTGCCGGATAATCAGGCGGTGATTGCTGAAACCCTGGCCGGGGCCGAGGCCGGTCATGACGTTCTGTTGACGTCGGGCGGGGTCTCGGCCGGTGAAGAGGACCATGTGAAGGCCGCCGTCGAAAGTCATGGTCGGGTTCATTTCTGGCGTCTCGCGATAAAGCCCGGTCGTCCGATTGCGCTGGGTCAGGTGGGCCAGACAGCCTTCATCGGCCTGCCCGGCAACCCGGTTGCGGCGATGGTGACGTTTCTGATGATTGCTCAGCCGATGCTGCGCAGACTGGCGGGCGAGACCGGCTATGCTCCGGCACGGCTGCGGGTGCAGGCTGATTTTCCCTACAAGAAGAAAAGCGGTCGCCGGGAATGGGTGCGGGCCGGTCTTGGTCATGATGACCAGGGCAGGCCTGTTGCCTTCAAACACCATTCCAGTGGTGCCGGCATACTGACATCAATGGTCGCCGCCGACGGGCTGGTCGAACTGGATGAAACCGTTGAGCATCTGCAGGCTGGAGATATGGTAACATATCTGCCGTTCAGCGGGTTACTGACAGGATGAAGCTGTGAAAATTCTTTATTTCGCATGGGTGCGTGAACGTGTCGGCGTTTCATCAGAAGATATCAGCCGACCGGCACATGTCGGCACGGTCGGTGATCTGATCGTCTGGCTGAGCGCGCGTGGTGGTGGCTATGACGAAGCCTTCGCCAATATGGAACACGTCCGAGCCGCAGTTAATCAGGAACACGTCGACACGTCATTTCCGCTTGGAGACAATGACGAAATTGCCTTCTTTCCGCCAGTAACGGGGGGGCGTCGATGATCCGCGTGCAGGAGCATGATTTTGATCTTGGTGCTGAATTACAGCAGATGCGTGCCGGCAATACGGCCATCGGCGGGCTCTGCTCGTTCGTCGGTCTGGTCCGTGACATGGCCGGTGATGCCGATATCGGTGCGATGACGCTGGAACACTATCCCGGCATGACCGAACGGGCGCTTGAGGAAATCGAGACAGAGGCGCATACGCGCTGGCCGCTGCAGGCGACATTGATCATTCATCGCTATGGGCGGCTTCATCCCGGCGACCAGATCGTCCTCGTCGCGGCCGCTTCGGCACACCGTGAAGCGGCCTTCGATGCCTGTCACTTTCTGATCGATTATCTGAAAACCCGGGCCCCGTTCTGGAAGCTGGAAGAAACACCTGACGGACCGAAATGGGTCGATGCCCGTGCCAGCGACGATGCCGCCCGGAAGCGTTGGGCGGTTAAAGGCGGTGTCGAGTGAGCCGGAGCAATAAAGATGCCCCCGATTATCCCATGCCGCTGAAAGCATATGAAGACCTGTCATTTCTGAACAGCAGGGGTGGTCGGACGTTGCGTATTCTGGCCGAGTACCTTGAACCCGAAGCGCGTTTCCAGGCCTACAATATTGCCGATACCATCGTTTTTTTCGGCTCTGCCAGAATCAAATCCCGGGAAGAAGCGACCCGTCTTCTGGATGCCGCCAAACGCCATCATGGTGATGTTGCCGGCGCTGAGCGCGCTCTCGGGATGTCGCAGTATTACGAAGCGGCACGGGCATTGTCGCATCGTCTGACGTGCTGGTCGAAAACTCTGGAAGGGTCCAGACGCCGCTTCGTTGTCTGTACCGGCGGCGGCCCCGGCATCATGGAAGCTGCGAACAGAGGGGCTTCGGAAGCGGCCGGCATCAACATCGGGCTGAATATCTCGCTGCCACATGAGCAGCATGAAAATCCGTATGTGACGCGCGAGTTGTGCTTCCAGTTCCATTACTTTTTCATGCGCAAGTTCTGGTTCATGTACATGGCCAAGGCGATGCTGGTGTTTCCGGGCGGCTTTGGCACGATGGACGAATTTTTCGAAACAATGACCCTGATACAGACCAGAAAGCTGACAAAACGATTGCCGACGGTCCTTTTCGGCAAATCCTTCTGGTACAATGCCTTTAACCTGGATGCCATGGTCGAAGCCGGCACCATAGCGCCAGAGGACCTGGATCTGTTCCTTGTCACGGACAGCATGGACGAGGCGTTTGATTACGTGACGGCGGAATTGATGCAGCACGCACTGGGCGCACCCGGGGGCATACTATAGTCGGCATATTCTAAACGGGCCCTATTGCCGTCATAGGCCAACATGCGTACGCTTGGCAGGTCGAATATACCCAGAAAGGGGAGGGGCAGTTGCCTGAAAACATCTACGCACAAATCTACAAGGCGGGTGACGTCATTTTCCGTCGCGGCCAACAAGGGGAACATGCCTATTTTATCGAGCGTGGAACCGTAAACGTCATCATCGAAAAGGATGGTGCGGACGTCACCATCGCACGACTGGGTGCCGGAGAGATCATCGGCGAAATGTCGATGATTGACGACGCCCCGCGTTCGGCGGATGTGGTTGCCGTAACAGAAACCGAACTGATCGTCATACAGCGTTCGCGGTTCATCAAACCGCTGACATCCGCAGACCCGATGATGAACCTGATTTTGCGGGTCGTCCTGACGCGTTTTCGCAATGCCCAGAACCGGTATTCCGGTCTGCATGTCAATACGGATGCCCGGAACGACTCGCTGGAGGAGATTCGCTCGCTGGCATTTCAGCGCATCAATGACGAACGCGACCTGTTGCGGGGTCTGAAAGCGCAGGAATTCGAGATGCATTACCAGCCGATCATCTGGCTGGGTAGCGGCAAGCTGGCCGGCTTTGAAGCGCTGATGCGCTGGCGCAAGGAAGACGGGTCATTCATCTCGCCGGGACAGTTCATCCCGCTTGCCGAAAATACCGGCCTGATCGTCGAGTTGGGCCGGTTCGCGCTGGAAACAAGCATGCGCGACCACCGCCGGTTTGCAGAGGCTTTTGCCAAGGCGTTTCCCGGCGACCCGGCACCGTTCATGAGCACCAACGTATCCGGGTTACAGTTATCGAACCTGGATGAAATTGATCGCATCGGTGCCATTATTCACGACAGCGGTGTCGATCTGTCACAGGTCAAACTGGAAATCACCGAGACGCTGATGGTTGAAAATCCCGATCATGCGGCCCACGCTTTGCGCAAGCTCAAGGCGCTCGGCATTTCCTTGGCCATCGATGATTTTGGTACCGGTTATTCGAGCCTCAGCTATCTGCACATGTTCCCCCTCGATACCCTGAAAATCGACAGGGCCTTCGTCAACAGTATGGATGAGACCGAAAACAGCCGCCGTATCGTGCACAGCATCGTCGGTCTGGCACAGGCGCTTGAGATGAAGATCGTCGCTGAAGGCATCGAAACCGAAGCGCAGATGACGCGCCTGCAGGCCCTCGGCTGCGATTTCGGGCAGGGGTATCTTTTTGCTCGCCCGCAACCGGCCGCAGAGGCGCTGGCATTGATCAATGCCGCCACGATCTGGGAATATTAGTCATTTTCAACAGCGCCTGCGCGGTGCGACACTGCCCGCCGCAGACGGAGGATCGCGATGAAATACACGCTCGGTGAGCATCGGGTTACGACCCGTGGTGAGGATTACTGGATTGCCCCAAACGCATCGGTGATCGGCAAGGTTACGCTGGAGGCCGGTGCCAGTGTCTGGTTCGGTGCGGTGATCCGCGGCGATAATGATCCGATCATCATCGGTGAAGGGTCCAACATTCAGGAAAACTGTGTCCTGCATACGGACCCGGGCTACACACTCAGATTGGGCAGGAACGTAACGGTCGGTCATCTGGCGATGCTGCACGGCTGCACGGTCGGCGATAATTCGCTGATCGGCATCGGCGCGGTGGTGCTGAACGGTGCAAAAATCGGCAAGAACTGCATCATCGGTGCCAAGGCCCTGATCACCGAGAATACGGAAATTCCCGATAACGCACTGGTCGTCGGCGCACCGGGGCGGGTTATCCGGCAGCTCAAACCGGAAGCCGTCGCTGATCTGACCCGGATCGCCGAGCATTACGTTGCGCGCTGGAAAAGATTCAAAACCGAGCTGGTCGAAGACGGGGCCTGAGCATGCTCCCCGTTGATCATTTCTTTCGCGCCGCGCAGAGGTTTCCAGAAAGGATCGCCGTCAGGGACGGCACGACCGAAATCACCTACGCAGAACTGGCCCGGCGCACGAACGCGCTGGCCGCGGCCCTGCAGTCGCTGGATCCGAAACCGCAAAGCCGGGTCGGGATTTGCGGTTATAACACCTGCGAGCACTTGCTGGCATGGCTGGCGACGTTTGCCGCCGGCAAAACCTGGATTCCCTTAAATCCCAGGAACGGCAAGCCAGAACTGGATCGCATCTGCCAGGTCACCGGCCCGAGCATCGTCTTTGTTGACGGGGATTGCGACGACAGGATCGACACCGGTGCGGCAACACGGATCACCGGGAAGCCCGGCTCCGCTGTCAGCGGCGGGCAGACCCTGGCCGATCTGATTGCCGACCATGCCGGTCAGCATCCGGTGCGCCATGACCTGAGCCTGGACGATCTGCAGGCGATCAAGTTTACCGGCGGCTCGAGCGGCCAGCCGAAGGGCTGCATGCAGACATATCGGGTATGGAATACATGCATCACCACGATGCTGGTTGAATTCGGCTTTGACCGCGATGACCGCAATCTTCTGGCCGCGCCGATGACGCACGGCACCAACACCCTGATCATGCCGACGTTCGCGGTCGGCGGTATGCAAGTGTTCATGGGATCCGCCAAACCGCCATCGATCATTGATGCGCTGGAACGGGAAAAGGCAACGAGCGTGTTCCTGCCGCCGACCGTGATCTACATGATGCTGGACGAGCCGGGCGTTGAGGCGCGTGATTTTTCCGCACTCAGGCATCTGATCGTCGGCGGTGCTGCGATCCGCAAGGACGAGGTGCCGCGCGCCATGAAGGTCTTCAATAATGCGCTGGAGACCTGTTTCGGTCAGACCGAAGCGCCGCAGATCGCTATCTGCATGCGTGCGGGAGACTGGGCAAAACCTGAAAACCGGGCCTCGACCGGTCGCGCCACATGTCTGACCCGGGTCGAAATCATGGATGCGGAGGGCAGAATTCTGCCGCCGGGTGAAACCGGCGAAATCGTGCTCAAGGGCGATCTGGTGATGAAGGGCTATCTGGATATGCCCGAGAAGACCGCTGAGACGATTATTGACGGCTGGCTGCATACCGGAGATGTCGGCATCATCGATGAGCGGGGCTTCGTCTTTATCAAGGACAGGATCCGCGATGTCGTTATTACCGGCGGCTTCAATGTCTATCCGAGCGATGTCGAGGCTGTCCTTGGGCAGCACCCTGCGGTCAGCGAGTGCGTCGTCTTTGGCGTGCCGGACCGCAAATGGGGTGAAGCCCTGACCGCTGCCGTTGAAGTCAGGGCGGATGCCGACGTTACCGGAGACGATATCGCGGCCTTCGTCAAGGAACGCCTGGATTCCGTTAAAACACCGAAAATCGTCCACATCGTTGACGAATTGCCGCGCTCTGCGGTCGGCAAGGTGTTGAGACGTGAAGCCAAAGTGATGTTTACGCCGAAAGACGGAGAGGATGCCGCATGAGCGACGCAAAAGAGCCGACAACAAGGCTCGCCACACACACAAATGATGAGCTTTATTATCGCGACAGCGGTCTGGTCGGCGAGCTGATGGGCAAGGTCTCGTTCACGGAAATGATGTTCATGCACATCATGGGACGACGCCCGAGCAAAGGCGATGTCGTCATCCTTGATGCCGTACTGGTGACATTGATGGAACATGGTTTGACGCCGAGCGCGATTGCAACGCGGCTGACCTATCACTCGGCTCCGGAAGCGCTGCAGGCCGGTGTTGCCGCCGGGCTTCTGAATGTCGGCTCGCAGTTCGTCGGGACCATGGAAAATGCCGCCAGACTGCTGACGGTGCTGCTTGAAGACCCGGATGGATTTGAGGCTGCGGCCCGGCGGGAAATCAGGGCGCTGCGCGCGGCCCGCAAACCGTTGCCCGGCTTCGGGCATCATCTGCATAAGCCCGATGATCCGAGAACAGCCCGGCTGTTTGAAATCGCCCTGGCCGAAGACGGCATCAAGGGAACATATATCGATGCAATGCAGCGCCTGTCTGTGATCATCGATGAAGAACTTGGCCGGCATCTGACGATCAACGCCACCGGTGCGGTTGCGGCGGTGCTGCTGGAGATCGGTGTTGAGCCTGAAATCATGCGCGGCTTTGCCGTGATCAGCCGCGCCGCCGGCCTGGTCGCACATATCCGCGAAGAACAATCAAACCCGACGGCACGGCATATCTGGGATGTGGTCGAAGAAACGGTCCCCTATGTCGGCGATGCACCCATTGACGAGAATAAAGGACACTGAACTATGTTCTGGAAAACCGACCAACCCCACGGCTTGCCGCACAGCCCGTTCAAAAGCTGTATTGTGCCGAGACCGATCGGCTGGATTTCAACAATCGGCCCGGACGGCACGGCCAATCTGGCACCCTATTCCTTTTTCAATGGTCTGAGCGATGATCCGCCGATGGTGATGTTCGCCAGCGGGTCGCGTGCTGCCGATGCGCCGAAAGACAGCATTTATAATGCCGAGCAGACCGGTGAGTTTGTCTGCTCGATGGTTTCCTACAACCTGCGCGAGGTGATGAACGAAACCAGCGCCGCATACGGGCCCGAGGTTGATGAAGCGGGTGTGCTCGGCATCGAGATGGAGCCTTCCGAACTGGTCAGACCGATGCGGGTCAAGGCGGCGCCGATCCATATGGAATGCAGATACCACGACACCATGCACCTGCCGAAGGACAAAAGGGGCGGCCAGAACAGTATCTGTGTCGGTTTCGTCGTCGGCATCCATATCCGTGATGAATTCCTCAAGAACGGATTGGTCGATATCGAAAAAATCCGGCCGCTGGCACGGCTTGGCTACATGGATTACACATCCGTGCAGGAAATCCTGACGCTCAATCGGCCAAATCTGAAATCGGCAGCGGAGTGACCGTTACGTTTCTTTTTTGATGATAACGGATTGAATGATGTCTTCGGCATCCTTTCTGTTCTTCTCGAAAAAGTGCAGCGCCGGTGCGTTATACATTATGTAATAGAATTTATCGTTATTCTGCGCGGCAACGATCAGGCCGCGAATTTGCAGGCCGCTTTTCGTAAAGTAATTATATTCTGCACGAATGCCTTGCCATGCACCGAAAGGCTCTGGCCGGATTTCGGTGAATTCCATTTTTTCTGCTCCCAAGGCAACCATGCTGTCATTGATGAATTGCTGAATTTCAATCAGTGACAGATCTTTTTTATAAGGCGGTAAAGGAGCATCGGTTGAGCCACTGACCATAAAATCTTTTTCTTTGATTCCTGTTGTAATTGTCAGTGACTGAAGTGCAGGTCCATCCTTGGTGAATGTATACGTATGGCCATGAGAGGATTTACTCCATGATGAATTGACCGTGATGACATAGGCATCGCCGACTTCAACCTTGCCGGGCTCAACCAGTGAGTAAACGGTGCAGGCGTTCAGTGCATATAGAATGCTTAGTACGAATATCTTTTTCATGAAATTTTTCCACTGGCGTTAGTAATCATATATTCGATCAGTTTTCTGTCAGGGGCTGCAGGCATACGTTTCAGATAGCTCATTAATGCGGCTTTTGCGGTTTCAGTCCGGCCGTCGCGGAGATAGAGCAACCCCGCAGCGCGGTATGCCTGCGGTGGCGCGTTCGCGTATGACATGCTTTGTTCGTAGGCTTTCAGGGCTTTTTCATGGTCGGCGATGCGGTCTTCTTCTTTTTCTGCGTCAGCATCGGCTTTTTTATTTCTGTTACGAAAGATTTCACCCTGAAAATAGGCGATTTCTGATTTTTTGTGGCCCGACTCCTTGAGAATATTGAGCAACTCTAGGGAAGTATTCCAATTCTGAAGCCTGATCTCGTCTTCCAGAAACTGGAACTTCCAGGGGCCAACGATTTCATCAAATTTTGCTTTGTTAGTGATGCCCCATTTATCTGGACCCTGGAGTTTCAGAGCGATCTGGCGGAGCGTCTGCATCCGTTCAGCCGATGATGGGTGTGAACTGCTAAAAGAAGTCGAGGTAGAAACCTCGTTCAGATCGCGATCAGGGTCTTCCTCGCGAAGCAGCAATTCCCATATTTTAGCAGCTTCGCGTGCATCATATCCATGTTTGTGCATGAGATTTATACCGATCAGGTCGGCTTCACGCTCATTATCGCGTCCGTATGCGTAGAGCGAACTCAACATTGCGACCTGCAGGATATCCGACATGACAGGGACACCGAGACCGGCCGAAACAAAGCTGAATATTACGCTGAAATCCTGTTTTGCGATCATGTCCTCCATTCTCTGAATGCTATGCCTTCTGATGTAATGCCCGGCTTCATGACCAAGGACAGCAACCAGTTGCGCTTCATTCTGGGTACGTAGCAGGAAACCAGATAAAATCGACATCATGCCGTTCGGGTACATAGATGCGTTGAATATCGGTACCCTCTGGATGTAAACGCGCACATCACTGCAGTATGGGCCGCTTAGCTTGCATACAATTTCCGAGATGTATTTGTTCAACTCTGGATCTGTGATGCGGTTGCCGGCTGTCTTGCTTTGTTCTTCAACCTTGTCGACACTAAACCATAGACCGGCTTCACGGGTATCCATCGCCGGGCGGACACCGGGCGGAATGTCATCATATGCATACGGGTTCTTGCCGACTTCAAACTCCGTATCCGTTGCCCCGACAGTGGCGGTGCCGTCGAAAATGGCATTATGGGATTGGGCCTCGGAAACACTCTCGGCCCCGGCATTTGCAGGAGTCCATTTACTTAGGCCAGTTGCCTGACAGCCGCTTAGGATCGCTAGCACAAGGCATAATCCGCTTGCCCGGCATGCTAGGCTCGCCGTCACTTCGGGAATTCCTGCATCAGAAAAGTTATGGTTTCCTTTGCCGGTTTTGCCGTCCTTACATCGCCGGTTCCGCGTGCGAGTTGATTGAACCAGGCGAACTCGCCAGTTTTAAGATCGACAAGTGCGGAAGCGCCTTGCTGCACCCCTCCCTGCAATGAAACGCCGAACAGGATTGCCGCTACCGCAATTGCGGCTGCGCGCTCTGCGGTGGCATAGCTGTCCTTTACCGTCAGGAACAAGGCGTAATCGGCATTGTAACGTTTCGCCAGTACGGTCAGCTCATTGCCCAGGCTCCAGTCGAATTGTTCTTTCTTACTGGGCAGTGCAAAGGCCGGAATATACTGGTGTACGGAGATCGAGTTCCCGACAACACTGAACAGTTTCACGAGTTGCTGATCATGCGACGTAATGATCGGATCTTCATCCGGTGGGGTGTAGGCGATTATTTCGACTTTCCGAGAAGCGAGAAATTCCGCCAGCGACTCTCTGAGATGGCCGCTTGCTGCTTCTGTCCAGTCAGCACGAATTGAAGGGACCCCGCCAAAGGAGACTTCACTCAGTTCGACGTCCATGGGCATAACAAGAAGCCGGACACGATCTTCCGAACGTTTCAGAGATTCATTGGTGTAAACCGCAGTTGTCTGGCACGCCGATAGCAGACAAACGAGAGCCGTTGCAAATGCCAAAATTCTGGAAGTTTTGGCGCGGAAAATTGCCATAATTAATACCCCCCCCCCCTCCCCGTAGCACTTAAACACTCTCAAAGTGTATTCAAAAAACATGTTATCGCAATAAAATGTGTGCAAGTACGATAATCTTCTCAAAAACAGCCTCACCATTTGCCCTATGCAAGGACGTGGGTTATTTTTTGCGCTCACTCAGGGAGGATAAAAAATAATGCCAAAAACCGTCACGCTTACAGCAGCCGATGGCCACACATTCGATGCCTACCGCGCCGATCCCGAAGGAAAGCCGCTGGGCGGCGTCGTCGTGATCCAGGAGGTGTTCGGCGTCAACGTGCATATCCGCGATCTCGTCGAGCGCTGGGCCGCCGTTGGCTATACGGCCATCGCACCGGCCCTGTATGACCGCTGGGAACGCAACTTCGAGGTTGGTTACGAGCCCGCCGATATCGAGCGCGGTCGCGCCCACAAGGCAACGGCAAACGAGCATCTGGATGGTGTCATGGCGGATGTTGATGCAGCCCGGGCAGCCATTGCCGATGCCGGGCGCATCGGCGTTGTCGGCTACTGCTGGGGCGGCTTCGTGACCTATCTGGCGGCCTGCCGGCTCGATATCCAGGCGGCCAGCGGCTATTACGGCGGCGGTGTGCACGAGGTTGCCGGTGAAACACCGAAATGCCCGACCATCCTGCATTTCGGCGACAGCGATGCGTCGATCCCCCTGAGCGATGTCGAGACCGTGCGGGCGGCACAGCCAGCCGTCGGCATCCATATCTATCAGGCCGGGCATGGCTTTCATTGCGACATGCGGGGCAGCTACAACCCGCGTGCCGCTGCCATTGCCGGGATGCGCACGACGCAGTTGTTTGAAAGCGTGCTCAGGCGCGGAGAAGGCGCATGAGCGATCATGCGACGCCGCCGGTGATCGGTATCATCGGCGGCAGCGGTCTCTACGAGATCGAAGGACTGGAGGATGCCCGCTGGGAAGCGGTCAAAACCCCGTTCGGCGAGCCGTCCGACGAAATCCTGCGGGGCCTTATTGGCAGCATCGAGATGGCGTTCCTGCCAAGGCACGGGCGGGGCCACCGGATCCCGCCGTCGGATCTGAATTATCGCGCCAACATAGATGCGCTCAAGCGTCTGGGCTGCACCGAGATTATCTCCCTGTCGGCCTGCGGGTCGCTCAAGGCAGACTATCCGCCGGGAACCTTTGTTGTCGTCGACCAGTTCATCGACCGCACATTCGCCCGTAGCAAAAGTTTCTTCGGCGAGGGTCTGGTGGCACACGTCGGCTTCGGTCATCCGGTCTGCTCAAGACTTGGTGACGCGCTGACAGCGGGCCTGGCCCAGCTTGATATCCCGCATGCCCGGGGCGGCACCTACCTGGTCATGGAAGGGCCACAGTTCTCGACCATTGCCGAGTCCAATCTTTACCGCGCCTGGGGCTGCGACGTTATCGGCATGACCAATATGCCGGAAGCGAAACTCGCCCGCGAAGCCGAAATGTGTTACGCAAGCGTTGCCATGGTCACCGATTTCGACTGCTGGCATCCGGACCATGACCACGTCACGGTCGAGGCGATCATCGCCGTTCTGGTCGGCAATGCCGACAAGGGGCGTGCGCTGGTCAAGGATGTGGTGCCACGCCTTTCCGGGCGGACCGGGCTTTGCGATCAGGGCTGTCACACGGCGCTTGAGCACGCCATCGTCACGCATCCGGATGCCCGCGACCCGGGCCTTGTTGCCATGCTTGATGCGGTTGCCGGCCGGGTGCTGTAGGGAGTTTTTCCATGAAAGTTGACGGCGTACCGTATCGGACAATCTGGCTGGCCGATGATGGCTGGTCGGTCGAAATCATTGATCAGACCCGGCTGCCGTTCGATTTTGTCACGGTCAAGCTTCAGTCGGTCGATGATGCGGCCAGGGCCATCAGGGATATGCTGGTGCGCGGCGCGCCCTTGATTGGTGCCACGGCGGCCTACGGCATGGCGCTGGCGATGCAGGCCGATGCCTCAAACGAGAGTCTCGGCAATGCTTACGACAAGCTGCTGGCGACCCGGCCGACGGCGGTCAATCTGCGCTGGGCGCTGGACGAAATGTCACGCCTGCTGGAGCCGTTGTCGGATAACCAGCGTTCGGTCGCGGCGTACCGGCGGGCCGCCGATATCTGCGACGAGGATGTGGCGATCTGCTCGTCCATCGGTGATAACGGCCATAAACTGATCCGCGATCTGCATAGCAAAAAGGGCGGTGCGGACAGCATCAATATCCTGACCCATTGTAACGCCGGATGGCTGGCGACGGTCGACTGGGGCACGGCGCTGGCGCCGATCTACAAGGCCTTCGACGCGGGGATTCCGCTGCATGTCTGGGTCGATGAAACGCGACCCCGCAATCAGGGGGCCAGCCTGACGGCGTGGGAGCTTGGCCGGCACGGTGTGCCGCTGACGGTGATCGCCGATAATGCCGGCGGTCATCTGATGCAGGAAGGGCGCGTCGACATGTGTATCGTCGGCACCGACCGGACCACGGCGGCGGGTGATGTTTGCAACAAGATCGGCACCTATCTGAAGGCACTGGCGGCACACGACAATAAGGTGCCGTTCTATGTTGCCCTGCCGTCGCCGACCATCGACTGGACACTGGAAGACGGTATGGACATACCAATTGAAGAACGCTCGGCCGACGAGGTGACCAAAATCCAGGGCCGGACGGCTTTGGGCGAAGTTGTCACCGTCGAGATCGTGCCCGAGGGGACGCTGGGCGGTAATCCGGCCTTTGACGTGACCCCGGCGCGCCTGGTCACAGGCCTGATCACCGAGCGCGGTGTCTGCAAGGCCTCCAGAGGCGGGCTGGCCGGCATGTTTCCGGACAGGGCTTAGTCTGTGCATGATTCCGGCGTTTTTATCCGGGGCATTCAGCGTTAAAGTGGTTAAAACGGTTCTATCGGAGGAACGTCATGAAACTGACTGATGCACAACTCGCAGAATTCGACGAAAAGGGCTATCTGTTTCTGCCCGGACTTTTTTCAAAGGCCGAAGCACAGGCCTTGAAAGCTGCCGCCAGGGATATCTATGCGTCCGACCGTGAAGAGGTCTGGCGCGAGAAGTCCGGCGTGCCGCGCATTGCCTTTGCTGCGCATACCTATGACGAGGCGCACAGGATGCTGGGTGCGCACCCGCGCCTGATCGAGCCGATCATGCAGATCCTGGGCGAGCAGGTCTACATGCACCAGTACAAGATCAACGCCAAGGCCGCGTTCGACGGTGATATCTGGCAATGGCATCAGGATTTCGGCACCTGGCACCGCGACGACGGTATGCCGGAAGCGCGCGCCATGAACATTTCGGTGTTTCTTGATGACGTGACGGCGGCCAACGGCCCTCTGCTGTTTATTCCGGGCAGCCATAAAAAAGGCGTGGTCGAAGCGGGTCACGATCTGGAAACCACAAGTTATCCGCTATGGACGCTGGACCGGCAATCGGTGCTGGAGCTGGCCAATGAGGGCGGCGTCGTGGCGCCGACCGGTGCGCCGGGATCGGTACTGTTGTTCCACGGTAATCTGGTCCACGCCAGTCCGCCGAACATTTCGCCGTGGGACCGGGTCATTGTCTATCTGAGCCTGTGCGCGGTTTCCAACCACATCACAAAGTTCACCCGAAAGCCGTGGATCGCGCACCGTGATTTCACGCCGATTGAGCCGCTGGCCGACGATTGTCTTTCCGGATTTGCGGCCGGGCTTGCAGAAAGCTCTGCATCCCGATCTGCGGCGGAATGAATTTATGAAAATTCTGATTACCGGCGGCACCGGGTTTCTCGGTCGCCTGATCGCCGAGCGTTGCGTTGAGCGGGGCGACACGGTGAGCCTGTTCGATATCGCCGTGCCCGAAGCCGGGCTCGGTGTTTTGGACGGCAAGGTCGATGTCGTCAGTGGCGACATTACGGATGCGGCGACGATGCAGCGCGTGATTGCCGGCACAGATGCCGTGGTGCATCTGGCCTCGATGGTCAGCGCCGGATCTGAAGCGGATTTCGATGCCGCCATGCGGGTCAATCTGGATGGTGGCCGGGTGGTTCTGGAAGCGGCTCGGGCCAACGGTCCGCAAACCAAAGTCCTGTTCACCTCCAGCCTGGCGATTTTCGGCGGTGCGGCGATGCCGGCACGGGTTGATGCGATGACCAGGCCTTTGCCGCAGAACACCTACGGCATGACCAAGGCGGTTATGGAAATGTTGATTAACGACATGAGCCGAAAGGGCTTCATCGACGGTCGCGTCGCGCGTCTGCCGACTGTTATCGTTCGGCCGGGCAAGCCCAATCCGGCGGCTTCGAGCTTTGCCAGCGGTGTCATCCGCGAGCCGTTGACGGGGGATGTCTGCAACCTTCCGGTTGACCGGGAGATGGCGCTTATGGTCGGCGGCTACCGGACCTGCATCAGCGGCCTGATGGCGCTGCTGGATGCGCCGGCGCAGAAATTCGGCGATGACCGGGTCGTCAATCTGCCGAACCTGACCACCACCGTCGCCGAAATGATCGAGACCACAGGCGTTGTTGCAGCCAGACACGGCATTGCGCTTGGCACAATCGTTGATAGCCCTGATCCGACGGTTCGGGCCATCGTCGGCAGTTGGCCGGTGGCGATGGATGCAAGCAAGGCCCGGGCGCTCGGTTGTCCGGAAGACAGCGGCCTTGAGGCGATTATCGAGGATTTTATCGCCGATTATCTTGCAGGCTGAGCACCCGTCATTCCGTCCTGCTACACCGTCACGCCGAACGTGATTCGGGTTCCAGGGTTACACTTCCGCGTCCAGGCGTGCCGGTCGCTCTGGATTCCGGCGTGCGCCGGAATGACAGTTGTTAAAGAACGTATCGTCACCCCGGTGCAGACCGGGGTCCATGTTGTTCCGTCCGTCAGTCGGTAAATGCATGGATACTGAATCCGGTTCAGGACGACGGCGGTGCGCCCATGTAATTACCCCTCGGCGACATCCCGGGCCATGCGGGCGGCGAGGCCGATGTAGGCTTCCGAGTCGAGCAGGGCATCGATTTCATCTTCGGAAAGCACCGCGCGCACCTCGGCGAGTTGCATCAGGGCATCGCGCATGGAGGTGTTTTCCTTGAAAGCCGATGTGCAGGCATGATGCAGGATATCGTGCGCCTTTTGCCGACCGAGTTTCTCGCCAAGCGACATCATCACCGCTTCACTCAATGTCAGGCCGTTGGTGATGTCGAGATTGCGTCGCATGTTGGCAACGCGAACATCCAGCCCCTCGCAGACGACGATGGTCTTGGCCAGCGCCGCGTCGGTCTGGCAGAGCGTGCGGGCAATGAATTCCCGTTCCGTCTGCAGGGAAATCTTGTCGCGTTCGTGTTCACCGATCAGCGTCTCGAAGGCCAGCGGCACCGACGAGCGGACGGTGCGGGCCAGCGCGACGACGCCTTCGCAGATCGCCGGATTGCGCTTGTGCGGCATGGTTGACGAACCGACCTTGCCGGACGGATTGGGCTCCTCGACTTCCTGCAATTCGGTTTTCTGCATCAGAAAAACCTCGTGGGCGATTTTCCCGCAGGTGCCGGCAATCATCGCCAACAGCGATATCAGCTCGACCAGGCGGTCGCGTGCGGTGTGCCAGGTAATGGCGGGCTCGCCCAGTTCGAGATTGCTCATCAGCTTGCTGCGGACAGCGAACCCCTGATCGCCCAGTGCCGCCAGCGTGCCGACGGCACCGCCGAACTGGCCGACCAGCAGGCGCGGCCGCATTTCGTCCATACGGGTCTGGTGCCGGCGAACCTCGTCAAGCCAGACCGCCACCTTGTATCCGAACGTCACCGGCTGAGCGTGCTGGCCATGTGTCCGCCCCGGCATTGCCGTTGCCGCATGGGTGACGGCATGATCGGTCAGGCTGGCGGCGAGGGCATCAAGACGGCCCTCGATGACGTCGACGGCATCCCGAATCTGCAGGATCATGCCGGTATCGGTAATATCCTGTGTTGTCGCGCCCCAATGGACAAACTGACCAAGATCATCGGCGCATTTCTCGGCAATCATCCGGACCAGCGGCACGATGGGATGCGCAGTGCGGTCCATTTCCAGCTTCATCACCGCCAGGTCATAGAGAGCCGCATCGCTGGCACCGCGGATGGCCTCGGCCGAGGCAGCGGGAATGATGCCCAGTTCGGCTTCGGCATCGGCAAGGGCAACCTCGACGTCGAGCCAGGATTGTACCGTGCGCCGGTCGGAAAAGATGTCGCGCATGGCGGCGGTGGAAAACTGGTCGCGAAACAGCTCGCTGTCGATCACATAAGCGCCCATTGAAGCCTCACATTACTGGTGCAGAAGGTAATTTGCGGATTGCGATTGGACGGCATATGAAACAGACCGTCAATGATTGCCGGCTGATTTTTCCGCCTGGCTAAGGGTCTCTTGATTAAGGTTCGCTCGGTTATAGGTTTACATTTAATCTAGTGACTTACCTATATAGTTATGTAACTATTATATATGACAAAAGATCATCCTGCCATCCTCGTCAATGCAACGGACGCCAATCAGCGCTTTTCACGTCTGCTGGCGGAAAGCGAGCAGGGCCATGAAGTGGTCATCACCCGGCGCGGCCGGGCTGTGGCGCGGTTGCTGCCGGTTCAGGGTGACGACGTTCCTGAAAAGTCAT